>CAYTEC010000017.1:29938-31676 GCA_964436745.1 uncultured Dehalococcoidia bacterium | reverse complement strand
AGGTCTGGGCCACGGCCCAGCCGTCACCCTCCTCCCCGATCCGACATTCGACCGGTACGCGTACCTCGCTCAGAGCGATGTCTCGCCGCGCCCCGCCAGCCACCGCTGCCGCCTCGTTGACCGCGACGCCAGGCAGGTCCGACGGAATGAGGAACGCGCTGAGGCGCGCGTGCGGGGGGGCATTCGGCTCGGTCACAGCCAGGGTCCACACGTGCGTGGGCTCGCCGGGGCTGCCGAAGAAAGGCGCCTCCCCGGTGATGATGTAGTCGTCGCCGTCTCGTTCCGCCATCGTGAGCACGGTTTCTGGGTCGGCGATGGCATCCGCCTCCATCGTCGATCGCCATGCGCTCTGGTCTCCCCGGAGCAAGGGCTTCGGGAATCGCCCGCGCTGCGTCTCATCGCCCCAGGCGATGATGGCAGCGGCGACCTGAAGGTTGGTATCGAAGAGAGGCGGGACGCTTGCGGCGCTCAACTCTTCCCGAACGACCACGTCATGCTCGGTCGTCAGCCCGCCGCCGCCGTGCAGAGGGGACCAAGACGGGACGGCCCATCCCCGATCCGCCAGGCCGCGTTGGAAATCAAAGGCCCACGCAAGCGCCTCTGAGGGAATAGGGTCTGCCGCCAGGTCAGCCCGGCTCCCGGTCCACGCATGATCGCGGATCCAAGAGCGGACGTCCCGCCGGAATGCTTCCAGCGTTGGGCTGGATTGGTCGTCGAAGTCCACTTACGGTCCCTCGCGCGGATCGTCGCCGTTCTCAGGCTGGAAATGAACCGACTGGATGCGGGGCGAGGACAGAACGCCCTCTTCCGCTATGACTGTCGCTGGAGGCTCGCCGTAGTAGATGATCTTGCCCTTGTTGAATCCCTCAACGGGGGTGTAGGCGCCGGCCCGCAACGCTTCCCTCAGGTCGCGCTCGTGCCGGATCTCCCCGTGGAACAGGGTGGAGCCTAGTCCGATGCCGTTGTTCGAGTGGGCGTCGCTGCCACCCGTCCCCGGCTTGCCGCGGATGGCCGCCACCTGGAGGGCCAGACAGTTTTCGGGCCGGTCGTTGCCGCCGTTGACCACCTCTATCTCATCCACAAGTTGGAAGACAGGGTGACGGGATGCTTCTTCGGCGTTCTGCGGCATGGCCTTCGGGTCCTCAAAGAGGACGTTGCGTGTGAAGTTTCCGTGAGGGCCATAGAAGAAGCGGAACGGATGGGCAAGGATCATGTAGCCGCCCACTTCGTCCACCACCTTGCGAAGCTCCTCGATGTTCCGAATCCCGGGACGGTAGCCGTCCAGGCCGTAGACCAGGACGTGGCCCATGTCCGTGTACACTTCCAGGGCGTGGATCAGGACCACACCCTCGTCCTCACGCTGCTTGACGAACTCGTTGAAGCGGTGGCGCTGCCAACCGTCGTGCTCGCTGAACACAGCCCCGGTGAGGCCCAAACGTTGTGCCTCTCCGATGAACTCCTCTGGGGACAGGGCGCTGTCAATGCTTCCTTCGCGTGTATGCACGTGCAGGTCGAAGATCGAGTACAAGCCGAAATCACCTTCGCAGGGGCGTGGAAAGGCGGCGCCGCCGCCTTTCGTAACAGGCGCATGTTATACCGCACGGTGGCGGCGGTCAAGAGCGACGGCGTGGGCGGCAACCGAGGGCACGGGCGCCCGCGCAGCTAGGCATTCTGGGGAGAAAAGGAAGCCGAGCGCCTCAGGGGAGCCTGGTGCGGGCAGCGGAGTTTAGACGTACGG
>CAYTEC010000017.1:25971-29928 GCA_964436745.1 uncultured Dehalococcoidia bacterium | reverse complement strand
ATTCCGGGGAAGAAGGAGGCCGAGCGCCGTAGGGGAGCCTCGTGCGGGCGGCGGGGCTAGACGTACGGGCCGAGGTACCCGCCACCGACGACATGCACATGCGCGTGATGCTGACTCTGCATGGCGGCGTGGCCGAAGTTCGATAGGAGCCGGAAACCGGCGGGGCACAATGAGGCGCCCACTTGCGCCGCCACGGCCCCCACCCGCGCGATGACGCCGCTCGACCACATCTCCTCCTGTGACATGTGCTCTCGTGGGACCGCGAGCAGCATTATTGGCGCCCATCGGAGCACGTTGTCAAACACGACGACGTCTTCGTTTTCGTACCGGATATGTCCAGGCTCCTCGTGCGCGACGATGGAGCAGAAGACGCAGCCCAGGCTTGCGGTCAATCGGCCACCCGCGATCCGCGGCGGCCGGCGCGTGGCGTGAGGGATTGGTCACGGAAGTCGGGCGCCTCGATCAGCAGGGGCACGACGAATCGCATGTCGGCGAGCCGTGAAGCGATGGCATCGTCCAACAAGGGGCTCTTCTGAACGGTGATGACCGTCGGCAGCCGGGCGTTGTGCCGATAGACCAGCAGCTGGTACAGCTTCTCCTGCGCCCACGGCGTCGTGCTCTGAGCCCCCAGGTCGTCTAGCACCAGCAGCGGGGTGTTCTTGACGCTCTCGAACAGCTCGTCGTAGGTGATGCTGCTGGAGGGAGCGAATGTATAGCGCAGGTAGTCCAGCAGCTCTGGCACGAAGGCGAAGAACGCGGTGTGGCCCTGCGCGCGCCGCTCGTTGATGATGGCGGCGGCCAGGTGGGTCTTGCCGACGCCGGTGGCGCCGCCCAGGGCCAGCCATAGCCCCTCCGGGTTGCCGGCAAAGCTCCGCGCGGCCCGGAGCGCCGCGTCCAGGGTGCCGCGCTGGCGGGAATCCGCCCCGTTGCCGGCCGGTTGGAAGCGCTCGAAGAGGAGGTCCCGGCGCATCGCCTCCGGCATGGCCCCCAGGGACCGGCCGCCCTTGGGCCGCGCCGTCGCCAACTGGAGCACCCGGCTCAGCGGCCCGCCCGTGAGCCGCGTCGCGAGCCGCTCCTCCAGCGCATCCAGTGGCGTCGCCAGCGTAACCACGGTGGGCAGTTCCAGGTTGTAGCGGTGGTTGAGGACCTGGAGGAGCTTCTCCTGCGCCCACGGGGTGGAGGCGTGCCCGCCGACGTCGTCAAGGACCAGGACGGGCGCACTGCTTACTTGCTCGATCCTCAGGTCGTAGGTCGTGTCCCCGTCGCCCGCGTAGGCCGCCCGCAGGTGATCCAGCAGGTCCGGGACCACCATGAATAGGGCCGGGTGTCCCGATCCAACGGCGCGGTGGGCCACAGCCGCAGCCAGGTGAGTCTTGCCGCAGCCGCTGGGACCGGCCAGGACGAGCCACCCGGACGGGTTCTCCGCGAATGCCAGGCAGGTCGAGGCTGCTTCCTCGAAGAGCGTCTGGTCCTGTGGGTCCTGGCCCCGCCCTCGCGGCTCGAGCGACTCGAACGTGAACCGCGCCAGCAGCCCCAGGTTGCTGTAGCGGAGCAGCCGATTGTGGCGCTCCTCCCGACCCTCATCCAGCCAACACGCGCACGGCTCGATCCCGCCCCAACGGGCGTGCCCGAAAGGAACATCCACCTTTACCCAGCGAGACCCCTGGCACAGGGGGCAGACCTCTGGACCCTCAGGCTCGGGGGCTGGGTCCGAGCGGCTATCGCCGAGTGTATCGGAAGATATGGGAAGCTGGAACCTTGCCAGGATGTCGCCCAGTCGCTCCATCCCCTCTTCCATCGTCCCTCCACCTTCGCAGGATCGCTTCGATGTACGCCAGCCGGCGCCGATTGTGCCGCACCGCCTCCAGAAACGCTTCCTCGATCCAGGTCGCCGGGAAGTCCTCTTCCATCGCCCGGAGCTGCTCCGCCGCCATCGGGTAGATTGCACCGATGTTGGCCTCGTACAGCGCGAAGATGCCTCGAGGCGCTGCGGGCGACGCCTCGGGCGCGGGTGACGGCACGTCGGGCGGTGGGGCCTGCCCACTGCGGACCCGGTCCAGGGCCCTTCGGTTCGCCGGTGTATCGAGCAGGTACAGGTCCGTCCGGAGGCCCCCGTCTTCGGAGGTGTAGGCGATGAGCACCCCGTGCGCCACGCACTCTTGCAGGGCTCGGGCCACGTCGGCCTCGGCCAGCGGTTCGCCCGCTGTCTGGGCGCCCCCAAGGAGCACCGGGTCCCCCGCCAGCTCGGCGGCGGTCACGGAGCGGAGAGGCCCCTTCTTGCGGTGCAACAGGAACAGGGCGCGAAGGGCGCACCGGAGCTCCAGCAGATCGTCCACTCCCTCCAGCAGAGGGCCGAAGAGCCCGCTGGGGATTGCCACGTACTCCTGCCTGTATTCGTGTTGCGGGAGGGCCACGCTACATGACCTCCTGGGGGCTCATGTCCTGGAAGCGGGCGAACTGCTCCTGGAAGCGGAGATGGACAGAGCCCACGGGGCCGTGGCGGTGCTTGGCGATGATGATTTCCGCGATCCCGCGCGGGAACGGGGTATCCGGCGTTCGGCTCTCCCAGTCCTTCTCCTGTGTGCTCATGTCCTCGCGGTGGATGAACATGACCACGTCCGCGTCCTGCTCAATGCTGCCGCTCTCCCGTAGGTCTGAGAGCTGAGGGCGGCGATTGGGGCGGTTCTCCACGGCGCGGCTGAGCTGGGATAGGGCCACCACCGGCACGTTCAGGTCTCGGGCCAACCCTTTGAGGGAGCGGGTGATGTCGCTCACCTCTTGGACTCGGTTCTGTCCGCGGCCATCCGCTCCCTGGATGAGCTGGAGGTAGTCGACGATGATCATGTCCGCGCCTCGCTCCATGTGGAGGCGGCGCGCCTTGCTCCGCAGCTCGACGATATTCAGGGAGGGGGTGTCGTCGATGTACAGGGGTAGGCTGGAGAGAGCGCCCGCCACGTCCACGATGCGGCGCTGCTCCGCCTCGGTGTAGAGGCCGGTGCGCAGCCGATGGGCGTCGACGCTGGCTTCGGCGGACAGGAGGCGGATGCCCAGCTGGTCGCTGCTCATCTCCAGGCTGAAGACTCCGACGTTGGCGCCGAGCCGGGCGGCGTTGCGCGCGATGCCGATGGCGAGGGCCGTCTTGCCCAAGGAGGGGCGGGCCGCCAGAATGAGCAGGTCGGATCGCTGCATCCCTCCCAGCATCTGGTCCAAGTCCACGAAGCTGGAGGGGATTGGCGCGCTGCCCCGGTCCATCGGGCCGCTCAAGGCGGCCTCCCGCTCCATGAAGCGGTCCATAACCTCGCGAAGGTGCTCGAAGTCCCGGGAGGACCGGCCGGTGCGGATGCGGAACAGGGCGTCCTCGGCGCGGCTGAGGGTGTCGTCGATGTCGGCCGCGTTCTCGTAGCCGAGGCCGGCGATCTCAGTGGATGCGCGGATGAGCTGGCGCATCACGGACGTGCGGCGAACGATCTCCGCGTAGTGCTCGACGTTCAAGGAGGTTGGGACGGTCGCGGCGAGGGCGCTCAGGAACTCGTAGCCGCCAACCTCTTCCAGTCGGTCGTCGCGGGCCAGCTCGTGGCCCAGAGTCGCCTGGTCTATGGGCTCCCGGCGTTGGTAGAGGGCTAGGCAGGCCTCATAGCACCACCGATACCGCTCGCGGTAGAAGTCGTCGGTCTTGAGGGCGCCCGCGGTGTGGACAATGGCGTCGCCGTCGATGAGGAGGGAGCCGATGACGGCCTCTTCAGCCTCGATGTCGTGCGGGAGAACCCTCTCCGCGTACATCGCCAGTACACCTCGGATCGAGCGGGGTGGGACATCCGCCCGAGAACGGAGTGGCCGCAGGCGCCCGCGGCCACCGCATGCTGCCTATCAATCGCCGGCCTCGACGCCCTGCGTCGCTGGCTCCCTGGCTCAGGGGCCGGACTCTCCCTAGTCGGGGTCCTCGGCGGCATCGTCGTC
>CAYTEC010000017.1:0-25871 GCA_964436745.1 uncultured Dehalococcoidia bacterium | reverse complement strand
TCGTCCGCGTCGGCGGCAACGGGCTCGTCGCCATCCGCCTCCGGGGTCTCCTCGGCATCAAGCTCGTCCACCGTCTCGGTCGTGGCCTCCACGGCTTCGGGGGCCGCTTCCGTGGGCTCAGGGCGCCGAGCGGTCTGGCGTCCCGACTCGTCTTCCACGACGACGCTGACCGTGGCGGACACGTCCTGGTGGAGCCGGACGGTTACGGGGAAAGTGCCCAGCTCGCGGATGGGCTCCGCAAGGTGGATCAGCCGCCGGTCCACCTCGTGGCCGGAGTCCTTGGCGATGGCCTCCGCGATGGCCATGGTGGTCACGGAGCCGTAAAGGCGACCCTGGTCTCCCGCGCGCGCCCTGATGGTGACCGTCATCTCGTCCAGCCGTTGGGCGATGACCTGAGTCTCCTTGGTCTCGCGGACGCGGCGTTCCTCCGCGACAAGCTTGATCTTCTCGATCCGCTTCCGGTGCTCGGCGGTGGCCGGGACCGCCATCTCCTTCGGGAAGAGATAGTTGCGAGCGTAGCCTCCGGCCACGGCCCGAACCTCCCCCGCTCGGTAGCGGGGCGGGATGTCTGTTAGAAACAATACTTGGATGCGCAACGGAGCTCCCCTCCAGACCGGGAATTGGGATGGCGCTGACAGGGAACCTTTGTTCTTGCAAGCGCCGTCCATGCGATTATACACCAGCGCCCCCGAGGGTGCATCGCCGCGCGACCGGGGATTCTGCTCGATTCGATGGAATCGCTTGACAGGGAGCCGGGCTCTTGGCTACACTCACCGTGACTTGTTGTGTCCCACTTTGTCAGGGTGGTCGCGCGGGCGCGGCCTTCAGCGGAGCGCCAGCCAACGAAGGAGGATGGGATGGACTTCGATTTCACGTTCTCTCCAGAGCACGAGGCTTTCCGGAAGGAGGTCCGCGCGTTCCTGGACGAGCACGGCGTCATGCCCAAGAATCTCGGTACAGTTCCCAACGAGATTGAGGACATGACCCCGGAGCAGTTCGCTTGGGGCAAGGAGTTCCGCAGCAAGCTGGGCGCCCGAGGCTGGTATTTCCCCACGTGGCCCAAGGAGTACGGCGGAGGGGGACTCTCCTCCACCCATGACCTGGTCCTCCAGGAAGAGCTCGCTCAGCACGAAATCCCCGAGGTCGGCGGACTGGCCCGACTGTCCGCGCCCGGACTCATGGTCTGGGGCACGGAGGAGCAGAAGGAGCGATTCCTGAAGCCCCTCATCAGCGGCCAGACCATCAACTGGCAGCTGTGGACGGAGCCGGATGTTGGGTCCGACCTGGCAGCGGTGAAGACCCGGGCCATTCGTGACGGTGACTACTTTGTGGTCAACGGCACCAAGACGTTCATCAGCGGCAACTACGGGCCGCCGGACTACTTTTGGATGCTGGCCATCACGGACCCGGACGCCCCGCGCCACCGGAACCTGGGCGCGTTCTTCTTCCCTGGCAACCTCCCCGGCATCACCATCCAGAAGCTGGACATGCTGATCCGGGGCTCTCAGAACACGGTCTACCTTGAGAACGTCCGCGTGCCGGCCGAGTACATGATCGGCGGCGACAACCAGGGCTGGCAGGTCATGCAGGCCACGGCCGAGGTTGAGCACGGCGGCGGCGGCGCCATCGCCGAGCGGGACAAGCTGACCCCGGCCCTAGTCGAGTACGCGCGGTCCAAGAACCTGAGCCACGCCGGCAAGCAGGCTCTCCTGAACGTGTACCTCTCCGCCAAGGCGAAGCGCCTGATCGAGGTGCGGACCTACTGGATGGGCCAGAACCAGAAGGACATGACCTACGAAGGGTCCCAGAACTCCCTGACCGGCAAGCAGCACACCTGGAAGACCGGTATGGGCACCCTCGAGATGGCCGGGCCCTACGCCCTCCTCAACGACAAGGAATTCGGGCCCCTGGAAGGCCGCATGGAGCTGGCTCAGCGCAACAGCGAGAGCACGCACGCAGGCGGGAGCCCAGAGATTCAGAAGGTGATCATCGCGCGCCGGATCGGCCTGAGCCGAACCAAGGAGCGCGTGGGCGCCACGTACGTGGGCAGCGGCGGGGACAGCGCCAGCAAGTAACCGCCCGCGACAACGGCAAGACCAAGGAAGCCATCGGCGCCCGCCGGTGGCTTCCTTGCGTTGGTGGGCCGAGCCCGGTTCGCCTTGCCACCCTAGTAGGAAATTGCTAGAATAGCGCAGGTTTCGCACCATTGGGCGTGGCCAGCCGGGTAGTGGCTCGGAGCACTGGAAAACCAAGGAGCACCGTGGGCAAGGTCAAGGTAGCCATCATCGGGGTCGGGAACTGCGCATCGTCGCTCGTGCAGGGCGTCCAGAAGTACCGCGAGGCCCCCGCGGACACTCTCATCCCGGGCCTCATGCATCCCGTCTTGGGCGACTACCACATCGGGGACATCGAGTTCGTCGCCGCCTTCGACATCGACCGCAACAAGGTCGGCAAGGACCTCTCGGAGGCCATCTTCACCGCACCGAACAACACCGTGAAGTTCGCCGACGTGCCGAAGCTGGGCGTACCGGTGGAACGGGGCATGACGCACGACGGCATCGGCAAGTTCGTCAGCGACATCGTCGTGAAGTCTGACGGCCCGACGGTGGACATCGCCGCCATCCTGCGAGAGCGCGAAGCCGATGTCGTCATCAACTACCTGCCCGTGGGATCGGAAGAAGCCACGAAGTGGTATGTGGAACAGATTCTGTCTGCGGGCTGCGGCATGGTCAATTGCATCCCTGTGTTCATCGGCCGGGAGGCCTACTGGCAAGAGCGGTTCCGCAGCCGGGGCCTCCCCATCGTTGGAGACGACATCAAGTCCCAGGTGGGAGCGACCATCACCCACCGGGTGCTGACCCGCCTCTTCCGGGATCGCGGGGTCAAGCTGACCCACTCCTACCAGCTCAACTTTGGCGGCAACACCGACTTCCTGAACATGCTGGAGCACGAGCGGCTCATGTCCAAGAAGATATCGAAGACGGGCGCGGTCACGTCCATGCTCGACTACGATGTTGGTCCGGGGAACCTCCACATCGGCCCCAGCGACCACGTGCCTTTCCTGGAGGACCGGAAGTACTGCTTCATCAAGATGGAAGGCGTGGGCTTCGGAGACGTGCCCATCAACCTTGAGCTGAAGCTGGAGGTCTGGGACAGCCCCAACTCTGCCGGCGTGGTCATCGACGCGCTTCGCTGCTGCAAGCTGGCGCTGGACAGAGGGATCAGCGGCACTCTCGTCGGCCCTTCGGCGTACTTCATGAAATCGCCCCCGATCCAGCGCCCCGATGACGAGGCGTTCGAAATGGTGGAGACGTTCATCCAGGACGGCGAGAACGGCAAAACCCCCGTCGCGCTGCCGGAGTGAGCGTGGGCGGCGACCTGGGGCTGCCGAATCCCGGCGTGGCGGGCGCATGAAGCTGGCACTGGTTTCGCCCTACGACTTCGCCATTCCAGGCGGAGTGAACGCCCACATCGAGCACCTGGCTCGCGAGTACGTGCGCGTCGGGCACACGGTATGGATCCTCGCCCCCTCGTCACAACCCGTAACTCCCATGGACGGAGTTAGCTTCGCCCGTCTCGGCATGCCCGTTCCCGTCCCCAGCGGCGGCTCGGTCGCGCGCGTCTCCGTCTCGCTCTGGCTCTTCCGAAGATTGCGAGCCCTCCTGGCCCAGGAGGAGTTCGATGTCATCCACATCCACGAGCCGCTCACGCCTCTCTTGCCCTGGCTGGTCCTACAGGCCTCTCGTACCGTCAACATCGGCACATTCCACGCGTTTCACGGCCGCAGCACCGTCTACCCCATCGCCCGCCGACCCCTTCGCCGGTGGTTCAATCGGCTGCACGGCAGGATCGCCGTCTCCCAGGCCGCGGAAGGCTTCGTGGAGCGTCACTTCCCTGGCGACTATCGCATCATCCCCAATGGGATCGACGTGGACGACTTCGCGCGGCCCCGAGCGCCCATCCCCGAACTTGACGACGGGATGGTGAACATCCTGTTCGTGGGGCGACTCGAGAAGCGAAAGGGTCTCAAGTACCTGCTCAAAGCGTACTGCCGACTGAAGTGGGAGCACCCGGAGGTGCGGCTGGTTGTGGTTGGGCCGGGCACGCCGGACCGGGACAGCCACCGGGTGTTGGCCGAGCATGCCGCGCGGGACGTGGTCTTTGCGGGGGGCGTGCCCCGGAGCGAGCTCCCACGCTACTATCAGTCCGCCCACGTTTTCTGCTCCCCCGCCACGGGGAAGGAGAGCTTCGGCATCGTCCTGCTGGAGGCCATGGCCGCGGGCAGGCCCATAGTCGCCTCCAACATAGAGGGCTACGCGGCCGTGGTGCGCGACGGCGTGGACGGACTTCTGACCGCGCCCCGCAACGACCTGGCGCTGGCGGAAGGGCTGCGGACGCTGATCGAGGACCCGGAGATGCGAGCTCGCATGGGGCAGGCCGGGCGACTGCGGGCTCCGGAGTTCGCCTGGGACCGAGTGGCTGGCCGGGTGCTCGACTACTACAGGGATGTCCGAGAGCAATTCCTTGAGGGCACGAGCGCGCGGCTCGTGCCCCCGGCTGCCTGAGCGACCGGCCTCGCGCCGCGCCATGCCCCCACTCCGAGTCCGCATCCGCTCGCTGTCCGCCCGGTGGCTGGAACAGCCCGGCGCCCGCGCCTTGGACCGGCTGGGCGTCACCCCCAACGTCGCGACCCTCCTGGGGCTGGCGCTGAGCATCGTGTCCGCATTCCTAGTGGCCACGGGCGCTCTCGCGCTCGGCGGTGTCGTCCTCCTGGCATCCGGGGTCCTGGATATGATGGATGGCGCCCTGGCCCGACTGACGGGCCGGGCCTCGCGCGGAGGCGCGCTCCTAGACTCGGTTGCAGACCGACTTGCCGAGGCGGCGGTGCTGCTGGGTCTGCTAGTGCTGGCCCTGGCGCGAGAAGACGACGCTCTGGCGGTCCTGGCATTCCTCGCCCTCGCTACCTCCGTGTTGGTGAGCTACATCCGGGCCCGCGCGGAGGGCCTTGGGCTGGGCGAATCGCCGGGGCTGGTGACGCGCCCCGAACGTGTGGTGGTGCTGGGCCTTGGGCTGATTCTGGGATTTCCCTCGGCCGCGCTTGGGCTTATCGTCGTGGGCTCAGCGGCGACTTCGGCCCACCGGTTCATGCACGCCTGGAAAGGGCTGAGGAGGCAAGATGGCCAGGAGAGCTGAGTCCCGGACCTTTCTGAGCGGAGACTTGATGCTGGAGGGACGCCTGGACCTTCCGGGCGAGCCTGGTCCGGTCCCGGGCGTGGTGTTGTGCCACCCTCACCCCCGCTACGGCGGTCAGATGCACGACATGGTCCTCGACTCCCTGGCCGCCGGCCTGCTGGAACGGGGAATCGCGACGCTCCGATTCAACTTCCGCGGCGTGGGGGCCAGCGAGGGTGTGTACGACGGCGGCGCTGGCGAGGAGGACGATGCCCGGGCGGCTCTGGCTACACTGTCTGCGGAGCCGGCGGTGGACGGGCAACGGCTCGGACTGGCGGGCTACTCGTTCGGCGCGGGGGTGGCCGTTGGAGCGGCGGCTCGGGCGTCCGGGATAGCCGCTCTCGTCCTGGTTGCGTGTCCCCCGGCGAGGCTCGACACCCCGGAGGCTCGCGCCTTGGCGGTTCCAAAGCTACTCATCGCGGGCGGCGAGGACACCATGATCCCGGCGACGCAGCTTCATCGGCTGGCCGAGACCTTGGAGGAGCCGAAGGAGCTGATCGTCGTGCGGGGCGCCGACCACTTCTTCGGAGGCTTTGACCAGGAGTTGGGGGCGCCCGCAGGCCGCTTCTTCGCCCGATGGCTGCGACCGGAGCCGCCGGGCGCAGAGCCCCCGACGGAGTAGTCACCGGCGTCGAGCCCTCACAAGAGGGCCCAGGCCCAACGTTGGTCCGCGCGATTCGGAGGTCTAGCCAGCCTCGTCCTGCGTGGGCAGCTTGCCCAGCTTCTTCTCGCCCATCGCGATGTACTCGCGCGTGGTGTCGATCATATCCGGGCTCACGGAGATCGATGTGATGCCCCACTCCACAAGCTGCTGGGTGAGCTCCGGGTAGAAAGAGGGGGCCTGGCCGCAGATGGAGCAGGTGACGTCTCGCTCCGCGCAGCGGCGCACCACGCGCTCCAGGCTCCACATCACGGCGGGGTCGCGCTCGTCGAACGTCTCGATGAACTTGGAATTGTCCCGGTCGAGGCCCAGGGTGAGCTGCGTGAGGTCGTTGGAGCCGATGGAGACGCCGTCGATGCCGACGTCTAGGAATTGATCCAGCAGAATGACGTTGGAGGGCACCTCCACCATCATCCACAGCTTGAGCCCGTCCTCTCGCCGCAGCCCCTCCTCCTCAAGCATCTCCTTGACCCGGGCCATCTCCGGCGGCGTGCGGACGAAGGGGACCATGACGCAGATGTTGGGGTAGCGCTGGCGCACGTTGACCAGGGCCTGGGCCTCCAGGTGGAAGAGGTCCGGCTCGCGGACGTACCGGGACGCGCCCCGGTAGCCGATCATCGGATTCTCCTCCTGGCTCTCGTACGCCTCTCCGCCCTTCAGGTTGCGGTACTCGTTCGTCTTGAAGTCGGTCAGCCGGTAGACGACGGGGCGGGGCGCGAACGCGCGGGCGAAGGCCTCAATCCCTTCCGCCAGCCGCTCGCTCCACTCCTGGCCCCGGCCCTGGTCCATCATGTGGCGAGGGTGCTCCCCGATGTGTGCGACGATGAACTCCGCGCGAAGCAGGCCCACGCCGTCCACGTTGCGCTGGCTGATGGCTTCCGCCAACTCCGGGTCCGCCAGGTTGACGTAGACCCTGGTGTTTGTCTTGAACCGCTTGTCCGGCTTGACCCGCTGCTGCGCGAGCTCCAGCTTGCCCTCGTAGACCAACCCCTGCGCTCCGTCCACCGTGATCCAGTCGTCCTCGGCCAGTACCGTGGTCGCCGTCTCGGTGCCGACCACGCATGGCAGGCCGAGCTCCCGGCTTACGATGGCTGCGTGGCAGGTGCGGCCACCCTGGTCCGTCACGATGGCGACGGCGCGTTTCATGGCGGGGACGAAGTCGGGCGTAGTCATCTCGGCGACCAGAACGTCGCCCTTCTGGACGCGGTCCAGCTCCCGCACGTCCCGTACGATTCGCACCTGGCCGGTGGCGCCACCGGTGCTGGCTCCGGAGCCGCGCAGCAGCACGGTCGCGGTAAGCCTCTTGAGGACTTCCTGGGCCACTGTCAGCGTTGTGATGGGGCGGCTCTGGACGACGTAGAGGCTGCCCCCCTCCATCGCCCACTCTACGTCCTGGGGGTGCCCGTAGTGGTACTCGATCTGGCGGCCCAGGTGGGCCAGGGCGATAGCGTCTTCCTGGCTGATCTTGCGCTTCCCTTGATCGGCATCGGGGATCCCGGCCTCGACGTTCGGGTCCTCGTCCCCGCCCGCCTGGAAGTCCGGGTTGCGAGTCAGCTTCCACGGCTGCTTGGCGATCTTCTCCTCTACGACGCGCAGCGTCCCCTTGTCCACCAGGTAGAGGTCGGGGGTGACTGCGCCCGAGACCATGGACTCGCCCAGGCCGAACACGGCTTCGATGGCGATCTTCGTGCCGTCGTTGGAGACGGGCTCGACGGTGAACATGACGCCGGAGGCCTCGGACTGGACCATCCGCTGGACAACCACCGCGATGCCGACCTTCATGTGCTCGAAGCCCTGCTCGATGCGGTAGGCGATGGCCCGAGGCTCGAAGAGGGATGCCCAGCACTCCTGCACGGCATGGACCAATGGTCCTTCGCCCTCGATGTTCAGGTAGGTGCTCTGCTGCCCCGCGAAAGAGGCCTCTGGGAGGTCCTCGGCGGTGGCCGACGAGCGGACCGCGACGAGCCCCTTGCCCATCTCGGCGTATGCCTTCGTGACTGCGTCAGCCGTCTCCTGGGGCATAGGGGCGTCCATGATGACGGCCTGGATGCGCCTGGCGACCTGGGACAGAGAGTCCGGGCTGCTGGGGTCCACCAGCTGGAGTAGTGCCGTGAGCTCGCCACGGAGGTCCGCGAATTCGAGGAAGCGGTAGTAGGTGTCGGCGGTTACGACGAATCCCGGAGGTACGGGGACACCGATGCGGGCCAATTCCCCGAGGCTGGCCCCCTTCCCGCCCGCGGCGGAGAGGTGGCTCTTGTTGATCTCCTGGAGCCCCAAGGTGATTGGAGTGGAGGTGCTGGGAGGTTCCAGAACAGTGGAGCCGATCCTGGTCGGGTTCCCTTTGGCGGTCCGGTTGTCAGGTTGATCTTGCATCCCCACCCCCCTCATGTTCGAGGACTTTCCCAGGGCTCCGCGCCTAACCGGCGGCCGGAGCGTTCCTAGCGTCTCTCCAGCGGGACGGGCCGCGACACCCCCTTGCGTCACCCCCGACCCTAGGCGAGTCTACCACGTCTTGCCCACGTCGCGCGCCGTTGTAAATGAAGAGATGTCGTAACGCGATGGGGCGCCTCATCCGCATTCCTTCGCACGATGGGAGTGTCGGGGAGAAAGCGTCAGGATGGCGTAGGTTCGCGTAATGGGATTGGGGCAATGCGTGATTCCTGTCACAAGGTATAGGCGGTTCGATAGGTCGGGCGCTTTCCGGCGACCTCTCGCGCTGCCAGTCGTCGCCCTCCCCTGGTAGAATGCTGGCGAATCAACCCGCCTGGTGGAGCCAATACTCGTCGCCCCGTGACCGCTCACGGAGGAGCCGCCGTCCGTGTACCTTACGCGCCTGACGCTCCGCAGCTTCCGCAACTATCGCGAGCTGGACCTGGATCTCCCTCCGGGGCTCTCCATCTTCTCTGGAGCCAACGCGCAGGGCAAGACTAACCTCCTGGAGGCCGTGTACACCCTCGCGCTGACCCGCTCCCATCGCGCGGAGAACGAGCGCGACGTGGTCCAGATGGCGGCGCCTGACGAGGTTGCGTACACGCGAGTGCTCGGGGCGGCCCGGCGTCGCGACGGCGCCGAGACTCGGGTCCAGATCGACATGGCGCTGAACCCGGTGGGGTCGGCGTCGGGAGCGACGTTTCAGAAGCGCATCCGCATCGACGGCATCCCGCGCCCGGCCACGGAAGCGATCGGGAGCATCGCGGCGGTGCACTTTTCCGTCGAGGACCTGGGATTGGTCACGGGTCCCCCCGCGGGGCATCGAAGGTACCTGGACATCCTTCTCTCGCAGATGGACCGACCCTACCTCCGTGCCCTCCAGCGATACCAGAAGGTTCTCGCGCAGCGCAACTCGCTGATGCGGCGCATCCGGGAAGGCCAGGCGGGGACGGACGAGCTTCCGTTCTGGGACGGGGAGCTTTGCGGGCTCGGAGCGCGGATCGTCGTCGAGCGGCGGCGCGCCGTCGATGCCCTGGCGCCCCTCGCGCTGGAGGCGCACGCGCGGCTTGCTCCCACCGGGGAGTCGTTGGACCTCCAGTACCGCCCCACGGTGGACCCGCAAGGGGAGGAGGTCGAACCAACGGCTGAACGGCTGGCTGGGCGGCTCCGTGAGCTTCGCTCCAGAGAGGTCCAGCTGGGGCAGACGCTGGTTGGGCCCCACCGGGACGACCTAGCGTTCCTGGTGGGCGGCGTGGACGTGGGCCGGTACGGTTCCAGAGGCCAGGTGCGTACCGTGGCCCTCGCGCTGCGCCTGGCCGAGGCTCGGTTCCTGGCCGACGCGCTAGGCGACGAGCCGATCCTCCTCCTGGACGACGTGCTTTCCGAGCTGGACGGCGCCCGTCAGCGGGAGGTGCTCGGGGCGGCACTGGCGGCCGAGCAGGCGTTGATGACCGTGGTGGACACGACGCTATACCCGCAGGGGGCCGGGCGCGTGGCCGCGAGCTTCCGAGTGGAGCGCGGAACGGTCGCGCCGTTGGCCCTTGGCAACGAATGGGCGCCGGAGGACAATGGGGGAGCGGAGGCGGAGGACGGTCCCTGAGACGACGAGAGGTGGCGCCATGGATGAGGCCCTTGAGCAAGCGATCGAACAGGCGGCGCAGCTCCTGGCTCGCGCCCGATACGTCGTGGCGCTGGTCGGCGCCGGCCTCTCGGCGGAGAGCGGCATCCCCACCTTCCGAGGGCCCGGAGGCCTCTGGACGCGTTTCGGCGAGCCTGCCATGGACGGCTACCAGCGCTTCCTCGCTGATCCAGAGGCTTACTGGCGGGAGCAGAGGGAGCGAGAGCAGGCCACCGAGGGATCGGGGGCGGAGATGCGCGAGGCCATCGAGGCGGCCCGGCCCAACGCGGGCCACTACGCCCTCGCCGAGATGGAGCGGGATGGGTTGCTGCGTTACACTATCACGCAGAACATCGACAACCTTCACGCGGAGGCCGGGAGCGAGCGCCTCGTCGAGATCCACGGCAACAGGCGCAAGCTTCGATGCATCGGTTGCGGCCTCCGCGTCGACCGGACCGAGTTCACGATCTCCGCGATCCCCGCACGCTGCCCGGAATGCGGCGATCTGATCAAGGGCGACGGTGTGATGTTCGGCGAACCGATCCCCGCCCGCTGGCTCCAGATCTGCCACCAGCAGACCGAGCTCTGCGACCTGATGCTCATGGTCGGCACCTCCGGGACCGTCTATCCGGCGGCTGCCTTCCCTGAGATGGTGAAGCGCGGGGGCGGCATCCTGGTGGAGGCCAACCCCCAGGAGTCCCAGCTCAGCCAAAGCAGCGACGTGACGCTCCGGATGTCGGCGGCGACATCGCTGCCGCTGCTGGCAGCGCGCGTGCGGGAGCTGCGCGGGACGCCATAGCGCCGCCTGAGCCGAAACCTCTGCACCGCAGCCCTGCGGTCGTAGCGGGGCCCGTGATATAATTCGGCACGTTCGCTACGGAGTGTGCATGGACGTCAAGCTCTACACCAAGACCGGGGACACTGGCGAGACCGGGCTGCTCTACGGAGGCCGGGTTTCCAAGGCGGACCCCCGCGTGGAGGCCTACGGCACGGTCGACGAGACGGTGTCCGCGATGGGCCTGGCCCGCGCGCTTTGCCGCGATGAAAAAGTGTGGGCGCTCCTGGCTGACCTGCAGCGGGAGCTCTTTACCGTGGCGGCGGAGCTGGCGACCGACGCGGGGGGCTACGACCGCTTCACCACCCACTTCAAGCCCGTCACCCCGGAGATGACCGAGCGCTTGGAGCGCGCGTTGGACGACATGATGGAGGAGGTGGCGCTTCCCCCTTCTTTCGTCATCCCCGGGGCGTCTCCCGCATCCGCGGCCATGGATGTGGCCCGGACCATCGCGCGGCGCGCGGAGCGGCGGGTGGTGGACCTGAACAACCTGGGGCTGCTGGTGAACCCCGAGGTCCTGCGGTACGTCAACAGGCTGGCGGACCTGCTCTTCATGCTGGCCCGCTACGAGGACCGCGCTCTCCCCCCAGACATCCTCACGGGAGGTCGACGCTGAACACATCCATCGTATCGAAGAATGGTGGCGTGACGCCCGCGCTCGTCCCACGCGCCCTGGCGCTCGTGGTGGCGGCGCTCCTGGTCGCCGTGGTTGCGGTTGCCTGCTCGTCCTCGGAGCCCACCGCGACGCCGTCTCCACTCGGGGAGGACGAGGTGCGCTTCGCGGCGACCGACGGGGTGATGCTCCAGGGCCGCCACTTCGGCGAGGGCGATGTGGGTGTGATTCTGGCCCACATGTTCCCGGCGGACCAGGAGAGTTGGACACCGTTCGCGGAGACCCTGGCCGGGGAGGGCTTCACGGCGTTCACCTTCAACTTCCGGGGATACGCCCCATCGGACGGATCCAAGGAAGCCGCGCGCATCGACGCAGACCTGGAGGGCGCCCTGGAACACCTCGCGCAGCGGGGCGTATCCGACGTGTTCGTGATCGGCGCAAGCATGGGCGGAACGGCCGCTGTGAAGGTGGCTATGGGTCGATCTCTTCTGGGTATCGTCGCGCTCTCGGCGCCAGCCGAGTTCCAGGGAGTGACCGCCATGGAGGATGGCCAACGCCTGTCCGTTCCCACCCTCTTCATAGCCGCCGAGGACGACCGGACCGCCCAACAGGCGGCCGCGGCGCTGTTCGAGGCTGCGTCGCAACCCCGACTCCTGGAGATCTACGCCGGGGGCGACCACGGAACGGACCTGCTCAACGGTCAGTACGGCGAGCAGGTGCGCACGCGCATCTTGGACTTCCTGGCGGCGAACTCGCCATGACGCGGCTGCCCGTGGTGGTGATCGACTATGGCGCGGGTAACGTGCGGAGCGTGGCGAAGGCTCTGGAGGCGGTCGGGGCGGCGCCCAGGATCACAGGCGATCCGGGAGAGGTGGCCCGAGCCGAGGCTCTAGTCCTCCCTGGCCAGGGAGCATGCGATGCCGCCATGCGCTCTCTGGAGGCCCGAGGCCTGACCCAGACGGTCCGCGATGCGATCGCTGGCGGCCGCCCCTTCTTCGGCGTGTGCCTGGGCCTCCAGCTCCTCTTCGAATCGACGGAGGAGGGGGATGCGGAGTGCCTCGGCGTGGTCATGGGCAAAGTCCAGAGGCTGCCCGTGGGGCTGAAGGTCCCCCACATGGGGTGGAACACCGTCGAGTTCAAGGCCGAGCACCCGGTCTTTGACGGCGTCCCCTCTGGAAGTTACTTCTACTTCGTCCACAGCTACTACCCGAACCCCAGCTTGCAGGGGGACGTGGCCGCCACGACATCCTACGGCATCGACTTCTGCTGCGCCGTGGCGCGTGGGAACATGGTCGCGACCCAGTTCCACCCGGAGAAGAGCGGCGCCCTGGGCCTGAAGCTGTACAGCAACTTCGTGGCTCTGGCCCGCCAGGCTGCCGCCTGAGGCGGCGCTTGCGGCCGGCAGCGCCGCCCGCCCTCGGCGGGGGCCTTGTGGTGGAAGTCGCACCATGAGGTGTGGCCATTCGTCGCGAGGGGGAGGTCGGCGATGGGGCTTTTCGACGACGTTGTCACGGAGCTGTACTGCCCCTTCTGCGGCACCAGGCAGGCAGGGTTTCAGACCAAGGATTTCGACTCGCAGCTTGATAGACTGACGCTTGCTGAGGTCGAGGCTCGGGGCGGCGCCGAGATTATACACGGTCTGCGACTCGTGTCAACGGTGGATCAGCCTCAACGTGAAGGCCCGGTACTCGGAGTGCCGGCGATGCGGCGTGGAGCTGGACGGGGGCTTCGCCCGAGGAGCCCACGGGCTCTGCGATGAGTGCCTGCCGGCGAGCCGAGGATAGGACCCGGCCTCATTTGAAGAGAATCGGTCGGGGACGGGGCGGCGACGGCATCAAACACCGAGGGAGCACCACCGTGGAAGTTGTCCCTGCCATTGACCTGAAGGATGGGCGCTGCGTGCGCCTCTACCAGGGCGATTTCTCCCGCGAGGAGGTTTTCTCCGAGGACCCGGTAGAAGTCGCGCTGCGCTGGCAGGAGCAGGGCGCGACGCGGATCCACGTGGTGGACCTGGACGGGGCCGCTTCGGGCAGTCTCTCCAACCTCGGTCCCATCGAGCAGATCGTGTCCGCGGTAGGTGTGCCGGTGCAGGTCGGGGGCGGGATTCGGTCGCTGGCAGCGGCCCAGCGGCTGGTGGGCATGGGCGTCGACCGCGTGGTGTTGGGCACCTCCGCGCTGGAGGAGCCCGCGCTGGTGGCGCGGACCCTTCGCGCCTACGGGCGCGAGGCCATCGTCGTGTCAATCGACGCCCGCGATGGGCGGGTGGCGGTGCGGGGGTGGGTCGCGCAGTCGGACGTGGGTGCGCTGGACCTGGTCCGTCAGATGGCCTCGCTGGGAGTCCACCGCTTCCTCTACACGGACATCGCGCGGGACGGCACCCTGACCGAACCCAACTTCGAGGCCCTGGCCGAGGTGATGGCTCTCGGCGAGCCGATCATCGCCGCCGGCGGGATCGCGTCCGCTGAACACATCACCCGTCTTGCGAGCTTGGGGGCTGAGGCGACCATCGTGGGCCGTGCTCTGTACGTGGGGGCGTTCACGCTGCCGGAGGCGCTGGCGGCCGCGGAGGGTGAGCGCCCGGGGAGCTAGCTACCGCCGATGTGGCCGAGTGGCGACACCCAAGCCGCGCGCGGGCCCAGCTACACGATCCTGTGTCCCACGACTGGGACGCTCAGGAGATTGATGGCCGGGCCGATGAATGCCCACAGAATCCCGATGCCCGTCAGGATGTCCAGGAGGATCACCGAGAGCAGGATTCCGGGTCCGTACGGCTCGAACCGAAGGTAGGAGGCGGCCATGCGCCGCGGCATCAGCCCTAGGGCGATCTTCGAGCCGTCCAGGGGCGCCACGGGCAGCAGGTTGAACACCGCCAGCACCAGGTTGAAGAAGACGGCGACCGCCATGAACTGCCCTAGCATGCCCTCGATCGTGAAAGACCGGGGGACGGACAGGATTGCGAACGGCCACGGGAGCAAGCCCAGTCTGAACGGGAGTGACAATAGCCCTGCCGTTAGCACGTTCGAGAACGGTCCGGCCAGCGCTACAAGGGCCATGCCGCGGAGGGCCCCGCGCCCGAAGGCCGCGGCGTTGACCGGCACCGGCTTCCCCCAGCCGAACCCGGCTAGCAGCAGCATGAGGCTCCCGGCGGGGTCCAGATGGACCATGGGGTTCAGTGACACGCGGCCGAGGCGCTTCGCGGTCCGGTCCCCCAAGCCCGTGGCCACTGCGGCGTGGCTGAACTCGTGGACGGTAATGCCCAGGATCAGCGCACCAATGGTCATGGCCATGACCATCGCGAACCCCAGCGGGTCCCTGGTGAGGGCGTCCAAGTTGCGGAGGATCATCTAGCGGTTTCGGCGCCGCGGGTGCAGAGGCGCACAGCCCGGCCTCCAAGACGCTCCCATGGAGGTACGGGGCTCGTTGGAAAGACCGCGCCATCTCTTTGCATCGTGGGAAGTGCGTGGGGCGAAGCCGCTCGCGGGCTTCACCGCCTCCGCAGGCGGGAGCCTCCGAAGCATCGCGGGCCGAGCGCCGTCGCTAATAGTCCTCGTCGTCCTCGCCCTCGTCGCCGTCATCGTCGTCGTGCTCCGGGCCGGAGGAGCCGAGCGCGAAGCGGACCTGCGGCAGCGTCGGGCTGGCCCGTTCCCCACGGGGGCGGCGGCGAGGCATGCTCCGCACCGCCTGGGCCAGGCTCTTGAGGTCCTCAAGTGTGGTGCGGTCCAGGTCCGGAACCAGGCCCTCTACTCCCACTTCCCGCAGACACTCGACCTCCCAGGCGGTCGGCGGCGCCGCGATTGGGAGCAGGAACGGCAGCCCGATCTCCCCCCGCAGCGTGGCCAGCCGAAGCAGGTGCTCCAGGGTCAGCGGCGACGGCAGAGGCTCCGAGAGGAGCGCGGCGTCCAGCGGCAGAGGCTCCAGCGCGCGCGCCTCCTCCTTGCCAAGCTCGAACGAGACGATCAGCAGGTGGCCCATCTCCTCGTGGTGGAGAGCTTCGACCGGCGCCGTGAGGGCGTCGAGCGCGACGAAGTCGCACCCCTTCTCCTCGAGCGCTTGGAGCCCTTCAGCGGTGGGCGCCGCGCTGTAGACTCCCCAGAGCAGCCCTCCAGCGGTCTCCATGGCTTCGCCGGCCGCGGCGGCGTCGCCGGAAGGCGGACGGTAGAGGACCGCGTCAAGGCCCGAGTCTCCGAGGTCGTTCAGCTTCCCGAGATCGCTCGTGGCGCCGATCAGAACCATGGCGGGGCTCGCCTGCGGGCGGGCCAAGGCTCCGAATCCCATCGGGGCGGGGGCGGTCCTGCCGAGGCGCTCGATGCGTTGGATCAGCTTGCTCATGGGGCTCCTTCGTTGCGGACTCGGCGCCGGGGAGGCGGTTGCCTTCGCAGACGCATGCCTGAGCATCATAGCATACGGATGGCGGTGTGGCCCAAACGCGGAGGGGGGTGGAGGAGCCGCTTGCCGCGTGGCTAGCGGCCGTAGGTGAGTCGCTCCACGAGATACTCCGCGATCCCCGCCCGACGCATCTTGCGCTGCACGGCGTCGACATCGTACGCGACCCGGCGGCGCACCAGGGTCATGGCCTCATCGTCATAGATCACGTAGCTTGGGCGAGGGTCGCCGTCCCTTGGCTGCCCCACGCCGCCGGGGTTTACCACCAGCCGATCCTTCTTCGTGAGCACGTAGGGCTCGCCCTCCGGGAACTTCACGAAGGTGGGACCCATTTCCTGGCAGACGAAGGGCACGTGGGAGTGACCCACCAGGCAGTAGGGAGTGCTGAAATGGCTGAAACTGTCGTGGAGTGCTTCGATCGGCGTGTACATGGGGTGGAAGTACTCCCACACCGGCTCCCTGGGGCTGCCGTGCACCAGCGTGAACGGGCCCGCCTCGTGTCGCGTGGCGAGGCCCGCCAGGAACGACCGCTGGTCGTCGGTGATCTGCTCCCGGCTCCACTCGATGGCTTCCATGGCCATGGGATTGAACTCCCTGACGCCGATCGTCCCCAGCAGGGCCAGATCGTGGTTCCCCGCGACGGCGAGGGGGTCGTGGGAGCGAAGGAGGTCTATACATGGGCCGGGGTCGGGCCCGTATCCCACCGTGTCCCCGAGGCACCACAGCGCGTCGAATCCGCCTGCCTCCTCCGCGTCCCGTAGGACGGCTTGAAGCGCTTCCAGATTGCTGTGGATGTCCGCCAGGACCAGATTGCGCATACGTTCTCCCTACCGCTCGCCGCCCCGCGTCGCGGGAATGCCTTCCTTGAGCGCAGCTACAGGCTCCAGTATAATGCTGCCGATGCGCATACGTGACCTGGGCGAGTTCAGCCTTATCGACCGCTTGGCGGCACGGGTGGCCGCATCCGGCGTCGCGCGGTCCAGCCACGGCCCGACCGCGCAGCCCCTCATCCTCGGCATCGGCGACGACACCGCCGCCTGGGGCATCGACGCGGCCGGGACGGAGCTCCTGACGACCGATACCCTCGTTCAGGGTGTGCATTTTACCGCAAAGACGTCTAGCTGGCACGACCTGGGTTGGAAAGCCATGGCGGTGAACCTGAGCGACATCGCCGCGATGGGGGGCTCCCCGCGCTACGCGCTGGTGACCCTGGGGCTCCCCGGCGATACTCCAATCGATGCCATGGACGCGCTCTACGACGGCATGCTGGAGGCGTGCGCCGAGTATGGCGCCGCCATAGTTGGCGGCGACGTGGTCGCCTCCCCCACGGCCTTCGTTACCGTGGCCCTCACGGGGGTGACCCCGGGCCCTGTCCTGGCCCGCTCCGCCGCGCGACCCGGCGACCGGGTGGGCGTGACCGGTTCGGTGGGCGGCTCCGCCGCGGGACTCGCCATACTCCAGGGCCTCGCGACGGCGGGTCCCGATGAGGACCACGCTCTGCGCCAGGCACATCAGCGGCCCAGGCCCCGGATCGCGGAGGGGAGGGCGCTCCTCGCCGCCGGCGTCCGCTGCGCCATTGATGTGAGCGACGGCCTGGTGGCCGACCTGGAGAAGCTGTGCAAGGCGAGCGGCGCTTCCGCGCGCCTATTGGCGGCGAGGGTCCCGGTCCATCCCGCCGCCCGTGCCGCCTTCGGTGACGAGGCTTTGTCGATGGCCCTCGGCGGCGGCGAAGACTATCAGCTCCTTTTCGCCGCGCCCCTGGCGGTCCTGGAGGAGGTTCTCGGAGCGCTGCCCAGCGGGGGCACGCTCATCGGAGAGGTGCTGGAGGGGCCTCCGGGGCTCGTGACAGTGCAGGACGAGGACGGCCGCCCGGTGGAAATCCCCGGCCGGGGCTGGGACCACTTCGCTCCATGATCGCAGACTTGGTCCTGGAAACGCACGGGCCGGAGGAGACT
Organism: uncultured Dehalococcoidia bacterium; assembly: GCA_964436745.1. GTDB lineage: Bacteria > Chloroflexota > Dehalococcoidia > Lucifugimonadales > UBA1127 > CAYTEC01. The sequence continues at coordinate 8,144 of CAYTEC010000017.1, read as the reverse complement.
CAGCAGGTCGGACGCTGCCTGGGGAGTCACGCCATGCCGGGCGACATCGTCCTACTGGCTGGGGACCTGGGCGCCGGAAAGACCACCCTCACCCAGGGCATCGCCTGGGGAATGGGGGTCCTGGAGCACGCCCGCAGCCCCACATTCGTCCTGGTGACCGAGTACGCCGGACGCATGCCCCTCTACCACGCGGACCTCTATCGCGTCGACAACCTCGCGGAGGCCTGGGATCTGGGCCTAGATGAGTACTTCCTTGGCGAGGGCGTGTCCGTTGTGGAGTGGGCGGACCGCGCTCTCTCCGACTTCCCGGAGGACCACCTGTGGGTCCGGCTGGAGCGGCTGGACGAGGACTCGCGCCGGCTCCGGCTCGTGGCCCGAGGGGCTCGCTACGAGGCGCTCGTTGAGGCCGTCCGGGTCGATATGGCGAAGGCGGAGGGCCCGTAAGCGATGGAACTATCGATCGATACCTCGACCCGCTACGCCGGCGTGGCGCTCTCCGTGGACGGCGAGCCCCGGTGGGAGATGCGGTGGTACTCGCGCCAGAACCACACGCGGGAGCTGGCGGGCGTAGTCGAAGCGCTGGTGGCGCACGCGGGAGTCACGATGGGTGAGCTTGGGGCGGTGTTCATCGCCCAGGGGCCCGGCGGGTTCAGCGCCGTACGTGTGGGGATGGGCTTTGCGAAGGGGATCGCCGAGAGCTGTGATATCCCGTTGGTAGGGGTCAGCACCCTGGAAGTAGAGGCCCTTCCCTACGAGGGACTGGGCAGGCCTGTCTGCCCACTGCTGGAGGTGGGCAGAGGCCTGGTGGCCTGGGCGCGCTTCCAGGGCGACGGTGGGGAGTGGCGACGACAGAGCGAGGAGGCCGTGGTTGGCGTGGAGGAGCTCGTGGAGGCGGCGCCGGAGGGCGCGGTGCTCTGCGGCGAGGGGGCGTGGGGGCTATCGGCCCTCCTGCGGGAACGGTTCGGCGGGCGCGCCGCCGTGATCGCGTCACCGCCGCCCACGCGACAGCTCTGGGCGCTGGCTCGCCTGGGCGCGGAGGCCCAGGCGACGGGCCGCGCGGACGACCGAGCGGCGTTGCAGCCACAGTACCTACGCCAGCCGAGCATCACGCCGCCACGCGTCAGATAGAGATGAGCGGTGTTCGCGGGGCTGTGCTCCGCTTCACCGTGCCGCAAAAGGTGATGGAGGATATCCATGTCCGATGTTGAGCGAACCCTGTTCCTGGTCAAGCCGGACGGAGTGCAACGCGCCCTGGTGGGCGAAATACTGTCGCGGATGGAGCGACGGGGCGTGAAGATCGTGGGGATGAAGCTAATGCAGGTGAGCTCCGAGCTGGCGAACCGCCACTATGAGGAGCACATCGGCAAGCCGTTCTTCGAGGGCCTGGTCCGGTTCATCACGTCCAGCCCGGTGGTCGCGTGCGTGCTTCAGGGTCCAGGGGCAGTGGGTGTCGTGCGGCAGGCCATGGGCGTCACGGACCCGAAACAGGCGTCGCCGGGCACGGTTCGCGGTGACCTGGGGCTGGAGGTGGGGCGGAACCTGGTGCATGGCTCTGACTCGCCGGAGTCCGCTGCGCGGGAGGTCGCCCTGTTCTTCACCGATGAGGAGATCGTGGACTGGGACGCGTCGGTGGCGCCCTGGGTCATTGAATCCTGACGAGTGGGATTGCTTCGCTCCACGCGTCCTCGAGCTGGTAGTATTCCCGCTCCTCCAGAGCGAAGACGTGGACCACTACATTAGAGAAGTCCAGCAGCACCCAGCCCGAGTTTGGCGTCCCCTCCTGGCGGCGGAGATGCCCGCCACGCTCTTTGAGCCCCTGCGCGAGCGCATCCGTCAGTGCGCTGATCTGACGGGCGCTCTCGGCGCTCAGGATCACGAAGTAGTCCGCGAAGGCGTTCAGGGGCGTGAGATCCAGCAGCACCACGTCAGATGCTTGGTGCTCTGAGGAAATCTCCACGGCTCGGCGCGCCACGTCTACCGGCTCGGTCATATTCACTTCATCCATTATACGCCGTGGGACGCTACCGGAGCCAACGCTCGCCCGAACGCCGTCGCGGGTGTGCGATTGGCATCAGACGTTGGAGGTCTTCCGCGTCCCCGGCAGACCGGAGCGGAACGCGGGCACCAGCAGGATCGTGGCCAGCACGGTGGTCACCAGGACGACCATGACGGCCACGCCGAACTCCTGCTGGTTGATCACGCCCCTGGCCAGTCCGACCCCCGCGACGATGAGGCCCACCTCGCCCCTCGGCAGCATCCCCAGTCCGATCCTCCACGCGCCTCGGCGATTGAACCCCACGGCCATGGCGGGAGCGCCGGCCCCCACCACCTTCCCGACGACGGCGAGCAGGGTGAGCACTCCTCCGAAGACGATGACATCTCCGAGCCTCGTCACGTCGACCAGCATCCCCATCGCGACGAAGAAGACCGGCACCAGGAAGTTGTAGACTCCCTCCAGACGTTCCTCGATCATTCTCCGCAGAGGCGTCCCGGAGAGCCCCAGGCCGACCGAGTACGCCCCGATGATCATGGCCAGGCCGAAGGTCTCCGCCAGCCCCGCGCCCACCAGCGCCAAGGCCAGCGTCAGCACCAGCGCGGCCCCTGCAACCCGGAGGCCCAACAGGAACCGAGACACCCACTTGGACGTCAGGATCACCAGCCCCGTCAGGACGACCCAGAAGCCCACGGCCTTCGCCGCCACCAGGCCGAGCTGCCCCAACGAAACCTCGCCCGTGGCGGTGAAGGCAATGATGACGGAGAGCACCAAGATCACCAGCACGTCGTCCACCACCGCGGCGCCGATGATGGTGACCCCCTCCGGACTGGCGATGCTCCCCAAGTCGGACAGGACGCGGGCGGTGATGCCGACGGACGTGGCCGTCAAGATCGCTCCCATGAACAGCGCGAGGGGGGAGCTCAAGCTCGGAGCGAACCCCAGGGCCACCGTGGCCGAGGCCCCGAGAGCGAAGGGCAGCGCCACGCCCCCGATCGCCACCACGAGCGCCGGCCCGGAGTATCGGAGGAATTGTCGCAGGTCCGTCTCCAGCCCCGCGGAGAAGAGCAAGACGATCGAGGCGATCTGGGCGATAACGTACAGCTCCAGGGGAATCGCGGAGACGGGGTTGGCCAGAGCATGCTCTGGGATCGGGAAGACCGGACCGAAGCCGACCAGCAGCATCCCGCCCAGGGCGTACGGTCCGATGAGAATCCCCGTCGCCAGCTCCCCCAGCACAGGGGTGATGTGGAGGTATCGCTCGAACACCTCCCCGGCCAGCTTCGCGGCCACGAGTACCAGCGCAAGCTGGAACACGATGCGGGTCACGACCTCGGCGATGTGTTCGCCTTCCATCCAGGAACTCCGTTCGGGTCAAGTCCGGCGTGTCGGCGCATGCCAACGGCCAATTGTACCATCGGAATTCGTCGGCACAATACGGGCGCTGGTCAGCCCTGAGGCGCTCGCCACCGGCCCCGCGTCGCTCCGTGGCTGGCCCGGGATGGCGTATCCAGCCGGTTCCCGTCCCCTGCGACCCTTGACAGGTGTACGTTGGGGCCATAACATTACGCCTTGGAAATTGGCTATGACAGTAGCAGGGCATCAAGGTGTGGTTTCTTCGGCCCGAAACTGCTGAAGGAGGAGCTGGATGAACGGTCCTCGGTTCTTGCGGATGGTAGGTCTCCTGTTGGTTCTCGGACTAATGCTCTCGGTTCTCGCGGCGTGCGCAGGTGCGGACGGTGCTGTGGGTGATCGCGGCCCTCAGGGTGCCGCTGGCAACAACGGTGCTGACGGCCAGGACGGCCAGGATGGCAGGGAGGGCGCTGCTGGCCCCATGGGTCCGGATGGGCCCACGGGCAAGGCTGGCGCCAAGGGTGACATGGGCGTTGCGGGTCCCCAGGTGGACGCCGGGATCAAGCTCACCGACTCTGTCTTCAGTCTTGAGGCTCGTGGCAGCGTCACGGTCACCGGCTGGGGATTCAACGCCGGTGAGACCGTGTTGATCACGATCCAGACGGACGTTCGTGACGAGATCCTGATGGGTCCAGATGCGAACGCCTACGGGGCATTCGAAAAGACGCAGAGCGCCAAGCGGGTTTCCATAGCGGGGAGCACCACGCCCGGCGTCTACACGGTCAGGGCTGAGGGTTCGGAAGGCACCATTGCCACCACCTACCTGACCATCGTCGAGAGCACCAAGTAGCCTCTCCGGAACTTAAAGAGAAACCCTCCCGCGTCTCAGAGAGACGCGGGAGGGTTTCTCTCGTGGCTGGACTACTCGCTGTCGCCCTTCGGGCCGTTTCACACGACGCGCGTACGCTGCGTCCACGCGGGGCGGTCTGATCCCATGTCGTTCTCTGTCGGACACATGGTCGCGCTATCCGTGGGAGGGCCCCGCCCTCCAGGAGAGGGCGTGTGAGAGGTCGCTACTAGTCTACGAGGGCTTCGTGGAGGCTTCGGCCTGGGGGAGCCGGGTGATGCGCACCTTCTTGATGCGCCGCCCCAGTGTGCTTAGCACCTGAACCCGCAGGCCGTCGGCGGCCACCTCGTCGCCGGGGTTCGGGATCCTTCCCAGCCGCGCGTAGACCAGGCCCCCCACCGTGTCGAACCCCTCTTCGTCTACGTCGACGGAGAAGTGGTCTCGCAGGAAGTCAACGTTGATCTTGGCGTCCACCACCGCCTCGTCCGCGCTGACCAGCTGGATCTCAGCCTCCTGGCTCTCAAACTCGTCGGTGATCTCGCCGACGATCTCCTCCAGCAGGTCCTCCAGGGTTGCGAGGCCGGCGGTTTCCCCGTACTCGTCCACCACCACGGCGATGTGGATCCGCTCCTGGAGGAAGTCGCGCAGCATGTCGTCCAGCCGCTTGCCTTCCGGCACGAAGAGGGTAGGACGGAGGAGTTGGCTCAGGTGAGGCTCGGGCGCGTCCGACCCGATGAGGCGTGTGAGGTCCCGGGCGTGTAGGATTCCCACCACGTGATTGAGCGAGTCCTCGTAAACCAGAACGCGACTGTGACCCTGTTCGTTGAGGAGCGCCGCGGCCCGGGACACGGGCTCCGTGACGCTTACGGCCACAAGATCCGGGCGCGGGACCATCACGTCTCGAACCGTGCTTTCCTCCATCCGCAGGATGGCGCGGATCATGCCCATCTCCCGCTCGTCCGGGGGGTTCACCTCGTCCCCCAGGGGGATCACGATGCCGCCGGGTTGAGCCTCTGGAACCTCCATCTGGCCGGGTGGTGGCATGAGGCGGGAGGAGAACCGCTGTAGGAGGCGCGTCACCGGTGCGGTGAGCAGCACGGTGACCAGGGCGGCAGGGGCCGCCGCTCGCGCGACAGGCTCCCGGTATCGGCGCGCCAGCGGGTAGGTAACGTACCGCAGTCCCACCAGCACCGCCAGCAGTCCCAGAAGGCCTCCGAGCAGCGGCCACGCCCCAGAGGCCGTGCCGCCGAACTGGATCACCAGCACCCCCACGGCCAGGCCGTTCAGTGCCAGGCGTACCACCGCTAGGCCCAGGCTCACGCGCGCGGCATCTCGGGAGAGGTGGATCAGGAGCCGGTCCATCAGGTGCCCCTGCTCCGCCTGATCAGACGCCGCCCGCAGATCGATCATTCCAAGCGACCACCTGGCGAGGGACACGAGCGTGGAGGCCCCGACGATGAGGAGGATAGCGCCTAACGGTACCAGATCACCACTGTCCAATGCGTGTCTCTCCTCGGAGCCTACTGTTTAGGATTGGGTCTGGAAGGCGGCTCGCCACGAGACCGGGCCGGCATGCCGACCACCAGGCTCCCCGGCGCCACGTCCCGCGTGACGACCGAGCCGGCCCCGGTAACCGCCTCCCGGCCCACCGTCACCGGCGCCACCAGCATGGTGTCGCAGCCGATGAAGGCGCCCTCTTCGATCGTTGTTGGGTTCTTGTTGACGCCGTCGAAGTTGCACGTGACCGTCCCCGCGCCGATGTTCACGCGAGCGCCGATCGTTGCGTCGCCGATGTACGTGAAGTGACCAGCCTTGGCGTCCACTCCGAGCCGGCTCTTCTTCACCTCGACGAAGTTGCCGATGTGGACGTCCCGCTCCAGGTGGGCCCCCGACCGCAGATGCGAGAACGGCCCGATCTCCACGCCCTGCTCCAGAACCGCGCCCTCCAGCATGGAGGCGACCACCCGGCAGCCTTCCCCCACCGTGGAGTCATGGATGACCGTGTTTGGGCCGATGTGGCAGTCCGCGCCCACGCGCGTGGCCCCGTACAGGTGGGTGTTGGGGTAGATCACCGTGTCCTCGCCCAACTCCACATCGTCGTCGATGAACGTGGACGGCGGGTCAAGCAGCGTGACCCCGGCCAGCATCCAGTGGCGCCGGACCCGTTCGCGCACGCACGCCTCGGCCTGCGCCAGGTGGACTCGGTTGTTGACCCCTAGCACCTCCAGCCCGTCGTCCACCGAAAAGGTCTGGACCGTCCCGCCGGAGCTGAGCGTGAGCGCGATCAGGTCGGTCAGGTATCGCTCGCCCTTGGACGACGGCGTGAGCCCCGCCAGCTGAGCCCACAGGTCCCGCGCCCGGAAACAGTACACGCCGCCGTTGACCTCTCGGACGGCCTGCTCGGCGCCCGACGCCTCGTGGTCTTCCACGATGGCCGCCACCCCGCCATGGTCGTCGCGCATGACGCGCCCCAGGCCCTCCTGTGGGCTTTCCAGGGCGGTCAGGAAGGTCACGTCGGCGTCGTGCTCCACGTGGCGGTCCATGAGCGCCCGCAGCGTCTCTGGGCGCAGCAATGGGACATCCGCGTACAGGACGACGACGTGCTCCGTCGTGTCCTCCACCATCGGCTGTGCGCATTGAAGCGCGTGGCCAGTCCCTCCAGCATATTCCTGGACGACGAAGTCGGCGGCTTCGCCCACCGCTTCCCGGACCGCGCCGGCGTCAGGGGAAACAACGACCACCGGCCGTGGCAGCCCCGCATCCCGCGCCTGGGCGAGAACGTGGTGGATGAGGGGCTTCCCGGCCAGAGGGTGGAGCACCTTGGGTGTTCGGGACCTCATCCGGCTGCCGACCCCTGCCGCCAGCACTACCGCCTTCCATGAAGACATGACATGGCTCCTTAGAAACGCAAGAGCGGCCCCCATCGGCGCGGTTTCGCACCGAAAAAGGACCGCTCGGACTCCTCAGTCACCACCGCCGCGTTTCCCCATCTGACACCATGCTAGAGAACACCGGGGACGACTGTCAAGCCGCCGGCCCCGGCGCCGCGTCGCAGGGTGGGTTCAGGCAGGTTTCTCGATGACGAAGACCATGTTGCCGTCCGGGTCCTGGGTGCCCCGGTACCGGAACTTTCCCTTCTCGCCCACAATGTCGTGGACGAACACCACGCCCTTCCCTTCCATCTCGGCGATGGCCTGGTCCAGGTCGTCCACCTCGAAGGCCAGGTGGTCGATGCCCACCGGGTTGCCGGAGAATTCGGGTGTGCGGCCCACAGCGTTGGTCTTGCCCGTGCGGAAGATGAATAGCGAGACATCGCCGATGGTCACGCTGCCGCCGTCATCGCTCCATGCCTGGCCCTGGAGCCCCAGCTTCTCAGTGAAGAACGCGACCGCTCGTCGTACGTCCGTGACGGCCACGCCGATGTTGTCGAGTCGCTTTATCATGGCTTCCACCTCGTTCGTTCTGTGGCTGAGCTTCGCGGCGCCATCATGCCACCTGAGGTCCATTGGCGCAAGGGCCGGGCCTTCGCGGCTCGGCCTTCGATCCTTCCCGCAGGGAAGGACCAGGCCGAACGGACTCCTACTCGGACGGCAAATCCTTTGCGGAAACGTTCAGGCCAAGACGGACAGAGGCCCGTTCGTGGAGAGCCCCCTCCCGCTCGTGGTGCGCCCTCTCCGTTCGTGGTGACGACGATTACACAATTGAACCATTCAGGTTCGCGATGTACAAGCCGCTCGCGGCGGCCAGGTTGCGTTCCCGACCTCCGAGTCAGCTAAGCGTTCGTGGGGCAGGAGCGCGGGCTCGCACCACTCAGTGGTAGTGATACCCGTGGCGCTACGCACCTTGAGCGCAAGCCTCGTCCGCTACCAGTGAGGTGGCCTCACTAGCGTCTGGACGGGGAGTGTAGGGAGTCAGCGGAATGGGACAGTTTTGAGGCGCAGATAACCGAAG
>CAYTEC010000016.1:0-34300 GCA_964436745.1 uncultured Dehalococcoidia bacterium | reverse complement strand
CTGCCACGGCGGGCTCCTCGGCGGCCTCTGCCACGGCGGGCTCCTCGGCGGCCTCTGCCACGGCGGGCTCCTCGGCGGCCTCAGCCACGGCGGGCTCCTCGGCGGCCTCAGCCACGGCAGGCTCCTCGGCGACCTCAGCCACGGCGGGCTCCTCGGCGGCCTCTGCCACGGCAGGCTCAGCGACCGCTATCGCGGGCCCACCTGCCAGCACCTCCAAGACCGCGGGGTCTTCCTTGATGACGGGCGCCTCGCGGCGCCACAGGAGCTCCTGGAAACGGAATCGCTTTGTCTTCGACAGCGGCCGCGTCTCGACGACGCGGACCAAGTCACCAAGCTGGCACGTCCCCTGTGGATCGTCGACGTAAACTTTGGTGCGCCGCCGCATGGCCTTGCCATAGAGCGGGTGGCGCCGGAGCCGGTCGACGGCTATCACCACCGTGTTCGTCATCTTGGCGCTGATGACCCGTCCCGTGTAGGTTCGTCGGTTGCTAGGCATTCGTGATTCCGAGCTCCCGCTCCCTCAGAATTGTGTTGATCCGCGCGATCTTCTTGCGGACCTTCTTCAGCTCATAGACGTTGGTGATCTGACGGGTCGCCCATCGGAACCGCAGGTGCATCAACTCCACGTGCGACTCGTCGAGCTCCGCCCGCAGGTCCTCGTCGCTCTTCGACCGAATCTCCTCGATATACATGTCAGCTCCCCGCCTGGTCGCCCGCAGTCGATCCCGCGGTGCGCATCAGGAAGTCGGCCCTCCCCACGATCTTGGTGGCTACCGGGAGCTTGGCGCCCGCTCTCCGCAGCCCCTCCCGCGCCATCACGTCCGTTACCCCGGCGACCTCGAAGAGAATGCGGCCCCTCTTTGCGACGGCGACCCAATGGTCCACGTTCGCCTTGCCGCTGCCCATCCGGGTTTCCAGGGGTTTCTTGGTCACGGGCTTGTCCGCGAAGACTCGGATCCACACCTGGCCGCCGCGGCGGAAGTGCCGGACGATGGCTCGGCGGGACGCCTCAATCTGGCGGGCGGTCAGCCACGTGGGCTCGATGGTCTTGAGCCCCCACTCGCCGAACGCAAGAGTCGCGCCGGTAGTGGCGATCCCTTTCATGCGCCCTCGATGGGCCTTGCGATGCTTAATCCGTTTCGGCTGCTGCATCTTCCTGTCGTTCCTCTTCGGCGACCTCTTCCTGCTCGTCGGCGCGCAGGGTCACCTGGATCGGAGCCATCTCCTCGACCTCGGCCTGCTCTCTGACGGGGACGATGTCCCCCTTGTAGATCCACACCTTGACGCCGATGCGTCCCATCACCGTGTGACCCTCGGCGATCGCGAAGTCCACATCCGCGCGGATCGTGTGCAGCGGCACGCGCCCCAGCATGATCTTCTCTCGCCGGGCGATTTCCGCGCCGCCCAAGCGGCCCTTGACGATGATCTTGATCCCTTCGGCGCCGGCCTGCATTGAGCGCGTCGCCGTTTGGAGCATGGCCCGCCGGTATGCCACCCGTCGCTCGAGCTGCTCGGCCACGTTTCGGGCCACCAGCGCGGCGTTGAGCTCCGTGGTGCGCACCTCTTGCACGGAAACGCGCACCTTGCGGTCCGTCAGCGCCTCCAGCGACTGCCGCGTCTCTTCGACGCGCTGGCCCTGGCGACCGATGACGATGCCCGGGCGGGCGGTCCAGATGGTGACCTCCACCTCCTGGGCGCTCCGCTCAATCTCGATCCGGGCCACACCAGCGCCCGGGTACCTGAATTCGACAGCCTGGCGCAGCCGGAGATCCTCCTGGAGCAGCGTGCGGTACTCCCTTGCATTGGGGGCAAACCACCGCCCATCCCACTCCTTGATGATCCCCAGCCGAAAGCCGACGGGGTGTGTCTTATGTCCCACGGCCCGCGCCCTCCTCGTCAACCGCGATAGTGATGTGACAGTTGCGCCGGATAATTGGGCTGATGCGACCGCGCGACTTGGGCCGGAACCGCTTCAGTCGTGGGGCGTCATCTGCGTACGCCGCTACCACCCGGAGGGCATCCGGCGCCATGAGATCATTGTTCTCCGCGTTCGCCACCGCCGACTTGATCACCTTGACGACGGCCCGCGCCGCCGGACTCGGGATGAACTGAATGGCCGCGATGGCATCGCCCACGCGCTTCCCACGCACCAAGCCCAGCACGCGCCGCACCTTCTGCGGGGACATCCCGAAGTTTCTGTGGACTGCCTTCACCGCCACGGAAGCGTCCTCCTCAAACTAGCCCCGGGGCCTGGTGCCGCGCTCGCCGCGACCCGCATGGCCTCGGAATGTACGGGTCGGGGCGAACTCGCCGAAGCGGTGCCCCACCATGTTCTCCGTCACGTAGACCGGGATGTGCCGGCGGCCGTCGTGCACGGCGATTGTCAGTCCCACGGCGTCCGGCAGTATCATGGACGCCCTGGACCAAGTGCGGATGACCACCTTCTCACTGACCCTGCGGGCAGCGGTGATCCGCTTCTGAAGCTTCTCCGCGACGAACGGGCCCTTCTTAACGGACCTGGCCATATCCGATGCGCCTCCGTCTCACAATGAACCTGTCGGTCCGCTTACCGCGCCGGGTCTTGACGCCCAGGGCGGGTTTGCCCCACTTGGTCTTCGGGTGCTTGAGTCCGATCGAGTTGCGCCCCTCACCGCCGCCGTGCGGGTGGTCCCTTGGGCTCATCACCTTGCCACGGACCTCCGGGCGTCGCCCCATCCACCGGACACGGCCCGCCTTACCAAGCGTGACCGCCTGGTGCTCCGGGTTCCCCACCTGGCCGATGGTTGCGTAGCACTCACTGAGCACCCTCCGAATCTCCCCGGAAGGGAGCCGGATCTGGGTGTAGCGCTCTTCTTTGGCCATGACCTGGGCAGCGGCCCCCGCGCTTCGCACGATCTGGCCGCCGCGCCCCGGCTGGAGCTCGATGTTGTGGACCATGGTGCCCAGCGGCATGGTCACCAGCGGCCGCGCGTTGCCGATGCGCACCTCGGCGTCCCGCCCCGCCATCAGCGCGTCCTTCACCTGCAGGCCCACCGGGCACAGGATGTACCGCTTCTCCCCGTCCCGGTAGTGCAGGAGGGCGATGCGCGCTGAGCGGTTCGGGTCGTACTCGATGCTGGCGACGATCCCCGGAACGCCCGCCTTGTCATGTCGCTTGAAATCGATCTGGCGATACCGACGCTTGTGGCCACCGCCCCGGTGCCGCACCGTGAGCCGACCCTGTCGGTTGCGCCCACCGCTCTTCTTGAGCGGCCTCAGCAGGGAGCGCTCCGGCTCCGTCCGCGTGACCTCCGCGAAGTCGGGGCGGACCAGCTTCCGCATCCCCGGGGTGATTGGCTTGAATCGCTTGAGGCCCAAACCTACACTCCCTCGAACACCGTGATGGTGTCGCCCGGTCTGAGCGTCACCACGGCCTTCTTGATTTCCTTCGACCGAACCAGCCGCGGTCCGAACCTCCGGGTCTTCCCGGGGATCCGAATCGTGTTCACCCTGAGCACTTTCACCTCGAAGAGGGTCTCGACGGCCTGCTTCACCAACCCTTTGTTGGCCGTGAGCGCCACCTCGAACGTGTACTTGTGCTGCTCTTGCAGCATGGTGCTGCGCTCAGTAATGATCGGGCGCACCAGGACACGCGTTAGCATCGACGTCTTCATCCCGGCGTCACTCCTGGGCCTCGGCAGCCTCGTCCTCGACGGCAGGGGTCTCCTCGGACGCGACGGGCGCGTCATCGGACGACTCGGCCTCGGCGACGGCCGTGGCCGCGCTCCGCCTCGCGGGCAGGCGTGGTCTTTCTTCGGCCCACAGCTCCTCGATGCGCCGCACCGCCGCGACGCTCAAGAGCAAGTGGTCGTGGTTAAGCAGGTCTAGGGTGTTGATGGTGTCCGCGGGGAGGGATTTCACCCGCGGCAGGTTTCGACAGGCTCGTCCCAGCTCGGGCTGACTGCCGCCCGTCACCAGGAGGCACTTGCGCATGATCCCCATGGTCTCCAGGACGCCGATCACCTCTTTGGTGCGCGGCTCCGCCAGGGTCAGATCCTCGACAACGGTGACCGCTTCCTCCCGCACCCGCTGGGCCAGGAGTACTCGGATCGCCAGCTTCCGCATCTTCTTGGGCATCCCTTGACGGTAGTCGCGGGGCTTCGGTCCCATGACCACTCCGCCGCCTCGCCACTGGGGCGACCGGATGCTCCCCTGGCGCGCTCGGCCGGTGCCCTTCTGGCGCCACGGCTTGCGCCCCCCTCCGCGGACCTCGGCGCGAGTCTTGGTGGAGTGGGTCCCCACCCGCCGATTCGCCAGCTGGCCCACCATCATCTGGTGCACGACCGCAGGGCGGAAGCGCCCGCCGAACACGGCGTCGCTCACCTCGATTGTGCGCACAACCTGGCCGCCCAGGTTCTTGACGGAGAGCTCCATCAGCTACCTCGTGAAGTCGACTTGCGTCCTCTTGCTCGCCGAATCTGGATCAGTCCCCGGGACCCCCCAGGCACGGCGCCCTTGAGGAAAAGGAGGTGCCGCTCCGCGTCCACCTGAACCACCTCCAGGTTGTGCACGGTCACCCGCTCCGCTCCCCAGTGCCCGGCCATCTTGGTCCCCTTCATCACACGGCCGGGATAGGTGGTGCCACCGATGGATCCAGGCGCGCGGTGGCGGTCCGATTGCCCGTGGGTCTTGGGCCCGCCGTGGAATCCATGTCGCTTGATGGTGCCCGTGAAGCCACGCCCTTTGGACGTCCCGATGACATCCACGTGGTCACCGACCTCGAAGAGGTCCGCGTCGAATTCCTGACCGACCTCAAGGTCTCCCATTTCGGTGGCTGGGACCTCCCGCAGATAGCGGAAGGGCTTGCCCACCAGCCGCAGGTGCCCGCGTTCGGCTTTGGTGAGGCGCTTGGCCTCCTCGAAGCCCATCTGCACGGCCTGGTAGCCGTCCTTCGCGGGAAGGCGGAGCTGAGTGACGGTGCAGGGCCCCGCCTGAACGGCGGTCGCCGACACCAATCTCCCGTTCTCCAGGAAGATCTGGGTCATCCCGATCTTTCGCCCGATGATTCCGTCGACAGCCATCCTCGGTCCTCTCCGCCTTCCTTACACAGAAAAGAAAGGCCGGTCCCTGGGTGGGCCGGCCCCTACGTCTTTATAGTGATATCCACGCCGGCAGCGACATTCAGCCGCGCAAGCGCCTCCAGGGTACGGGGTGTGGGCTCCAGAATGTCCACCAGTCGCTTGTGCGTCCTGAGCTCGAAGTGCTCGCGCGAGTCCTTGTCGATGTGGGGCGAGCGGATCACGCAGAAGCGCTTGAGCCGCGTGGGCATGGGAACCGGCCCCACGACTACCGCGCCGCTTCTCTCCGCCGTCTCCACGATCTGCTGGGCCGACAGGTCCAGCGACCGGTGGTCGAACGCCTTCAAGATGATCCGTATCTTCTGTCGCGCCATTGTACTGCCGCCTCTCGCCAAGAACCCCGCTCACGCCCTAGGCGTGGACGAGGATCTGCTGCGCCATAGACTCGGAAACTTCTTCGTAGTCGCTGAACTCCAGCGATTGACTAGCCCGCCCCTGCGTCAGCGATCGGAGGGTCGTGGTGTACCCGAAGGTCTCGCCCAAGGGAATGAGAGCCCGTACGCTCTGCGTGTCGCCCTCACCCTCGATCTGCTGAATTCGCGCGCGCCGACCACCCAGGTCTCCCAGCACGTCGCCCAGGAACTCCCCAGGAGTGACCACTTCGATCTTCATGAAGGGCTCGAGCAGCAGGGGTCGCGCGCGCCGCAGCCCCTCTTTCATCGCCATTGAGCCAGCCAGCTTGAAGGCGATCTCAGAGGAGTCCACGGCGTGGAAGCTTCCATCTACGAGAGCGACCTTGACGTCCACCACAGGATAGCCCGCAAGCACGCCGTTGTCCAGCGCTTCGCGCACTCCGTTGCGTACGGCCGGGATGTACTCACGCGGGACGGCGCCGCCAACGATCTTGTCCTCAAAAACGAAGCCGCCGCCCCGGACCTGCGGCTCCACCTCCAGCCACACATGGCCGAACTGGCCGCGGCCGCCGGTTTGCCGCACGAACCGCCCCTCGACCCGCACCGAACGCTGGATCGTCTCTCGGTAGGCGACACGCGGCTTCCCAACGTTCGCCTGCACCGTAAACTCGCGCTTCATCCGGTCCACCAGTACGTCCAGGTGAAGCTCCCCCATCCCGGAGATCAGGGTCTGCCCCGTCTCACGGTCGTACCGGACCAAGAACGTCGGGTCCTCCTCCGCGAGCTTCCGAAGGGCGTCCTCCAGCCGGTCCTGGTCGGTCTGGCTTCGCGGCTCGACCGACACGGAGATGACGGGCTCGGGGAACCTGGGCGGCTCCAGAACCACCAGGGCGCTGTCCACGCAGAGAGTGTCGCCCGTGAACGTGCTCTTGAGGCCCACCACTCCATAGATGTGGCCGGCCTCCACCACCTCCACCTCTTCCCGTCGGTTGGCGTGCATAACCACCGCTCGGCTGATCCGTTCACGCAGGTCTTTGGTTGTGTTGGCGACCTGGGAGCCGGACTTGAGCCGACCAGAGTAGACGCGTATATAGACCAACCGGCCGATGTAGGGGTCCGTGGCGACCTTGAAGGCCAGCGCGGAGAAGGGAGCGTCCAGGTCTGCTGGCCGCACCAGGGCCTCGCCGGTCTTCGGGTGCACTCCCATGACCGCGTCGACATCCGCCGGTGAGGGCAGGAAGTCCACGACGGCGTCCAGAAGGGGCTGGATTCCCATATGGCGCAGCGCCGAGCCACACAACACCGGCACCAGGGCGCCGCTCAAGGTCGCCGCGCGCACGGCCGCGCGGATCTCTTCCTTGGATATGGTCGCCCCTTCCAGGTACTTTTCCAAGAGGGTGTCGTCGATTTCCGCAACACGCTCCACCAGGTGCTCCCGGTAGGTCGCCGCCTTGGCCCTAAGCTCCTCAGGGATGGGCCCGCGCTCCGGGGGGCCGGGCTCGGCCGAGGAGAAGAACACCGCCTCTTCCTCGATCAGGTCAACAACGCCCTTGAAATCGGTCTCCTGGCCGATGGGGATCTGGACGGGGACCGGACGTGCATTGAGTCGCACGCGGACCATGTCCACGGTCCGGTCGAAGTCCGCGCCCATGCGCTCCATCTTGTTGACGAAGGCGATGCGAGGGACGCTGTACTTGTCGGCCTGGCGCCAGACGGTCTCCGATTGGGGCTGCACGCCGGCGACGCCGTCGAAGATGACCACGCCCCCGTCCAAGACTCGAAGGCTCCGCTCAACCTCGGCCGTGAAGTCCACGTGGCCGGGGGTATCGATGATGTTGATGTGGTGGTCCCGCCAAGTCACCGCGGTGGCCGCGGACGTGATGGTGATGCCCCGCTCGCGCTCCTGGGCCATCCAGTCCATAACGGCGGTCCCTTCGTCCACGCTGCCCACCTTGTAGGTGCGCCCGGTGAAGAAGAGGACGCGCTCGGTCACCGTCGTCTTGCCGGCGTCGATATGCGCAATGAACCCAATGTTACGGACTTGATCCACGGAAACCCTTCCTGTCAGTTGCTACGGGGCCGACTCCGAGGGGAGCACGGGTACGCTATAACCGGCGATCACCAGCGGTAGTGAACGAACGCGCGGTTGGCCTCCGCCATCCGGTGCAGCTCCTCCTTACGTCGGACGGCCGAGCCCTCGCCGCGAGCGGCGTCCAGCAGCTCTTGGGCCAACTTCTCTCGCATTGGACGGCCCTTGCGGGTGCGCGCGCCCCGGATGAGCCAGCTCATCCCCAGCGCGACCCCTCTCCGGGGCCTGACCTCAGTCGGAATCTGGTAGGTTGCGCCACCCACGCGCCGGGCCCTCACCTGGAGCAGCGGCGTGGAGTTGCGAACCGCCTCCTGGAAGACCTCCAGCGGGGGCCTCCGTCCTTGCTGCTCGACGATGTCCAGCGCTCCGTAGACGATCCGCTGTGCGACCGTCTTCTTTCCCTTGAGCATCACCCGGTTGATGAACCGGGTGAGTTCCTCACTATTGTACCTGGCGTCTTGTGGGACGTGCCGGATCTCCGCTCTTCGCCTACGCATTGCCCGCTCCGTCCCTCACGAATGCCCTCATCTCTACGTGCCCCGACGCTTTCCGTATTTGCTCCTACTCCGCTGCCGCCCGGCCACGCCCGCAGTGTCCAAGACACCCCGAATGATATGATACCTCACCCCCGGCAGGTCCCGAACGCGTCCGCCGCGGACCACAACGACCGAGTGCTCCTGGAGGTTGTGCCCCTCGCCCGGAATGTATGCGGTAACCTCCGTGCCGTTGGTGAGGCGCACCCGCGCTATCTTCCGCAGGGCCGAGTTCGGCTTCTTGGGGGTCATGGTCCGCACCTGGACGCACACCCCGCGCCGCTGCGGCGAGCCAACGGCCGCCCAGGTGACCCGGTTCTTCAGCGTGTTCTGGCGCCAGTGGAGCGCCGGGGCCTTGCTCTTGGCCCTGACGGGCTTCCGCCCCTTCCGTATCAGTTGATTGATGGTAGGCACCGATACCTCCACGCCCGAGGGCAGCGACAATCTGACCGCCTAAAAACGGCAACCACGTAATCTACCAACTACGGCTCTATCTGTCAACCGCGTCCGTAGGCCCGCGCGGCGCCCCCTGAGCCGCCGCGCCCGCCAGCATTCGACGGAAAGCGTCAATCGACGAGAAACGACGCAACGACATCGAGCGCGGAGGGCTGGGCATGGTGCGGGACGCTCGGCGCGGACGGGGTTTCGCTAGGTGGCCAGCACCACGAGCTTGCGCTGCTCGCTCGCCAGCTCGGCGAGGGTGGTCTCGCGCAGCACCACGCGAATGGCCTGCTCGACGAACCCCCACATGTGTCGCTGGCCGCACACGCTGGAGAGGGAGCAACCCTCCGGGTGCTCCAGGCAGTCGAGCATGTGGGACGTTCCTTCGAGAATCTCGTAGACGGCATCGATGCTGATCTCGCTCGCCGGACGGGCCAGGGCGTGGCCGCCGCGGGGCCCTCGCCGGCTCCGAATGAATCCGAACTTGCTCAGCGTCGGCAGGAGCTGCTCCAGGTAGGGCTCGGGGATGCTCTGCCGGGCGGCGATCTCGGCCGTCTGGATAGGCGCGTCCGAGGAGTGGAGCGCCAGATCCACCAGGGCCCGCACCCCGTAGTCCACCTTCATCGGTATCCGCATCTCCGGCCACCTCCCGCTTCGCGCGTCATTCAGCGTAGCATAGACGCGTCGTGGCGTACAGGCAGTCTGACTCGAGCGGGGCGTCTGCAGCCCGTCCGCAAGTGTGATATCGTGGGGGCACCGATCAGCCCTTGGTCGGGCCGCCGCCTTGATGCGGCCCTTTGCCACGCCCAAGCGTGGAACGATATGACAGGGGAACGGGCTATGCGCGCGCGAACCATTCCTGTTCTTTCCATCTGCCTGGCCGCGACCCTGCTGACCCTCGTCGCGTGCCGCGGAGCCGAAGGCCCCGCCGGACCGACGGGCCCCGGAGGGCGGTCCGGCCCCCCGCCAAGCACGGACGAGCTAACGGCGCTGGTCAACGAGGTCCTCGACGAACGGGCGGCCCTGCAGAGCGATCCTTCCGGCCTCACCGGCGACCAGGGACTGCGGGGACTCCAGGGTCCCAAGGGCGACCGCGGCCGACCGGGCCCGATAGGACCGGAGGGCGATGTCGGTCCGCTGGGTCCCCCTGGTCCGGAAGGTCCAGATGGGCCGGAGGGATCGCCGGGCCCGGAGGGTCCCGAGGGGCCTGACGGCCCGGAAGGCGTCAGGGGTCTCCAGGGAACGTCTGGACCCCAGGGTCCGCGGGGCGCCGTGGGACCGCTGGGGCTCCAGGGCGCGACCGGTCCGATGGGACCGGCGGGCGCCAGCATCCCGGACCCCGCCTTCGCGGTCGCCGTAAACTCCCCGGCGCTCGGATACCCGCTGGCCTCGGGGCCAAGGCTCGGCACCAACCCGCCCTGGAAGGGCTGGTCCACGTGGCAAGCGCTCCAATCGGTGACACTCACGACCCGCCGGGCCGGCTGGGTGTTCGTCATCGCCACCGGGCAGTCGGAACAGACCGCCCTCAGCTCCCAGCCGGCGTCCGTTGGGCTGGCCCTGGCGTCGGGCCAATCCCCGGACGTGGGCATTGATATCTGGGCCCGGTCGGGCGAGACGGTGATGCAAGCCTACACAGTCACGCACTCGTACCACTTCGACGATGCGACGACCCAGACATTCTATTTCCTGGCCGCGGGCGTGGACGTGATCATGCGGCCGGGTTCGCTGACCGCCATCTTCATCCCAGACGCCCCATAGGTGCGCGCGGCCCCCGAGGGGGGGCCGCACTGCGGACTAAGCGCCGAAGCGCACCTGGCCAACCGCGTCGTCGTAGGCCACGTTCTTGGTCTCCCAGAAGATCTGGGCGATCCGGTCCACCGCCTCCACCAGCTCCTGTGCGGCGCCCCGGTCCACGTTCTGCTTGTTGCGGCCACCCAGCTTCACGGCGGTCCAGACCTGCGTGTGGAGGTCCGGGCACTTCTCCAGGTGGTCCGGGCGGAAGTAGTCGCCCCACAGGATCACCAGCTCCCGCTTGCACAGCTCCGCGTGCTGCTCTTTGGTGGCGGTGTACCGGATGAGCTTGTTGTTGTAGTCCGCGTGGGCCGCGGCATCGCCGTCGCTCGGGCGCTCCAAGGCCTCGATCCGCATCACCATCTTGAGGACGGTCTGCGCGGCGATCTTGGCCGCCACCGGGTCGTATATGCCACATGGGACGTCGCAGTGGGCGTGCGCGGGGCGGGCAGGGAAAAGGCGATGCACGGCTCGGAACGCGGTCTCGGTCAGGCTCATGGTCCCCTCCTGTCGTTCATTGGCTAGTCAGTATAGTCTACCGGAGCGGGTCTCCGCTCAGCAAGGCCCCACACCGCGTTCTAGTGAGTACGCACACCGCTGCGAGGTGTGTCTGGACACTAGGCCGCCTCGGCGGGCTTGGCTCGTCCGGTGGTATGCTACGGCCTTGCCCATGAGCAGGCGGCGGACGCAGCTACGGAGGTCGTTCGATGGCGTCACGGTGGACCTGGCGGCTCGCGGAGGTTCCGGCTCGGGCCGGCGCCATCCGGCCGGTCGTAGACGTCGCCACCAGCATTCGATTCGTGGTGCGGGGCGACAGCATGGCGCCAGCGCTTTCCGATGGCGACTACGTGCTGGTGAGCCGCCTGGCGTACAGGCTCGGCGCGGCCACACGCGGCGAAGTGGTGGTGTTTCGGGCGGACTGGGGCGCCGGGGCGGAGTACCTGAAGCGGGTGGTGGGGCTGCCCGGCGAGACGGTCCGGTACGAGAATGGAGCGCTCTTTGTGGAAGGCGTCGTGGTCCCGGAGCCGTACCTACCGTACGCTCCTCTCCCGGTGGAGGACGACCCGCTGTCGTGGCGGCTGGGGAACGACGAGTACCTGGTCTTCGGCGACAACCGGCCGCGAAGCGCGGACAGCCGACAGCACGGGCCGGTGACGCGGGAGACGCTGGTCGGCAGAGCTTACTATCGGTACTGGCCCCTCGCAACGAGGGGCAGCGTCAGGACAAGTCGGGGCGGGGGCTAACGGAGATCTATGAGGTCATCGACCTGCGAGAGGAGCCAGTGGGTGACGTCCTCCCGCTCGATCGCATCCACGAGCGCCGCACCCCGCCGCTGGCGCTCCTCCGGGGACATGGTGATGGCCTGGTAGAGGGTCTGGGCGGTCCCCTCCAGGTCGGCGGGCGCAACTCCAAGCGCCCCTACCTGGAGCTGCTCGTAGGCGCTTGACGCCTCGGAGAGGATCAGGACCCCATTGCGGTCGTTGACCACGGGCCCCTCTTTGGCCACCAAGTTCATGCCATCCACCACCGGGTTCACCATGAGGGTATCGTACAGCCGTAGGCCGGCCATCGCCTGAGTGTAGTTGTTCTCGGCGAACACCTGAATGGGCTGCCAATCGGGCTGGCCGTAGGCTGAGTTGATGCTTTTGACCAGGTTCGCGATCTCGTCCTGGTACCGCTCGTACTGCTTGATGTGGGTGCGGGAGGGCACCAGAAAGGCCAGGAATGTCACCTGGCGGTGGAGCTCCGGGTGCTCTTGGAGCAAGATCTGGTACGCGCGGAACCCGCGGGTGATGTTCTTGCTCGGCTCCGTGCGGTCCACCCGAACCACGGTGTGGGGCGAGCGGATGGTTTCGACACGCCTCGCGTACTCCTCGGTCCGGGGCGAGGCCGCGATCTGCCGAACCTCCTCGACATCGATCGAGGTGGGGTAGGCGCGGACCCGCGTGGTGTGGCCGTTCGCGGTCACCGTCCCCGCGCCGAAGTCCACGCTGGCTCCGGGCACGAAGCCCTCACAGCACTCCAAGAACGCCCGCACGTCCAACCGAGACTGGAACCCCACCAGGTCACACGCGCAAAGGCTCTCGCAGATGGCGTTGCGCATGCTCGCGGGCAGGAGCTGCCAGAGCCGGGGGCCGGGCCACGGAATGTGAACATAGTGGTAGATAAGCGCATCGGGCGCCTGCTCTCGCACCATCCCGCCAACCAGGTACAGGTGATAGTCCTGGAGGATGACAATGGGCGGCGCGTCCGCGCGGGCCACCTCCTCCAGTACGGCATCGGCGAAAGCGCGGTTCACGGGCTCGTACCCGTTCGTCCAAGCGTCGTGGACCGTACCGTCGACGTTCGGCGTGTAGGGGGCGCTCCACATGTAGTGCTGGAGGAACCAGAGGAGGGGGTTGCAGAAGATATTGTAGAACTTATGGTACACGCGACGGGGGGTGACGACGTAGCGGACGGAAACCTTTTGCGTCGGCAACGGGGATCTGATGACACCGCCCTCCGCCGCCGCCAGTGCCCGCCGGTCTCCCTCGCCCATGGCGTTGGCGATCCAGCTGAAATCGTAGCCCTGGAGGAGGATGTTGAACGCGGTGACGATGGCGCCGCTGCCTCGCCGTGGCTGGAGGCGGCCGTCCGGGGTGAGGTGGAACTCCAGCGGGCCGCGGTTGCTCCCGACAATCAGCCGCCGGTCGGAAAGCAGTCGCTCCAACCGCTCCGCAAGCTGGTCCCGCCTGGTGTCACTCGGTATCTGGTGCTCAGTCATCCTGCCTCACCGGCCCGCCCACGGCGGACCCCAATCGGCAGACCTCCAGGCTCACATGACTCGCAGTCGCGACGACTAGGGGGGTGGGGCGGTCGCGCCTGGAGGTCTTCAAGACGCCGTCTCGCTGGATGCGGCGACATCTACTAAACGACGGAGCGCCAAGAAAAGTTCTGCGCATACCATGCAGCACGAGGATTCGAGGCGCAAGTCCCGACTCGCGGCGTGCGTCTTGCATCGTCGGAAGCGGGCCGAGCGGGGCTCCCGTCCTTCGCACCGCCCGATGCGCGCCTAGCGTACTCGCACGCTCGACACACCTACCCGGAACGTTATCGTCACGCGATTCTCGGCGTCGTCGAACCCCGGCGATACGTACTCGTCATCCACCTTCGGAAAGCGGCCGCGGTCGATGTCGAACGAGACGAGTCCGGACGACTTGCGTATCCTGGCCGCCACCCCATCCGGGACCGTCACCAGGATATCGGCCGCCCCAGCCTCCACGACCAGATCCACGTGCCCGGCCGCCGCCGGCACGACCAGATCCATGTCGGCGGCCCCGAAGGTAAGCTCAACGTCCGACGCCAGCAAGTCCCGCAGGTCCAGGGCCATGCCGGCCGCGCCACCGTCCAGGTCGATGGCTATCCGTGGACCGCGGGCCAGCTCGAGATCCCACACGGCGCCCGTCAGGTCGACGAACCCTCGGCGGCCCTCCATGCTCAGACGCAGATCGGCCGAGTCTCCGGATCGGCTGAACGAGACAGCCGCGGCCTGGCCTGGCGTGTCGAAGGTCCCCTCCACCAGGCTCGGGGAGCCGGCCGGCAGCGACCCGATCGTCAGCCGGCCCGCGCCGAACGCGACGCGCACCGCCAAGGTCTCCGCGTCGCCCAGGGGCTCGACGAGAGTCGTGCGAACCGGGTCGTCGGAGCCGTTGTACGTCACGAACCCCGCGACCGCAGCCGCGCCCCCAAGGACCGCCGCGATGAGCACGACAGCCAGCCACGGAGCGCGACGACCCATGACCAGGTTGATTCCGATGGCGATGATGAGCGCGGGCCACAGGCGCCAGACGCCCCCCCACAGCGCCCACGGCAGCACGTCCGTGGTCTGGAGCAGTAGGACTACGCCCACCAACAGGAGGACGACACCGGCGACGGGAACTCCGCGTCCGCGCCGTCGCCCCGACCGAGGCTCCTGGTTCTCTCCCGACATCACGACCGCCTGAACCTCTGCGTCACCAGCACGCCGCCCGTGGCGATGATCGCCAACGCCCAGAACGCGCCCCAGTCGAGCCACCGGAACGCGCCCAGGTTGACCAGGAGCAGGAAGGCCCCCACCGCGACCAGGACCAGCCCGAGGAATGAGCGCCGCCGATTCGCTTCTTCGGAGGTTGGGGACCCGTCGATGTCGGGCGAGCCAGGGCTTCCCGGCGGCTTGTCGCTCGCCCGGGGCCGCGACCCTTCCGCTGGCGGCGCCATCATCAGCGCGAGCGCCAGATACACCAGGACCCCGACTCCGCCGGCAATCGTGGCGACGACGAAGCCGACGCGCGCCAGAACGGGGTCGACACTAAAGTATTCGCCCACGCCCCCGGCCACTCCGACCAGGATCCGGCTGTCGGCGCTCCTTCTTAGACGACGTGGCAGCATCGCTCGCTCCCCACGGTGACCGTCCGCCTGCCCACGGCGGCGATGATCCTTGTCCGCTCAGCTGCATCCAATGCACCACCAGGAGTGTGCGATGCCCACCGCGCCGCCCCTTGGTTGTGACTGTGTCTGAAACCCGGTACGATGAAACGACAGCGAGAGCGAGCGGTGGTGCGCCGAGGGGCGAAGGCGGCGGAATGGCAACGCGGAGGCCCGAGACGGGGGCACGCGCGACCCCAGGTGGGGCCGGGCATCGGGCGTGGCGCGGCGCGCTCTGGCTGCTCCTCATCGGCATCGGGTTCGCGGGCCTCGTCGGGCCTGGAACCACCCACGGCCAGGGCGGCAGCGGTCCCGTCCACGTCGCCCCCATCCAGGGAGAGATCGACCTGGGCCTGGCCCCCTTCATCAAGCGGGTCATTCGCGAGGCGCAAGATGAGGGTGCGGCCGTGGTAGTGCTGGAGATCAACACCCCCGGCGGGCGGCTGGACGCGGCTCTCCAGATCAAAGACTCCGTCCTGGACAGCGATGTGCCGGTGGTCGCCTTCGTGATCCGCGAGGCGTTCTCCGCGGGCGCCCTCATCGCCATCGCCGCCGACCGCATCTACCTCTCGCCCGCCGGGGTCATCGGCGCGGCAACCCCAGTCATGGGCGACACGGGGAAGAAGGCGAGCGAGAAGGTGGTGTCAGCGGTCCGCAAGGACTTCAAGGCCATCGCCGAGTTCCGGGGCCGCGACCCCCAGGTGGCGGAGGCGATGGTGGACGAAGACGTGGCGGTGGAGGGACTGGTGGAGGCGGGCAAGCTCCTCACGCTGACGGCGGAGGAGGCGCTGAAGTGGGGCTACGCGGAGGGCCTGGCGGAGGACCTCCGGGCGGTGCTGGAGGCGGAGGGGCTGGGGTCCGCCCAGGTGGTGGTGGCTACTCCAAGCTGGTCCGAGGGGCTGGTGCGGTTCCTGACGAACCCCGCCGTGGCGTCGCTGCTCATCTCCCTGGGCTTCCTGGGCCTCTTCTTCGAGATCACCAGTCCCGGGTTCGGGCTGCCGGGCATGGCGGGCCTGGCCCTGCTGGCAACGTTCTTCTGGGGCCACGCGCTGGCGGGCCTGTCGGGATGGGAGGGGCTCGCGTTGGTGGGGCTGGGAGTGGCCCTGATGGCGCTGGAAGCCTTCGTTGTGCCCGGGTTCGGAATCGCGGGTATCCTGGGTGCGGTGGCTTTCCTGGGCGGCCTGTTCATATCCATGGTCGGCCAGGCGCCGGGGATCATGGACCTGCAGCGGGCGGCGCTCACAGTTCTGGGCTCGCTGACTATGATCGGCGTAGGGGCTTGGGCACTCCTCGCCTTCCTGCCACGGGGAGGCATCTTCAGAGGGTTGGTGCTCCAGGACCGCCTTGCGGGAGTGGGGAGACGCACAGGGTCGCCACAGCTGGACCTGCGGGCGGCCGAGTCGGGGGCGGAGGAGGGCCGGCGGCCGTCGCTGCTCGGCGTCCGTGGAGTGGCGATCACGGACCTTCGCCCTGCCGGCAGCGTGCGAATTGACAGCGAGCGAGTGGACGTGGTAACTGAGGGCGAGTACCTCGAGGCCGGGACGGAGGTTGAGGTGGCGCTGGACGAAGGCTACCGCAGGGTGGTCCGCGCCGTGCCCCCCACATCCACCGCCGGCAAGACGGAGGAGAGTCAGAACGATGAGGCGGACGGGCCGCGAGCGCCCGTGAGCGAGGGGTGAAGCATGGAGCCAGCGCTGGTTCTCGGGATCATTGTCATCGTCATCGTCGTGGGGTTCGTGTTTCTCGGGTTCCTGCTCTACTTCGTGCCGGTGGGGCTGTGGCTCAGCGCCCTCTTCGCGGGGGTGCGCGTCGGGATTCCGACCCTGGTGGGGATGCGGCTGCGTCGCGTGAACCCCCACCACATCATCCGCCCCCTCATCTCGGCCTACAAGGCGGACATAGACCTGGAGGTCGGGGGGATGGAGGCGCACTACCTTGCCGGGGGAGACGTTGAGCGGGTGGTCACGGCCATGATCTCCGCGGACCGCGCCAGCATCGACCTCCCGTGGCGGCGCGCGACCGCCATCGACCTGGCCGGGCGTGACGTGCTCCAGGCGGTGCAGGTCAGCGTCAACCCGCGGGTGATCAACACCCCCAGGGTATCGGCGGTGGCGAAGGACGGCATCCAGCTCATCGCGGTGGCGCGGGTCACGGTCCGCGCCAACTTGGAGCGGCTGGTCGGCGGGGCGGGCGAGGAGACGATCTTGGCACGAGTCGGCGAGGGGACGGTGTCGGCGATCGGGTCCGCCGATAGCCACAAGGCGGTTCTGGAAAACCCGGACCAGATCTCCAAGCGGGTCCTGTCCGGTGGCCTGGACTCCGGCACGGCCTACGAGATTCTATCCATCGACATCGCGGACGTGGACGTGGGCCGCAACATCGGCGCGCAGCTCCAGATCGACCAGGCGGAGGCCGACAAGCAGATCGCCCAGGCCCGGGCGGAGCAGCGCCGTGCCATGGCGGTGGCGCAGGAACAGGAGATGATCGCGCGGGTGGCGGAGATGCGGGCGCGAGTCGTGGAGTCGGAGGCGGAGGTCCCGCGGGCCATGGCGGAGGCCTTTCGATCCGGCAACATGGGCATCATGGACTACTACCGGATGCGCAACGTGCAGGCCGACACGCAGATGCGGGAGAGCCTGGGTCAGCAGCCGGAGACCGGAGCCGAGCCGACGGCCGGCACGCAGACGTAGGGGCGAGGGTAATTGCACGGCGTGAAGCCGGCGACCGATCCGACGACCGACTACAAGCTCCTGGTCCAGGGGGGATACGACCTGTGTGCCGAGGCATACGAGGTTGCCCGTGGAGGCGACGCGTGCCCCGAGATTGAACCGTTCATGGGGCGGCTGAGGGACGGCGCGAACGTGCTCGACATCGGATGCGGCGCCGGCGTCCCGCTATCGCGGACCCTCTCGCGGCGGTTTGCGGTCACGGGTGTGGACATCTCGAGCGAGATGGTCCGCCGGGCCGCGTTGAATGTCCCAGCGGGGAGCTTCATCCGCGAAGATATCATGGCCATCGAATTCCCGCCCTCATGCTTCGACGCGGCAGTCGCCTTCTACTCCATATTCCACCTGCCTCGCCGGGAGCACCCAGACCTGTTTCGCCGGATCCATGGATGGCTCAAGCCGGGCGGACACCTCCTGGCCACGCTGACCCTCTTCGCCGAGGATCCCTACCTCGAGGACGATTTCTTCGGTGTTCCCATGTACTGGAGCAACTACAGCCTGGAGGACTACCGGAAGATGCTGGCCGCGACTGGGTTCACTGTGCTTGGCGTCACCACGATCGGCCACGGCTACACAGAAACGCATCCGGCCTCGGTCGAGCGCCACCCTCTGGTGCTGGCGTAGAAGTCGGAGGCTTCTTTCCCGGAGAGCTTGAGAGAGCCGCCCGGATGTGGCTTGGGCGCCCGCTCCCGATTACCGGGCATGGAGACAGGGAATGGATGACCCGTTCGGGCTCCTGATCATCGTCCTGATCGCGGGGAGCTTCCTGTGGCGAGTGGTGTCCGGGATGCTGCGCGGCGGCGGGCCTTCCCGCCCGAGCGCGCCATCCGGCGACGACCAGTACGCGGAACTCCGACGCCGGGTGGAGCGGCGACGGCTGGAGATGGAGGACGCCCGCGAGCGGATGGACGCGGGGCGGCCGGCGCCTGGTGAATCGTACGCCGATCTCCGGCACCGAGCCGACGAGCCGCAAGCGTACGTGGAAGATGTGTGGCCCGAAACGGACGTCGAGTGGGACGCGCCCGACCCGGCGCCACAGCCACCCGCGGTCCTCGAGGCCGATGACATCGGCCCGCGGCAGCCGGCGGGACCGCCCAAGACCGCCGCGAAGCCACGACAGCCAGCGGCGCACCGAGGCCCAGCTTCGCGACTTCTCGTGAGCCGAAGAAACATACGGCAAGCCATGGTCGCCCGCGAGATCCTTAGCCCACCCAAGGGGCTGCGCGATCCGGAGGACGACGGGCCGTAGCGCGCCCGGCGCTTGCGGCTCGGCCGTCCTAGGCGCAAAGTCCATAACACGACGACCATGACACGACGAGGGGGCCACCCAAGCGAGTGACCCCCCTTTTCGGCTGAACTCCGACGCCACGGCTACGCCGCCTTGCTCGCCTCCGACCCCGCCTCACCCCCGCCGACGGCGACGGTCAGCCGCCTTGGCTTCGCCGCCTCCAGCCGAGGGATCGTGACGGTGAGTACGCCGTTCTCGTACCGGGGCTGGACGCCCTCGCGATCCAGGGCATCCGACAGCCTCAGGGTGCGGGCGAAAGACCCCGAGCGGCGCTCCCGCCGCGCATAGCCGCCCTCTCGCGCCTCGCCTTCCGACTTCGTCTCGCCCTTGATCGTCAGCACGTCGCCGTCGATCGTCACCTCGATGTCCGCCGGATCGATGCCCGGCACCGAGGCACGGACCACCACGCTGGCCTCCTCCTCGACCACGTCGACGGGGATCGCCCAGCGCTGGGGCTGAGCCCCCTCGGGCTCGGTCGCCTGGACGCCCCTCCAAAGCCGCTCCGCCGCCCCAGGCCATCGGCCGTACGTGTATGGGTACCACCTCTGAATCGCCATTCCGCTCTTCCTCCTGTCTGGAACCTGCATGGCCACAACTGATTGCCGCGTCGGGGAGCACCGCCAAGGGCTTGGGAGTTCAGGCGACCGCTCCACCCTCTGCCGGTCGTCAGCGCCCTGTGCTCTGTTGATACGATAGCAAGCCCTCGCCACTCCGTCAAGTTTCTCTCATGTTTTACCTAACATGTTCTTGATACGCTTCGTATCATTGCTGAGATGTGTTCACCTACGATTCAGGCGGGCACAGCCCGCCTACACCTCTCATCGCCTCGGCGTGCTGAGGACATCCACCATCATCGAAGGAGCCTTCTTGACAATTCCACTATAGGGTGCTACGCTGACCCCAACGGAGGGGTGGAAGTATGCCCAGAGACTACTACGAGGTGCTCGGCGTCCCGCGCAGGGCCGACGAGAAGGAGATCCGCACGGCCTTCCGCAAGCTCGCGCGCAAGCACCACCCGGACGTCAACCCCGGGGACGAACGCGCCGCGGAGCGGTTCAAGGAGATCAACGAGGCCCACGAGGTTCTCTCCGACTCCGAGAAGCGCCCCCTCTACGATCGTTACGGACACAACTGGAGCCGGGCGCGACAGGCCGCGGAGGCAAGCGCGGGCGCCGGGCAAGGGACGTGGCGGATGGAGAACGTCGATTTCGGCGGCGGCGGCGGCCTGGGCGATATCTTCGAGCGGTTCTTCGGCGCTGGTCGCGGTGGCACGACGACTCGGGCGCGAGCTCGCCAGGCACGCCAGGCCACCATCGAGCAGCCGCTGGACATCTCCCTGGAGGAGGCATTCCACGGGGCCACGCGGTCGCTTCAGGTCTCCGCGGAAGCCACCTGCCCCCGGTGCGGCGGCATGGGTGTGATCGGCGTGGGACGGTGCCTGGAGTGCCAGGGCCAGGGAACGGTGTCGCGCCCCGTGCGGGGCGAGGTCACCATCCCTCCGGGAGTGGACACCGGGTCCCGCGTACGCGTGAACCCTGGCGGTCAGCCCGTGGTCCTCGTCGTCAAGGTGAGGCCACACTCGGGGTTCCAGCGCCGGAGCGCCGACCTCCACAGCGAGGCTGCCGTGCCTCTCCACGACGCCATGCTGGGCGGGGAGGTCCGGGTGCCGACGCTGACCGGGCAGGTGGCTCTGACGCTGCCCGCCGAGACCCAGAACGGCCGCGTGTTCCGCCTGGCGGGCCAGGGAATGCCTCGGCTGGAGGACTCCAAGCAACGCGGCGATCTCCACGTCACCGTGCGGGTTGAGATGCCAACGGACCTCACCGACGACGAGAAGGAGCTCTTCCGCCAGATGAGGGACCGGCGAAAACAGGGAGGGTGACCATGACTGCCGAGCAACCCGCCCGGGACGAGCCCTGCTTCGTCATCAGCATCGCGGCCCGAATGGTGGGTGTGAACGTGCAGACTCTGCGCTACTACGAGCGCACCGGCATGCTCTCACCGTCGCGCACCAGGGGCAACATCCGCCTGTATTCGCCCTACGAGATCGGGCGGCTCCGGCGCATCAAGACCCTCATCAGCGACCTGGGAGTGAACCTGGCGGGAGCGGAAGTGATCCTCCGACTGACGGACCGGCTCCAGGAGATGGAGGGCGTCGTGGAGGCCCTGGGCGCCGAAGTGGAGCGGCTGCGCGAGCGGCTCGACGACGACTCGGCGTCGGCGCGCAGCGCCCCTCCGGGGGAACGGAGCATCTAAGAGAGTGCGGAAAGGGGAGTCCAGAGGGGCGTAGGCCCTTTGGCAGTCCTTCCACGGAAGGATGGGGGGGAACCCCCCAGATACGCTACTAACCCCCTTCCTGGCCAGGAAGGGGGCCGGGGGGATGGTCGAATCCGGTCATTCATTGGCCGGTCGAGCCGAGGACAGTCCACCAGCACGCGGCCAAGGCCCGCCTCAAACCACCAGGGATGATCCCAGTAGCGAAAGAGACTCCCAGGAGGGGAAGGAACATGATGAGACAGGACAGCTTCACGGAGTCGGCGTGGGAGGCATTGGGCAGCTCCCAGGAGCTGGTGCGGCGCTACCGCCACGCCCAGTGGGACGTCGAGCACGTCTTCCTAGCCCTCCTGGAGCAGGACGACGGCGTCGCGGTCCAGGTGCTGCGTGAGATGGGGGTCGATCCGGGCGCGGTCAGATCGAGCGTCGAGACGGCCCTGTCCCGCACCCCGGGCCTGGAGCACGAGCCGACGCAGATATACCCCACCCCGCGCTTCGCCCGTCTCTTCGAGAACGCCAAGGCGGAGGCGGACCGCTTCAAGGATGAGTTCGTAAGCTCGGAGCACCTGCTGATCGCCGTGTCCCAGGAGCGCACCGGCGAGTCGGCCGAGGTGCTGCGCGAGCACGGGATCGATACGGAGCGCATCTACCAGGCCCTCAGCAAGGTTCGCGGCGCGCAGCGCGTCACCGATCAGCGGGCGGAAAGCCACTATCGGTCCCTGGAGAAATTCAGCGTCGACATGACCTCGCTCGCCCGCCAAGGACGGCTCGACCCGGTCGTTGGGAGGGTCGAAGAGGTCCAGAGCGTCATCCAGACCCTCTCTCGGCGGACCAAGAACAACCCGGTCCTCTTGGGTGAGGCCGGCGTGGGCAAGACGGCCATCGTCGAGGGGCTGGCCCAGTACATCGTGGCCGGCGACGTGCCCGACTCCCTGCGCGACCGCCGCGTCATGCGCCTGGACATGGGATCGATTGTGGCTGGCGCCAAGTTCCGCGGCGAGTTCGAGGAGCGGCTGAAGGCGGTCATGGACGAGGCGAAAGCCGCCAAGGGCGAGGTCATCCTCTTCATCGACGAGCTGCACACCGTCGTGGGGGCCGGAGCAGCGGAGGGCGCCATCGACGCCTCCAACATGATGAAGCCCGCGCTCGCCCGGGGCGAGATCCAGGTCATCGGCGCCACTACCCCGGACGAGTACCGCCGGTACATCGAGAAGGACGCGGCCCTGGAGCGGCGCTTCCAGCCCGTGGTCGTGGACGCATCACGGACACCGTGGAGATGCTGCGGGCGCTGCGGCCTCGCTACGAGGCCCACCACAAGGTCACCATCGACGACGCCGCCCTCACCTCGGCCGCCCGGCTCAGCAAGCGGTACATCACGGAGCGCCACCTGCCGGACAAGGCGGTGGACCTGGTCGACGAGGCCGCCGCCAAGCTTCGCCTTCAGGTATCCAGCATGCCGGCGGAGCTGAAGGAGCTCCAGCGGCGCTGCCAAGAGCTCCAGGACCAGGAGGAGGCCGCCGCGGAGCGCGCCGACTACCCGCAGGCCTCCGAGCTCCGCGCCGAGCGGATCCAGTGCGAGTACGAGTTCGGCAGCGGTCGCGACGCCTGGCTCGGCGAGAAGAAGCTGGACATGGTGGTCGGCGAGGACGACATCGCCGCCCTGGTGGCGGCCTGGACCGGCGTGCCGGTGACGCGGCTGCTGGAGACAGAGGTGGACCGGCTGCTCCACATGGAGGACCGGCTGCACGCCCGCGTCATCGGCCAGGAGCACCCCATCACGGTGGTGTCGGAGGCCGTCCGGCGCGCGCGGGCCGGACTGAAGGACCCCAAGCGGCCCATCGGCGGCTTCATGTTCCTGGGACCCACCGGCGTGGGCAAGACAGAGCTCGCGCGGGCCCTGGCCGAGTTCCTCTTTGACGACGAGGAGGCCATGATCCGCGTGGACATGTCCGAGTACATGGAGCAACACACCATCTCACGCTTGATCGGCTCACCGCCGGGGTATGTGGGCTACGACGAGGGCGGTCAGCTGACCGAGCAAGTGCGCCGCCGCCCCTTCCGCGTAGTGCTCTTCGACGAGGTCGAGAAGGCCCACCCCCGCGTCTTCGACCTGCTGCTCCAGGTGCTGGAGGACGGCCGGCTGACCGACGGTCACGGGCGGACCGTGGACTTCCGCAACACGGTCGTGATTATGACGAGCAACCTGGGAACCGCCGAGTTCGCTCGGCCCCACACCCTGGGGTTCCGCCGCGGCGCGGAGGGCGATACCGAGCGTGAGCGCCTCAGGACGGCCATCGATGGCGAGGTGAAGAAGACGTTCCGGCCCGAGTTCCTGAACCGGCTGGACGAGGTGGTCATCTTCGATCCGCTCTCCCAGGACGAGATCCGGCAAATCGTGAACCTGATGGTGAAGGGCGTGCAGGAGCGGCTCAGCGAGCGTGAGATACGGATCGAGCTGACCGAGGCCGCCCGCGACTGGCTGGCTCACCAGGGCTTCGACCACGTCTTCGGCGCACGGCCACTGCGGCGCACGATCCAGCGGTACGTCGAGAACCCGCTCTCGAACCGGATCCTGACGGGCGAAGCGCGCGACGGCGACACGGTCATCGTGGACGCGGTGGAGGGCGTGAAGGCGCTCACGTTTCGCCTGGCGGAGGAGGCGGTGGCCGTGGCTGCGTAGCGGCGTTCGAACGTCTAGAGTGAGGGAGCCCCGGGGGTCGACCCTCGGGGCTCTTTTGCGATGGGAGGACGGGCGCGGCAGGTTCAGGCGGAGCCATCCGATGTCTGTGGTATGTGACCACCCCGCCGCTGGTCGTGTGAACCTCTAGGGGGCCACAAGCCGTACTTCGGCATCCTTGATAGAGCGACCAAGGGTAACCCCAACGGACACCTGCAACTCTGGGAAGTTCTCACTGATGACCATGAAGCTCACGACGAATTCACCGGGCCCCTTTAGGGACGCCGAGTAATAGCCGGAATCCGCAAAAGAGAGAAAGCGCATAGTGTCAGACTCTCCGTGAAGCACGTACCCAATATCCAGATCACGAGAGCGCTCAGGAGGTATGATGACATCCGGGAAGGTGTAGAAAGCCCACTTCAATTCAACAGATCTACCGGGGTCGATTCTGTTTCCAACTGCGTCCGGGCCCAGTTCTGCTAACAGACCTATGTAGGCTCTGCAGCCCAGGGCCGTCCGGAACCTACTCTGATTCGTTATTCTCAGGTGGAAGAACCTTGCCCAGAGGTCGACGTCGCCACGGATCGCAGCGTCATCGTATTCCCCTGGACTTCGCGTTGACTGCAGTCCATTCTGCCAGTCAGCTCGCCACTGCCTCTGTTCTACTTGAGCCCGTACTAGCGAGGCCAGATCTTCGATATCCTGAAATTCAACGCAATTTCCTTGCAAAAATCCCAACACACCTTCCAACCGTACTCCAGTTTGGCGGAATCCCATGAATGGCAAGTCCAGATAAGAGGCGATCGCGAGCTCTTGATGACTAAACAGAGAGCCACGGTAGCTATCCGGCAGCAATTGCTCACGTCTGAAGTCGACGAAGAGGAAGTACTCGGATTGCTCCAATAGAGCGAAGATGTTCTCTTTTAGGCCCCTGAGGCTCTGTTCTTGGATCGCTACGTAAGGGTCAAAACCTAGTTCCACAAACAACTCGGCGATTGCCGCAGCGGCTTTTCGCTCGCCGTCGCTACTCTGCCCACAACTAATGAACACCCTAGCTTTTACGGCATCCATCTTTGGAACCTCCATCGTTCTAGCAGTGGTCCTCGCTCCCCTTAAGTCCCTTCAGGGGCTCCAATACCCGCATAGCGGAGCACGGTTCGGCGCGCAACGCTGCTTGGCACGCTGCGGTGCACGAACCATGCCGGGCACCGCGTCCTTCGAAGGGCTGCAGCCCCCCTACCCTCTCGCCACCCGCTCGATACGGACCGCGCACGCTTTGAACTCCGGCGTCTCCGTGATCGGGTCGAAGGCGTCCGTGGTCAGGATGTTGGTAGGGACCGAGTCCGGGAAGTGGAAGCTCATGAACACCACCCCCTCCGGGGAGCGGTCGGTCACCTCCACCGGGACGCGCACCCGCCCTCGCCGCGACACCACGTCCACCGCGTCGCCGTCCGCGAGCCCGAACCACCTGGCATCCACCGGGTTCACCTCCACGCGCTCGTTGGGGACCAGGAGCTCGAACCCGGCCGCTCGGCCCGTCTGCGTGCCGGTGTGGTACGTCGCGCGGCGACGGCCCGTGGTCAGCGTCAGGGGGTACTCCTCGTCCGGGGGCTCAGCGGGGTCCACGTGGGGCACCGACTGGAAGCTGCCCTTCTCGGTCACGAACTCACCCCCGTGCAGGTACTGGGTGCCGGGGTGGTCGGGCGTGGGGCATGGCCACTGAATCCCCTGGAGCTCGATGCGGTCGTAGCTGATGCCCCCGAGTATCGGGGCGTTGCGGGCCAGTTCGTCCCAGATCTCGGACGGGTGAGCGTACGGCATGGGGTACCCCATGCGTGTCGCAAGCTCGGAGAGGATCAACCAGTCCGGCTTCGCCCGACCCGGCGGCTCGACCGCCGCGCGCACCCGCTGGACGCGCCGCTCGGTGTTGGTGAAGGTGCCGTCCACCTCCGCGAAGGAGGCGGCTGGCAGCACCACGTCGGCCATCCTGGCGGTCTCCGTGAGGAAGATATCCTGGACCACCAGGAACTCCGCCGCCTCCAGAGCCCGGCGCGTCTTGCCCGCGTTGGCATCGGACACGGCCGTGTTCTCGCCCATTATGTAGACGCACCGGATGCGACCGTCGAGAATCTCGTCGAGGGCATGGACCTTGGTTACGCCCGGCCGCGAGTCGAGGGGTACGCCCCACTCCCGCTCGAAGCGCTCTCGAGCGTCGTCGTCACCGATGCGCTGGTAGCCGGGCAGATACGCCGGAAGGCAGCCCGCATCGCCCGCGCCCTGAACGTTGTTCTGCCCGCGAAGGGGGTTGACCCCCGCGTTCGGCGCCCCGAAGTTGCCGCACAGCAACGCCAGGTTGGCCAGCGACTCCACGTTGTGGACCCCGCACGAGTGCTCCGTGATCCCGAGCGTGTAGATGATGGCCGCCCTCGGCGCGCCGGCGTACTCCCGAGCGGCCGCCGCGATCTCGTCCGCGGGGACTCCCGTGATCCGCTCCGCCACCTCCGGCGTGTACTCCTTGACGAACTCTCGCAGAAACTCGAACCCCATCGTGCGGGCGGCGACGAATTCGCGGTCGTAGAGCCCCTCCTCGATGATCACGTGGGCCATCGCGTTGTAGAGCGCGATGTCGGTGCCGATGTGTAGCGGCAGCCAGCGGTGGGCGATCTGTGTGAGCTCGATCTTGCGCGGGTCCGCGACGATAAGCCGCGCGCCCTTCGCCACCGCCCGCTTCACCTTCAGGGCGATGACGGGGTGGCTCTCGGTGGTGTTGGTGCCCGTCGCGAAGATGAGGGGCGCGTCCTCCAATTCCGCGATGGAGTTGCTCATCGCCCCGCGTCCCACCATGACCGCCAGACCAGCGACCGTGGGGGCATGTCAGGTGCGGGCGCAGTTGTCGATGTTGTTGGTCCCGATGACCCCTCGGGCAAGCTTCTGCATCAAGTAGTTCGCCTCGCTGGTGGCCCGAGCGGAGCTCCAGAGCGCGAAGGCCGAAGGCCCCGACTCCTCCCTGACCTGCCGGAATCGAGCCGCGACCAGGTCGTAAGCCTCGTCCCAGGTGGCCTCCACAAGCCGACCGTCGCGGCGAATCAGGGGGCTCGTCAGCCGGTCGGGGCTGTGGACGAAGTCGGTCCCGAATTGCCCCTTCACGCACAGCGCGCCCTCGCTCGCCGGGGAGTCCCAGTCCGGGGTCACGCCGATGACGTTGCCGCCGGCGACGTTCAGGTTGATGCCGCAGCCGGTCCCGCAGAATGGGCACACCGTCCGGACGCGCGTCACCTCGTCGGCGCGGGCTTTCCCCAGCATCTTCCGGTCCATGAGCGCCCCCGTGGGGCACGTCTGGATGCACTGGCCGCAGAAGGTGCACGGGCTATCGAGCAGCCCGCCGTCGAAGCCGGCGACGATGCGCGTGTCGAAGCCGCGGCCGGCTGGGGCGATGGCGTGGGCCTGCTCCAGCTCGCCACACACCCGCGTGCACCGGTAGCAGTAGATGCAACGGGAGTAGTCGCGGAGGATGAATGGGTTGGCGTCATCGACAGGCGCGCCGCTTGTGCCGCCCTGGAAGCGGTCGCCGTCCACACCGCGCTCGCTCGCTAGCGCGTGGAGCTCGCACGGCCCCTGCTCGAGGCACCGAGGGCAGTCCTCCACGGGGCTTTCGGAGAGGGCCAGGCCCAGGATGGTCGAGCGCCACGCCTCGAGCTCGGGGTCGCTGGTGGCGACCTCCATGCCCGGCACGAGCTCCTGCGCGCACGAGGCCACCGGGAGTCGGCGGCCGGCGACCTTGACCGAGCAGAGCCGGCAACTCCCGGAGGGGTTGAGGCGACCGTCGTAGCAGAGGGTGGGAACGTCGGCGCCTGAACGCCGGGCCGCGTCGAGGATCGACTCGCCCTGCTGGATCGTCACCTCACGCCCGTCGATGACCGCGGTGTCGCTCATCCCCCGCCCTCCTCCTCCTTCCGGCTCAGAAGGTAGATTCACCAGCATGAGAGCTCGTCCTTCAGACTGCCGTCGGTCGCTCGCTGCGTCATGGCTTGCATACCCCCGCGGGGCACCTGCGCCCCTCGACGTGGGCCGCCACCTCGTCCGCGAAGTGGCGGAGCATCCCATCGATGACCAGAGGGGCGGCCTGCCCCAGGCCACAGGCCGAGGTGTTCCGCATAGCGCCGCCAACCTCCCGAAAGGACTCCCCGGCGCCGGGAAGAAGCTCTCCACGCCCCGTCAGCCCGTCCAGCCACTCCCGCAGTCGGACCGTCCCCACGCGGCAGGGGAAGCACTTGCCGCAGCTCTCCGCCTCGTAGAAGGCCAGGCACGAGCGCGCAAAGTCGACGACGCAGCAGCCGTCGTCGAGCACGATGACGCCCCCCGAGCCGAGGGCCGCCCCGTGAGCCTGGGGCGCAGTGTAATCGAGGGGCATGTCGAGCGCCTCGGCGCCCAATAATCCCCCGGAGATTCCCCCCAACGTGAAGCCCTTCATCGCCCGGCCTGAAGCCAGCCCTCCAGCGTAGCGAAAGATAAGCTCGCGGGCCGTGATCCCCAGAGGAAGCTCGTAGTTGCCTGGCCTGCGCACGGCCCCGCTCACCGAGTAGAGCTTCGTGCCTGTATTTTCCCCTCTCCCGAGCGCACGGAACCAGTCGGCTCCGTGTTTCAAGATGCCGGGGACGTGGCACAGCGTCTCCACGTTGTTGACGACCGTCGGCTGGCCCCACAGGCCGTAGGTCGTTGGGAAGGGCGGACGCTCCCGTGGCCAGGGCACGCGGCCCTCCAGGGAGTTCAAGAGCGCCGTCTCCTCGCCGCACACGTATGACCCGGCCCCGCGACGAATGTGGACGCGGAAGGCGAACCCGGTCCCGGCGATGTCGTCGCCCAGCAGGCCCGCCGCCTCCGCCTCGACGATGGCCCGCTCCAGCACGTCGAGCGCCTCGGGGTACTCGTACCGCAAGTACACGATGCCCGTCTCGGCCCCCGTCACGTACCCGGCGACGGCCATCGCCTCCAGGAGCAGATGTGGGTTCAGGTGGAGAAGCGGGCGGTCCTTGAAGGTCCCCGGCTCACCTTCGTCGGCGTTGCAGACCACGTACTTGGGTGTCCCCTGAGCGGCGCGGACGGCCCGCCACTTCGCCGCCAGGGGAAAACCCGCGCCGCCGCGCCCCACGAGCCGACTGGCCTCCAGGACGTCCAGAGTTTCTTTCGCTGCGCCGCTCGACACCAGGTCCAGCAGCCGCCTGTAACCGCCCGCGTCTCGATACGTGGCGAGACGCGCCAGGCCGGGCGCACGGATGTCGCGGAAGAGCGCCTCCTCGGTGTCCACCGGGTGTGGGAGAGCGAAGGCCCCATCGCCGCCCACGCCGGGGAAGTACCGGCCGTCCTCGAAGCCCGCGACCGGGGAGTCGCACAGGCCGGGGCACGGGATGGATGGGAGATCGGAGGGGCCGTCTGAGGTACGGCCGCGCAGGGAGCACGCGGGGCCACGGCACACGCCCGCCACGGGGGGCACCGCGTCGCCAACGCCGAAGTAGTGGTAGAAGGTCGCGGCCTGGTGCAGGTCGACGACCGAACGGCCCAGCGACGCCGCCGCCTCTTCGAGCCCCTGGCGCGTCAGGCGCCCGTCCCGGGCCTGGGCGTCGTGGAGCGCGGGCAGAGCGGGGGCCGGATCCCAGGAGCCTCGCGGTCGCTGCGTCAAACGCCAACCTCCGGGTGGGGCGTGCCCTGCACCCACTCTGGGGCGGCTTGGCGGCACCCCCCTTGCGGAATCGTCCGATTGGGTCTCCCTCGCGCGTGGTTCGACAAGCTCACCATGAGCGGAGAAGGGCTCACCATAAACGGGGAGGCACCCGCTACGAACGTGGAAGCGGTCATGTCGCTCGTCCCGAGCCTGTCGAAGGGCGGCCTCCCATCCCACGGTACCGCCGCCGAGACCGGGGCGCAACACGCCCGGGCCACTGGCGAAGGCGACTCGCCCGACGTACAGTTGTGGAGACTCGGCCGGCGACCCACCAACGGAGGAACACCTTGCCAGACACACAGGGCGGCAGCGTCCCGAGGGCCATGACCGTCGCCGGGTCCGACTCGGGCGGCGGCGCGGGCATCCAGGCCGACCTCAAGACGTTCGCGGCCCTGGGGGTGTACGGCACATCGGCAATCACCGCCGTCACCGCCCAGAACACCCTGGGCGTCACCTCGGTCCACGAGGTCCCGGTCGATGTCGTCGCGGCACAGATCGAGGCGATCATGTCGGACATCGGCGCGGACGCTGTCAAGACCGGGATGCTGTCCAGCGCGGAGATCGTCGTCGCGGTCGTCGAGACGCTGAGGCGGACGGAGGCGGTGGATAGGCTCGTCGTGGATCCCGTGATGGTGGCGAAGGGCGGCGACCGGCTCCTGCGTGAGGACGCGGTCGGCGCCCTCCGCACGCTCCTGATCCCCATTGCGGCGGTGGTGACCCCCAACATCCCCGAGGCGGAGACGCTCACGGGCCGCGCCATCCGCGACCGGCGGGACGCCCGCAATGCGGCCAGGGATATCGTGCACGGCATGGGGGCAGCGGCCGTCGTTGTGAAGGGCGGGCACCTCGAAGGCCCGGCAACCGACCTCTTCTACGACGGCCACGAGTTCCGATCGTTCACGGCGGCCCGAATCGCAACCACGAGCACCCACGGCACGGGCTGCACGTTCGCCTCGGCGGTAGCGGCCTACCTGGCGCTGGGGCGCGAGCCGGTGAGGGCGGTCGCGGGGGCGAAGCGATACGTCACGGCGGCGATCCGGCGGGCGCTGCCCATAGGCGGCGGCCACGGGCCGCTGAACCACCTCTACCGGCTGCCCCGTCCTTCAGCCGAAGGACCGCGCCTGGGACCCTGATCCCGC
Organism: uncultured Dehalococcoidia bacterium; assembly: GCA_964436745.1. GTDB lineage: Bacteria > Chloroflexota > Dehalococcoidia > Lucifugimonadales > UBA1127 > CAYTEC01. Next base: position 3,710 of record CAYTEC010000016.1, on the reverse strand, counting down.
CTCTCAGCCAAGACACGAGCTCAGGGTGGACTCGGACACGCGGGTGCGACTGAGCGCGACCCCACGAAAGCGTGATGCCCCTCAGTCCCGCTCCGAGGCTCTCTCCACCGCGCATACCGGGCATGGGCACAGTTCGCGCAGCAGCCGGTACGGATAGATACCCTCGTGGTGGGTGTCGGACCAGAGGAACTGGAGGCCGTAGCGGCCGACCGCCTGGTGGTCCAGGGCGCAAACGTCCGCGGGGACCGAGGATTCGTCCACGGAGTGCTGGTTCGGCCACTCGCCGACGCATATCGCGCACAGGCAGGCCAGCCGCATGGAGCGGTGGGTGTACATGCTCTCGTGGCCGTCATCCCACTGGATCGATATGCCCTCGGGCAGCAGTGTCACGCGCCTGGGTACGGATATCTTCTCCCGAGTCATTTCTCTCCTCAGCGGCCCTCGGCTACGCCCGCGTGGTGTCGGCGGGCCGCCACGTCACCAGACCGGCGCGCCGCTCCGAAACTCCCTTCACCTTCACACCGCCGTCGGGCTGGGGAACCAGCAGCTCGTCCATCGCCTGCCCCAGTCGTCGGTCTTGCTCCGACCCGGGCGCGATGAACAGCCGGGCGCGGATGAGCTCCCGCGCGCGCTCCCTGTCTGGGTACCCCTGGGATGTGCGAGGCGGGAGCATCGTCAGGTCCGGGTACACGCCCATCTCCCACAGCACCCCCATCAGGTCTGTGAGGCCAGGGAGCCGCAGCCGCTCCTCTCCGTACACCCGCTCCCAGAACGGGAAGAGCTGCCACTGGGGGGTGTCCGTGAAGAGGGCCACCACCACGCGCGCCCTCGCCCGCTCCTCCATCTTCCGCAGGAACGCGCCGACCTCTCGCGAGGTGTAGAGGACGTGGGCGCAGACCACCAGGTCCGCGGGCTGTACGTCCGCCTCCTCCCACGTCGTCTCGACGACCGAGACGTTGCCGATGTCGTTGATCCGGGCCGCCTCTCGCAGCTCAGCCGCCATGGCCGCCGAGGGCTCCACGGCGGTGACGCGACGACACAACCGTGCGAGAAGGAGCGCGAGGCGGCCCCCGCCGGCCCCCACGTCCAGGATCTCCCAGTCCGGAGACACCATCGGCGCGATCAGCCGGAGCGTCGGGTCCTCTGGCCCGGCCAGGTCGGGACGGAACTGTCCGGCGAAGGGCGACCAGTAGTCTTCCGGGGGGGCCTCGCCTCGCAGACGGTCGGTCTGAGCGTGCTCGGCCTCGACCATCGCGCGCCACCGCGCCACGGCCGGTTCGAAGCCCGCCGCCGACCCGCCAGAGCTCGCCCCGGACCCACCAGGGCTCGCCCTGGACCCAGTCTGGCGTACGGGGTCGCTCATCGCGTGCTCCTTCCCATGGGGATCGAAGCGGGTTGCAGAATGGCACGTTTGGCGGAACCCGCCCAGCGTACCACACATCCGGCGCGCCTCGATGCGGCTTGACCGGCGAGCGGCGGGTTCATAGAATGAGCGCACAGCACCAGTGATGAAGGGGAGGACTGAGGATGCCGCTGTACGAGTACTACTGCCCGCCGTGCGAGAACAAGTTCGAGCTCCTGCGCCCCATGAGCCGCTCCACCGACGACGCCGTGTGCGCGACCTGCGGCGGGGAGAGCCACCGCGCCCTCTCCGTCTTCGCTGCGATCAGCGGCGGCAGCGGGTTCGGTGACGATGCGATGTGCTACGACGGTGGCGGGGGCTACGGCTGCGGCGCCGGCGGCGCCTGCGCCTGCGCTGGGGAATAGCCAGCCGGCCCTCACAGCATCGACCCCCTGGGGGCGCGAGCGCGATTTAGGACTCAGCGCGCTCCGCGCCTTCGCTCGCGCCTCGCGGGCGGGGTGCTGGCATCCTGCCGTCGCGCCTCGCGTCGCGCCACATAGCGGAGCGCCAGCCAGCTCGCGCCCGTCAGGGCCAGCGCCTCGACGACCGTAGCCACGGCGATCATCATCGTCGAATCGAACCAGAACCCCTCTGGAAACATCCGCAGCAAGTTGTCGGTCCGCGGATCAAGCTGCCAGAGGGAGTTGCGGAAGCTGATGACGTGGAAGAGGTAGAAGAGCCACCGGAAGGCCGCCGCCACCGCGATCCCGGCGCCCAGGATCAGGCTCAGCGTCACGATCCCGCCGGCCCTTAGCCGCCGCAGGGCGATCAGTAGGAAGGGCCGCCGCGCCAGGGCCAGCCCGCCGACGACGTAGGCCAGCATCACCGCCCAAGACCCCCGCTGCACCCAGTACACCCCCTGCACCAGCCCCTTCACGTCCCGCATGTGGACGATCTCGCGGTCGTTGTAGAGCGACCTCCCTCCGACGTTGATGTCGAGCAGATCGGTATCGTCGTTGAAGTACGTCACCAACTCCCCAGCGACGCGGCGAAGCTCCGCGTCCGAGATGCCGGTGATTCTGGTGATGTCGTGCCGCTCGAATCCGAACGTGTACAGAGCGACCTCGTTGAACGCCACCCGCACGTTCGTCGTGATGAGGAAGACCGGAACCGCGACGACGAAGAGCAGCACCGCCGCGTTCGGCAGTGAAAAGAGACCCCCCCAACTGCTCAGTGTGTACGACCTCATGGATTCAGCGCACTCCTGTTCGCCGTACGTGCGCACTAGTATAATGCGCCCACGTTTACGGCGATACGCCGGCCAAGAGGCGGTCGAGGCGAGGCCACGCCTCGGAAGGAGAGCGGAAACATGCCCCAGGATGCCCAGGTCGCCAGCAGCTACGAGGGCCTGAGGGCCATCATTGCGCGGCTGAGAGCGCCCGATGGGTGCCCGTGGGACCGCGAGCAGACCCACGCCTCGCTGCGGAGGAACCTGCTGGAGGAGTCCTACGAAGCCCTCGAAGCGCTGGACACCAGCGACACGCAGGGCCTCGCGGAGGAGCTTGGCGATATCCTGGTGCAGGTGGTGTTCCACTGTCAGATCGCGCGGGAGTCGGGGGAGTTCACCGACGAGGATGTGTTCCGTGGCGTCGTCGAGAAGCTGGTGCGGAGGCACCCGCACGTCTTCGGGGAGGCGTCGGCGCGGGACGCCCGCGAGGTCGAGGAGCAGTGGCAGGCCATCAAGGAGCGGGAGCGCGGCGACGAGCGGTCCGCGTTGGACGGGGTGCCCACCTCCACGCCCGCCCTGGCGTATGCGCAAGCCATATCGCACCGAGCGGCGCGGGCGGGGTTCGAGTGGGACGACGTCGACGATGCGATAGGGAAGGTGGCGGAGGAGCTTGGCGAGCTGGCAGATGCGGAGACGGACGAGGAGCGGGAGCAGGAGTTCGGAGACCTGCTGCTATCGATCGTCAACGTGGGCCGGTGGCTGGGACTGGACGCCGAAAGCGCCCTCCGCAAGGCCAACCGACGGTTCTACGGCAGGTTCGCTCACATGGAGCGCACGGCCCACGAGCGGGGCGACGCCTTCGCGAACCTGTCGCTGGAAGCGAAGGAAGCGCTGTGGCGGGGGGCGAAGCAGGCGGAGCGGGGCGGGGGTGAGGTGAGCAAGGGTGATGCGCTCTTCCGGCTCTGGCGGGATCAACATGGCATCTGGCACAGCTAGCGGGAGCAGGTCAGAGAGAGGTGTTCTAGAGCATCGGAGAGTGCGCTTCCAAGCGTCGCGCCAAACCGGAGCAAGCTCTGATGAAATCCGAATGACATACTAGGAGGCGAAAGTTTGAACTTAACGGCTAGGAGTCCCATGGGG
>CAYTEC010000015.1:0-34634 GCA_964436745.1 uncultured Dehalococcoidia bacterium | reverse complement strand
TTCCTGTCCAGGTCTAACATTACTCCTGGACTAGTTTTCGGGGGGCAGGCCACATCCGTGCTGGTGAGGTGGTCGGCTAGGAGGTTCTACCTAATTCCTGGGCCTACCGTCACGGTGGTTGGTGCATAAGCTGCGGGCCTAAGGCACGCGGTTCATGTCGCCAAGGGGATCCGGCAGGATCTCGAGGTAGATCAGCGTGGTGGCGAGGAGGGCGTGCCCCAGCCATCGCTGGACGACGTTGATGGGGATCCCGCTGGCCAGCCAATGCCGGGCAGCGCTGTGGCGCAGCGTGTGGGTCCCGACCCTGCGGCCGCCCGGGATCCTCCCCAGCTGGACCGCCCGCTCGAGGGCCTCCTGGACCCATCGCCAGGCCGTGGAGCGGTGAGGCCCGTGCAGCTCGTCGGCAGATCCCCGCCAAGGCCTCGTGCGCTCGCCCCGCCCGATGACGGGTCCCCGGCGGACTAGACGGCCGTACGCCATGGCGGACTGCAGGGCGGCCCTGAGCTCCGGGTGGACCGGCACGGACCTGGGTTTCTTCCCCTTGCCGCGGCGGACCTGGAGGACGGGGTTGTCGTCGTCGAGGCGGAGGTCCTGGACCTGGAGGGCTTCGCTGACGCGCAGGCCGGCCCGCCACTGGAGGAGGATGAGGAGCCGCGCCTGGGCGCGGGGGCAGACTGCAGGAGGCCGGAGATCTCCGGGACCTCCAGATACTCCGGGAGGTCCCCCCCGGTGCGACGTTTCGCTAGAGCGTCTTGTTGCGGAGTCGCGGCACGAGGGGCCTCCAGGGAGGCCGCCTCAGATGGGGAGGGCAGGGTCACGGGGGGCTACTCCGCAACCTTTCCATGTCTCTTGTTGCATCGCGCCCGCGGCGCGCCCGGGCCCACTTCCGGTCTCCGGCCACAACCATGACACACCCCCACTGGTTGGGAGTGTACGGCGCCAAGCCCCGCGGAGTGAAGCGGCGAGGCGCTGAGTTCAGCCCACTTTCGCCGACGCCCTACACCGGATGGTCCTTCCATCCGGCCTCTTCATCCTGATGGCTCTTTCCCGCACCCATCGGCCCCCCTCGTTCCGATCAGCTCATCACCTGTAACCGCCTCGTAACAGCTTGTTCATCCATCTGTAACATCCTTCACGTATTCTGGCCCTGAGCCTGTTGCCACACGCTGAGGGCCAGATGAAAGCAGAGACTGCCACCCACCGCGACTACCGCGCACTCCAGTGTGGGATCTGGATCGCGGGTTCCGAGGAGCGCGAACAGCGCTCACCGCGACGGTCACGCGCACGCTACAGGAAGGCACTGTGTCGTGCCACTCCACAGGAGTTGGGAGCAGTCTGCCAACTGCCTGAGCGACGCAGCCCCGGATTCGACAGGCCACATCCCGGAGTTCAGGCCCCGTGCTGTGGGGATCGAGTGAGGCCGAAGCGAGGGAGAGCAATGGCCAGCAGAGAACGGCTCGTCGTCATCGGAAACGGCATGGCCGGGGCGCGGTTCGTTGAGGAGGTCGTGGCGCGCGGGGGTTCCGACCGCTTCGAAATCACCGTCTTTGGTGAGGAGCCGTACGGGAACTACAACCGGATTCTCCTCTCCAGCGTCCTGGCCAAGACCCACGATCCCGAGGACACGTTCCTGAATCCGGTCTCCTGGTACGAACAGCACGGGATCTCCCTCCGCGTCGGCGTCCGGGCAGGGTGGATAGACCGGCAGGCCCGACACGTCCTCGCCCCGGGCGGGGTGGTTGTGCCGTACGACAGGCTCGTCATCGCAACGGGCAGCACGCCTTTCGTTCCTCCGTTGGACGGTGTCTACACAGAGGATGGGGCATTCAAGGAAGGGGTCTTTGCCTTTCGTACCCTGGCCGACTGCGATGGGATCATCCAGCGCTCGTCCCGGTCGCGCACAGCCGCCGTCATCGGTGGGGGCCTCCTTGGTCTGGAGGCCGCTCGCGGCCTCATGGCTCTGGGCATGGAGGTGCACCTGGTTCACCTCATGGCTGACCTGATGGAGACCCAGCTGGACCCAACGGGGGCGGCCATCCTCCGATCCACCTTGGAGAGGATGGGCCTCCACATCCATCTGGAAAGGGCTACCACAGGAATCAGAGGTGCGGAAGCGGTGGAGGGCCTGAGCTTCTCGGACGGCTCGACCCTAGACTGCGATCTGGTCGTGATCTCCGCTGGCATCCGCCCAAACACGGACCTGGCCCGTCAAGCGGGTCTCGCCGTGCAACGGGGGATCGTTGTCCACGACGACTTGTCGTGCAGGAACTCGGAGGACATCTACGCCATCGGGGAGTGTATTCAGCACCGGGGCGTGACATACGGTCTGGTGGCTCCCGTGTGGAATCAGGCCCGGGTGCTGGCGGACCGGATGGCTAGCGGATCCCAGGCAATCTACACTGGCTCCCGCGTGTCGACGAAACTCAAGGTCATGGGCGTGGACCTGGCGGTGATGGGAGAGAAGGAGGCGACCTCCGACACCGACGAGGTGATCACATACGTAGAGCCGGTCAGCGGCGTCTACAAGAAGCTGGTGGTCCGCGACGGACGCCTGGTTGGCGCCATCGTGATGGGGGACGGAGATGCAGTGCCAGCTGTTGTTCAGGCGTTCGACCGCGGCGCGCTCCTGCCGGAGCGGAGGGCGGACCTCCTGTTCGCAATGGACGGCCAGAGCGGTGGCGCCGATGTGGCGGACCTGCCGGATGACGCCCAAATCTGCAACTGCAACGGGGTATCCAAGGGGAGGATCGTCGCCGCCGTGAAGCAGGGCGCCAGAACCATGTCGGCGGTCTGCGACGCGACGCGCGCCGGGACTGGCTGCGGCTCCTGCAAGCCACAGGTTCAGTCCCTCCTGGAGCTGGCATCGGACGGCCAGGTGGCGGAAGACCCTTCCATCCACTACTACGTGCCGGGAGTCCCCCTGCCCAAGGCGGACCTGGTCCGGGCCGTCCGCGAGTGGGGGCTCCGCGGTGTCTCCGCGGTGTTCAACGCCCTGGCCGACGGGAAGGAGGACGCGACCAGCAAGCCCGGCCTGGCCTCTCTGCTCAAGACCATCTGGGGAAGTGAGTACGAGGACGAGCGGGACGCGCGATTCATCAACGACCGGGTCCACGCCAATATCCAGAAGGACGGGACCTTCAGTGTTGTGCCGCGAATCTTCGGCGGCGTAACGACGCCCGACCAGCTCCGCCGCATCGCGGACGTGGCGGACAAACACGACGTGCCCATGATCAAGATCACCGGCGGCCAGCGGATAGACCTGCTGGGGATCCCCAAGGAGAAGCTGCCGGCCGTCTGGACAGACTTGGGGATGGCCTCCGGCCACGCCTACACGAAGGCATTCCGAACTTGCAAGACGTGCGTCGGCACCGACTTCTGCCGCTACGGGTTGGGTGACAGCACCGGTCTGGGGATCACCATAGAGAAGCGGTTCCAGGGCATTGAGGCCCCGCACAAGATCAAGGTCGCCACCGCGGGCTGTCCTCGGAACTGCTCGGAGGCCACCACCAAGGACCTGGGGGCGGTGGCCATCGACGGGGGCCGATGGGAAGTGTACGTCGGTGGCGCGGCCGGCTCTCGCGTGCGCAAGGGCGATGTCCTGTGCGTGGTGGACAGCCACGACGAGGTGCTCATGTACATGGGCCGGTTCACGCAATACTACCGGGAGCATGCGAGGTACCAGGAGCGGACCTGCGGCTTCGTAGAGCGGATCGGCGTCCAAACGCTCCGGCAGGTTCTGGTGGAGGACAGCGAAGGCATCTGCGCGCAGCTCGACGCGGAGATCGAGCGCGCGGTCGAGGCGTACGTGGACCCCTGGGAGGAGGCGCAGCGACCGGACCACCCCACCCAGTTCGCCGGCGCGCTGGCTGCCGATGAGAAGTAGGAAGCTCGTGGTGCCGATCAACACGCCGACCCGCGGAGCCACACACAACCTGGGTCCGGTCGGGCAGCTCCCCCCCGGAGAGGGTCGGCTGTTTGAGATCGGCCCCGACGCTCACCTCGTAGCCGTGTTTCGGACTCGGGCGGGCGCCGTCTATGCTACCCAGGCCCAGTGCCCCCACCGGGGGGGACCTCTGTCGGACGGGACCACCGGAGGCACCATCCTCGTGTGCCCGCTCCATGGGTGCCGATTCGACCTCGCGACGGGCGGCGGGCCGCTGGACGACGATTGCGAGGCCCTGAAGACCTTCCCCATCAATGCGAACGCAGCAGGCGAACTGATCCTGACGCTGTGACCCAGTATCACGGCCCGTGCGGATCGTGGCATGCCTCGCGGACTGGGAGGAAGCAGCTATGGCAAGCCCGTCACCCTCGGGTCGGTTGCGCTGTACGTGGCGCTCCACCTGGCGCTCGTGGGCCGCATCGGGAACGCGACGGGCATCCTGTCGGTGGTCCCTGTCCTCGTGGCCGCCGCGTTCTACGGCCTGAAGGGAGGCATGGCCGCGGAACTCCCCGTAGATCACATCTTGGAGCGGAAGAAGGGATTCGAACCCTCGACCTCCTCCTTGGCAAGGAGACGGAGGGCGGTCAACCAAGCGCTCGCCGGTGCGTTCCTCCGAAGGGGCACGCCCCTCGTCGCGTCTTCCACGTGACCACTGAGGCTCCGTTTACATTGAGGCCCACCACATGTAGAATTTGGGTTCATCATCAGTGATTGGAGGAACCATGAATAGCTACAAGGTTGAATACATCTGGATCGATGGGCAGGAGCCGACGGCCAAGCTGAGGTCCAAGGGAAAGGTCGTCCCGGTGGGTGAGGAGCCTCCCATCTGGGGGTTTGACGGCTCCAGCACACATCAGGCGCCCGGCGAGAACTCCGACTGCGTGTTGAGGCCGGTTCTGGTTGTGCCGGACCCGGTTCGGGGCGGCACCAGCATGCTGGCGATGTGCGAGGTGCTGCTCACCGATATGACTCCCCATCCGTCCAACACCAGAGCAGCCTGCGCGGCGGCCGCGGAGAAGTACGCCACTCTGGATACCTGGTTTGGCATCGAGCAAGAGTACACATTCTTCGATGGCCTCAAGCCTCTTGGATGGCCGGACAACGGCTTCCCGGCGCCTCAGGGCGGGTACTATTGCGGCGTGGGAATCGATGAGGTGTTTGGACGACCCATCGTCGAGGCGCACCTTGATGCTTGCCTGGAAGCCGGCCTGGCCATCTCCGGGATAAACGGGGAGGTCATGCCCGGCCAGTGGGAGTTCCAGATCGGTCCGATCGGCGCGCCAGCGGCGGCCGACCATCTGTGGCTGGCCCGGTGGCTGCTCTATCGCATTGGCGAGAACTTCGACGTGTCCGCGACGCTGGATCCCAAGCCGGTTCGAGGGGACTGGAACGGCGCGGGGGCGCACACCAACTTCTCCACCAACACCATGCGCGAAGACTACGATGCATGCGTCGCGGCGGCGGAGGCACTGGGAACGGCTCACGACCTGCACATCGCCAACTATGGAGCGCGGATAGAGGAGCGGCTGACCGGGGAGCATGAGACCTGCTCGTACAAGGAGTTCCGGTACGGGGTCTCCGATCGCGGCGCCTCTGTAAGGATTCCGTGGCAGGTAGCCAGGGACCGCAAGGGCTATATCGAGGACCGCAGGCCCAACGCCAACTGCGATCCATACGTCGTAACCCAATTGATACTGCAGACGGTGTGCGGGGCACTGAAGACCTAGTCCTTGGGTCGTGGCTTGCGGAAGGCCCAAGCCCGGACATATACGGCCGTCTTGGGGCACGGCAAGCATCAACCAACCACGCTCCGAACTCTCACAGGCCCGCCGACACGGAAAGAGGGGCTCCCCCCCGGGAGCCCCTCTTTCCGTGTAAATCACCCGTTGCGCCGCGCGGCTGGACCTAGATTGCCTCGTCGCCACGCTCGCCTGTGCGCACTCGAATCGCATCCGCCAAGGGGATAACGAATATCTTCCCGTCGCCGATCGCGCCTTCCCCGGGCCCGCGGGCGTCCTCGAGGATGGCAGCGATGACCGACTCCTTCATGTCGTCGCTGACGACGGTGCGTATCAACGTCTTGGGCACTGCCGACCGCGTGGCCATTTGGCCGCCCCTGCCGATGAAGACCTCCACGCCGCCCTGCCGCCCCTGCCCGGTTATGTTGTAGTAGTGGTAGCCGTGGCACCCGGCCGCGTCGAGAGCGCTGGTGACTTGCCCCACCCGCTCTGGCCGAATGATCGCCTCAATCATTATCATGCTTTCACCTCTCGCGCTTGTGCTCATCCCACCCCTCGAAACAAGGAAGGTGGGGCTTCTGCCGCGGACTAGTCGGCTCCGTCGCTCACGAAGCCACGCTCACCTTGCTGCGATATGTCCACGCCCCGGTCTTCATCCGCTACAGATACGCGCAGACCCAGGCCGGGGATCAGGTCGAGCACCTTCAGGATAATCATGGTCACCACCAGAGAGTACCCTATCGTCGCGCCAACGGCGATGAGTTGGGTCAGCATCTGGCCGCCGTTTCCCTCGATCAGCCCGGCGGTGCCGCCGATCGCCTCCACCGCGAATATCCCCGTGGCTATGGCGCCCCAGATGCCGCCGAGCCCGTGGACGGCGAACACATCGAGCGAGTCGTCGAGCCGGGTCCGGGGCCGCAGCAGCACCGCGTAGTAGGTGATGACGCCCACCACCAACCCGATGGCGATGGCGCCCATTGGGCCGACGAAGCCTGACGCCGGCGTGATGGCGACCAGGCCCGCCACTGCTCCAGTGGCCACGCCCACCGCGCTGATGCGCTGATGGTGTATCTGCGAGAGCACTGCCCATGTGAGCGCGGCCGCCGCGGCTGCCGTGTTGGTCACGAGGAACGCGTTCACCGCGAGCGCGTTCGATGCCAGGCCGGAGCCGGCGTTGAAGCCGAACCAGCCGAACCAGAGGAGGGCGGCGCCCAGCATCACGTAGGGGACGTTGTGGGGTTCGGCCCCTGGGTTGCGGCGCTTGCCCACGAAGAGGGCAGCCGCCACCGCCGCAACGCCGGCGTTGATGTGGACAACCGTGCCGCCCGCGAAGTCCAGCGCGCCCAGCTCGAACAACCAGCCGTTCCCCGCCCAGACCCAGTGGGCGATCGGAGCGTAGACGAAGGTCACCCACAGCACCAGGAACACCACGTACGTGGTGAACTTGAAGCGCTCAGCGATGGCGCCCGTGATCAACGCGGGCGTGATGATGGCGAACATCATCTGGAACACCACGAAGAGGAGCACCGGTATGTCGCCGCTCGCATCGTTCATGTCGATGCCGCTGAGCCCGACGACCGAGAGGTCACCGATGAACGCGTTGCCGTCTCCGAACGCGAGGCTATAGCCCCAGAGCACCCACACCAGACTGACCACGGCCATGGATATGAAGCTCATCATGATCATGTTGACCACGGCCTTCTCCCGGACGAGTCCTCCATAGAAGAAGGCGAGGCCTGGTGTCATGATCAACACCAACGCCGAGGCCGCAAGCATCCACGCGATCGATCCCGAGTCCATGTGACTCCCTCCTAACGCAGTTTCGAATGTACCCACTCATGCTGCCATGCAAATCGCACACCCGTGTTTCCGAAGTGTTACAACTTTGTTGCGTGTTTTCAGCGGGCTTCCCAGGCCGCCAGACCTCCGCCGAGGCCCCGGCTCTGGTGTGACGCGATACGCGGACCGAAGAGGGACATGCACGGTGGGGCATGGACGGACTCCCGGAGGATGATCCCCACGCCACGAGACGCGGAGACGGGAGCGGCTCGAGACCGGACCGTCGGCCCAGCCCGCGGATGGGGAGCGGAGCCGGCATCGTTGGGTGGTCGGACATGCCCACCTTCACACCCTGGCCATTCCCCCGTATGCTTGGATATGAACGCACGGGCCTTGACGATCCGCTCGATGGCCGGGAAGGAGCCCCACCCCCCATGGACGCAACATCTCCCTCCGATCACGCGACTAGAGTCGCCCGGGAGCTTGGCCTGGGCGAGCAGCAGGTGCGGGCCACATCATCGTTGCTGGACGGGGGAGCGACGGTCCCATTCATCGCCCGCTACCGCAAGGAGGCGACGGGGGCGCTGGACGAGGTAGCGGTAGCGGCGGTCCGCGACCGCCTGGAGCAAATTCGGGAGCTGGCCCAGCGGCGGACGGCGATATTAGCTTCTCTGGAGGAGCGCGGGCTGCTGTCCGACGAGCTGCGGGCGCAGGTGTTGGCGGCGGAAACGCTGTCGTCGTTGGAGGATGTCTACCTGCCGTATCGCCCCAAGCGCCGCACGCGCGCGACCATCGCTCGCGAGAGGGGGCTGGAGCCGCTTGCGCGGGTCCTGTGGGCCCAAGACATCGCCGTCGACCCGCCCGCGGAAGCGGCAGCCTACGTGGACACGGAGAACGGCGTGGTCGATTCGGAGACGGCGCTGGCGGGGGCCCGTGACATCATGGCGGAATGGGTGAGCGAGGACCCCAAGGCACGGGCGTTCATTCGGGACCTGTTCACCCGCAAGGGCGTGGTGAGGTCCAGGGTGTCGAAGGGCAAGGAGGAGGTCGGGGCAAAGTACCGCGACTACTTCACGTGGGAGGAAACCATCGGGAGGGCCCCGTCCCATCGCATCCTGGCGATGCTGCGGGGCGAGAACGAGGGGTTCCTTTCCGTGCACCTGACCCCACCGGAGGACGAGGCCGCGGATGGGCTCGCACGCGGGTTCGTCAGAGGCACGGGCGCCGCATCGGAGCAGGTGCGCGGGGCGGTCGCGGACGGCTACAAGCGACTGCTCGCCCCTTCGATAGAAACCGAGACCAGGAATCTGCTCAAGGAGCGGGCTGACGGGACCGCGATCAGCGTGTTCGCCGACAACCTGCGCAACCTGCTGCTGGCGCCGCCATTGGGGCAGAGGGCCATCCTCGCCATCGATCCCGGATTTCGCTCCGGCTGCAAGGTGGTAACCCTGGATCGGCAGGGAAAGCTGCTTCACGCTGAGACAGTCTACCTGCACCTGGGAGACGACCGCACGGCGAGGGAGGCTCGAAAGATTGAGGCTCTGGCCAAGCAGAACGCGGTGGAGGCCATTGCCATCGGAAACGGGACGGCGGGTCGGGAGACGGAGGCCGTGGTGAGCGGGCTCGATCTGGGCGTCGGCGTTCCCGTGGTGATGGTGAACGAGAGCGGAGCGTCAGTCTACTCTGCCTCGGCCGTCGCGCGCGAAGAGTTCCCAGACCAGGACCTGACAGTGCGGGGCGCGGTGTCCATTGGCCGCCGTCTGATGGACCCACTCGCGGAGCTCGTGAAGATCGATCCGAAGTCGATCGGCGTGGGGCAATACCAGCACGACGTGGACCAGACGGCGCTGAACAAGCGCCTCCATGACGTGGTGATGAGCTGCGTGAACGCGGTGGGTGTGGACGTGAACACCGCCAGCGGCGCCCTGCTGACGTTCGTGTCGGGGCTGGGGCCGCGCCTGGCGCATGCAATCGTGGCCCACCGGGATGCCAACGGTCCGTTCCGGTCTCGCGCGGAGCTGCGGAAGGTTCCGCGGCTGGGTGCGAAGGCTTTCGAGCAGTCGGCGGGGTTCCTGCGGGTGCGCGATGGAGACAACCCTTTGGATGCCAGCGCCGTGCACCCGGAGAACTACAAGGTGGTGGAGGCGATGGCGGCGTCCGCGGGCTGCGCGATAGCGGACCTGATCAGAGACTCAGCCCTCCGCTCCGGGTTCGATCTCGGCAGCTTCGCCACCGACGCGGTGGGACTGCCGACGCTAACCGACATCATGGCGGAGCTAGCAAGGCCGGGCATTGACCCGCGGGAGCAGTTTGAACCTTTCAGCTTCGCGGAGGGCGTGGAGAGGGTCTCCGACCTGGCGCCGGGCATGAAGCTGCCCGGGCTGGTGACGAACGTGACGGCGTTTGGCGCGTTCGTGGACATCGGCGTGCACCAGGACGGACTGGTGCACATCAGCCAAATGGCGGATCGGTACGTGAACGACCCGCGCGAGGTGGTGATGGTGAGCCAGCGGGTGACGGTCACGGTGTTGAGCGCGGACCTGGAGCGGAACCGAATCTCGTTGTCGCTACGAGCCTGACCACTGGGCCCCACCGGCGGCCCGCTCGGCGATATCGCGGCCCTCCCGTCCCGTGCCCTCGCCAAGCCGTCATGCGCCTGCGCTGCAACGACCCGCTAGCCGGTCCACCCCGCCCAGGTCCGGTCCAAGTTGGCCTTGACCTCATCGTATTCCCGACCCAAGCGCGCAACCTCCGCCACGTCCTGTCGCTCCGAGGCCTCGCCCAGCTGCCGTTCCAGGTCGCCCACCCGCGCCTCCAGATCCATGATGGTGCGCTCGAGTGCCTCGGTCTTCACCCGGGGCTCTTGCCGCGCCTTCGGAGGCTTCGCCTTGGGGGGCCGAGCTCCTCGCGTGGGCTGTCCCGGCGCGGGGATCTTGGAAGTGGCTCGCAACCACTCCTCGAAGCTCCCTTCGAATTGGTGGACCGTGCCCGATTCGAGCACCCACAGCCGGTCCGCGAGCAGAGAGATGAACCGACGGTCGTGGGAGACGAAGAGCATCGTGCCGCCGTAGGTCAAGAGCACCCTCTCCAGGGCCTCGCGGCTGGGGATGTCCAGGTGGGTGGTCGGCTCGTCCATGACCAGAACATTGGGCTCGACGATGAGCAGTCGCGCGAGGGCCAGCCGGACGCGCTCCCCCCCGCTGAGGGTGGAAACCACGTCCATGACATCCTCCCCACGGAAGAGGAACCGGGCCAGATAGGACCGAGCATCTCCCGGCGGCATGTTCTTGGCGTCCAGCAGAGCTTCCAGGACGGACATGTCCTCCGGCAGATCGGCCAGGTCTTGAGACAGGTACCCCACCTCCACGTTGTGGCCCGTGGAGGCCGTCCCGGTCAGAGGCGGCCTCAGGCCGAGGAGGGTATCCAAAAGCGTGGTCTTGCCGCTCCCATTCCTACCGACCACGGCGGTTCGCGAGCCTCGCTCCAGCTCGATGTCCGGCACGGTGAGGAGGTGGGTTGTGGACCCATCGGCGCTGAAGCCCACGGTCAGCCCACGGGCGCCGAACACGACCCCGCCGGTGCGGCTGGCTTGAGGCATGGAGAAGGCGACAGAAGGCTCCGTAGTCGTGGCCTCAACCCGCTTCAGTCGCTGGAGCCTGGTCGCCCGGCCTCGCGCTTCCCGGCTCCTTTGCCCGGCACGGTACCTCTGGATGAAGGACTCTTCCTTGGCAATATAGGCCTGTTGGCTGTCGTACTCCTTCTCCTGCCGCTGTAGCAGCTCGGTCTTCAGCGAACGGTACTTGGTATAGTTCCCCGGAAAGCTCTGCAACCGCCTGCGCTCCACCTCCCAGACTCGGGTGACCACCTGGTCCAGGAATTGGCGGTCGTGAGAGACGACGACCAGGGCGTGTCGTCTCCGGTTCAGCATGCCCTCCAGCCACTCGAGTGCCTGGAAATCCAGGTAGTTGGTCGGCTCGTCGAGGATCAGCAGGTCGGGGTCGGAGCAGAGGGCCTTGGCCAGGGCGGCCCTGGTGCGCTCCCCCCCACTGGCGGACGCGGCGGGTGCGTCCAGCACCGCCGCCGTGAGCCCGACGCCTGTCGATATTCGCTCCACCACACTCCGGTAGTCGTGGCTACCGAGGGCATCGTACCGTTCCAGCAGGGCAGCGTACCGTCTCTCTTCCTTGCGACGCTCCTGAGGCTCCCCATGCTCCGCCCAGCCCGCGCTGGACTCCAGCTCCCTCTCCAGGTCCCGCAGCTCCGCGAAGGCCGTCGTGATCTCGTCCCTCAGGCTGCTGCCGACGACGTTCCCAGGCGACTGGGGCACGTACCCAATTCGCAACCCTCGCATCCGCTGCGTCGCACCCGCGTTGGGCTCCAGCTCCCCGATCAGGACGCGTAGAAGCGATGTCTTGCCGCCGCCGTTCGGGCCCACGATTCCGATACGGGCTCGGTCGGTGACCTCAATGGTGACATCGGAGAACACCTCGTGGTCCCCGTAGTACAGGCCAAGGTCATTTCCGGTGAGGAGCTGCATCGTGCGGCTGTCCAATCATTTCAGGGCCGGATCCGCGCGGCACGCCCGCAGAGCGACGACTGCGTCCGCTGTAGCCCGCCGCCGGCTCACCGAGAGGGCGACACCATGCCTCTTACGCACCCTCGAAAGAAGCGACTGACAGCGCGGCAGCGGTCATGGACGGAATCGGGCTTGTTCCCCTTGTTGTGGAGCGACACTAGCCAATGGCGCGCGTGGTTCTTGTTCCAACGGTCAGGGAAGGGAACCCCATCTCACGGGCGAACGCCGACAGACGCCCCACGGAATCCCCAGATCAGGTCCTCGTCAGATATGGGCTCGGGGCGCCAACTGGGAGCATGCCAATGCGACCTGGACTGTTTCGTGACCATGGCAGCCTCCGGCGTTCAGCTGCCCGTGGATTCGCATTTGTACGGATACCTGTCACAGTGGTGGGCGGCGGGGGACTTGAACCTCCGACCTCTTGCGTGTGAAGCAAGCGCTCTAACCAACTGAGCTAGCCGCCCGCGCCGGGAATGCGTGGCAAGGACAGGGCTCGAACCTGTGACCTAGCGCTTATGAAGCGCCCGCTCTACCGCTGAGCTACCTTGCCGCAAGCACCCTTTACTCTAGCAGCGGCCGCGCTCGAGTGTCAATCTGCGGGGCGCGACGCCCCAGGCACGGGCCCCTACACCCCCGCTATGTCGCGGGCCGCGGCCAGCAGCGCTCGCACGACCTCCGGCGAGGGGGCCTCCGCGTAGATGCGCAGCAGCGGCTCCGTCCCGGAGAATCGCACGATCGCCCACGATCCCCCTTCCAGGTGGAAGCGGAACCCGTCCAGCGTGTCCATGCTCGTGACCGCGAGTCCCGCCAGCCGTTCCGGCCGAGCCGCCGACACGCGCTCCACCACGGCCTCCCGGCGCGAGGCGTCGAACGGGACGTCGAGCCGTTCGTAGTGGTGGGGTCCGACCAGCCGGTAGAGGTCGTCCAGGAGTTCCGCCAGGCCCCTCCCCGTGCGGGCCATGAAGTCCAGCAGGAAGAGGCCGCTCAGGATGCCGTCACGCTCGGGGATGTGGCCCCGGAAAGCGTATCCACCGCTCTCCTCACCGCCCAGCAGCGCGTCCGTGTCCAGCATGACGGGCGCGATCTTCTTGAACCCCACCCCGGTCTCGTGGACCGGCACTTGGTAGGTCTCGCCAAGTCTCCAGATCATGCTCGATGTCGTCACCGACTTGACGATCGGCCCGCGCAGCCCCCGGACCTCCAGGAAGTAGTAGGCAAGCAGGGAGAAGACCTGCAGCGTCGACAGGTATCGGCCCGAGGAGTCCACGGCCCCCAGCCGGTCGGCGTCGCCGTCCAGCGCCAGCCCAACCCGCGCGTCGCCGCGGGCCACGGCGCGGGAGAGCCCCCGCAGGTTGTGGGCCACGGGCTCGGGGTTGTGCATACCGGGGAAGGCAGGGTTGGGCCGCCCCCTCATCTCCCGCACCTGCGTCGCGCCACCGCGCAGCAGCCGCGGCAGGTAGCCACCCCCGGCCCCGTGCATCGCGTCGACGACGATGCCCCAGCCCAGGCCCCTGAGCGCCTCCAGGTCGATCAGGCTCGCCAGACGCTCAAGGTACGACCCCGACGGCTCGACATCCGTCACGAGGCCCTTGGCTCGAGCGGCCTCCATCGGCAGGCGGCGAAGATCCTCGGGCCCGCGGACCTGGGCGACCTCGGCCTCAATTGCCGCGATGACATCCCCCGGAGGGCTTCCCCCGTACCGGGTCCGGTACTTGAAGCCGTTCCACTGCGGAGGGTTGTGGCTGGCGGTGATGATGATGCCCCCAGCGGCGCCCTGGTCCACCACGGTGAAGCTGCACACGGGGGTGGGCGTCGGCGATGAGGCCAAGACCACGCGAAGGCCGTTCCCGGCCAGCACCTCGGCCGTCGCGATCGCGAACTCGGCGGAGGCGAAGCGCGTATCGTACCCCACGGTGATCGGCTCGGCCTGGAGCCCCTGCGCCAGGTGGTAGGCGGCCACTCCCTGAGCGCACGCACGCACGTTGTCGAACGTGTAGTCGTCGGCGATGATGCCGCGCCACCCGTCCGTGCCGAACTTGATCCTATCGGTCTCCAGGGCATCCTCCGCTGGCGGGATCGTGGCTTCTGGTCATGTTCGGCAACGTTCGGTGGGTCCCAGCCGTCCGCCCGGGCGTTTCTTTCTGGGGGACACCCCCATCCTTCACCGGGTTCGGTGCAGGACCGTCGGGAGGGTTCGCCCTTCCGCCGAGCCGCTCCAGCCATCGGTCAGACGCGGGCCCTGGCCCGATCCCCTCAAGGACTACGTCGCGCAACAGGCCTGGGGGCAGTCCGATAGGCCGACTAGGTCTGGAGCGCCAGGGCCTCCCGCGCCAGGGCGTCCGCCTTGTCGGTGCGCTCCCACGGCAAGTCCAGGTCGTCCCGCCCGAAGTGGCCGTAGGCCGCGGTCGGCCCGAAGATGGGCCGGTTGAGACCCATGTCTCGGATGATGGCCCCGGGCCGCAGGTCGAAGTGCTTGCTGACCAGGGCGTCTATGGCCTCCGGGGCGATCTTGGCGGTCCCGAACGTCTCTACGGCTACCGAGAGCGGCTCCACCATGCCGATGGCGTACGAGATCTGGACTTCCGCACGGGTGGCGAGGCCCGCGGCGACCAGGTTCTTGGCCACGTGACGCGCGGCGTACGCCCCCGAACGGTCCACCTTGGTGGGGTCTTTGCCCGAGAACGCGCCGCCGCCGTGGCGGGCGATGGCCCCGTAGGTGTCGACCAGGATCTTACGGCCCGTGAGGCCGCTATCGGCCGCGGGACCGCCGCGAATGAAGCTGCCGGAGGGGTTGACGTAGTATTTCGTGTCGTCGTCCAGCAGGAAGTCCGGGACCACGGGGCGGACCACGTGTTGCATCATGTCCAGGTAGAGCCGCTCAGAGTCGACGCCCGGGTCGTGCTGGGGGCTGACGACGACGGTGTGGACGCGCTTGGGCCGTCCGTGGGAGTACTCGACGGTGACCTGGGACTTGCCGTCGGGCCGCAGATAGGGCAGGATGCCTTCCCGCCGCACCTGGGCCATCCGGCGGGAGAGCAGGTGGGCCAGGTGGAGGGTGAGGGGCATGAGCTGGGTGTCCAGGGGGCCGCTGTCCATCTCTTCCTGGCAGGCGAACCCCACCATCATTCCCTGGTCGCCCGCGCCGAGCAATTCGGGGTCGGTGTGGAGGCTGACCGCCTGAGTGATCTCCGGCGACTGCTTCTGGAGCGCCACGCGCACGGTGCAAGTGTCCGCGCCGATGCCTCGCTTGGCGTCTGTGTAGCCGATCTCGCGCAGCTTGTCCCGCACCACGCGCTCGACATCCACCGTGCCTTTGGATGAGACCTCCCCCATGACCATCACGTACTCCACCGTGGCACACGTCTCGCAGGCCACATGGGAGTCCGGGTCCTGCGCCAGGTAGGCGTCCAGGACCGCGTCGGAGATCTGGTCGCACACCTTGTCCGGGTGGCCCTCGGTCACCGACTCCGAGGTGTAGAGGAAGCTCGACGACTCGAAGAAGCTCATCCCGCGGTCATTCATGTGTATCGCCCCCTTGTCGTGAAGGTCTGGTACTGTCTGGATGCCGGGTACTCGCCTACGTTCCCATGTCCCAGCTTGAGAGGTAGTGCTGCTGTTCGGCCGTCAAGGAATCTATCTGGATTCCCATCGCGCTCAGCTTCAGCTTCCCCACTTCCTGGTCCATCTCAGTCGGAACGGGGTGAACCCTATTCTCAAGGTTCTTGCCCTCGTGAGCGATGTAGGCGGCGCTGAGGACCTGGTTCGCGAAGCTCATGTCCATGACGCTGGAGGGATGCCCCTCCGCCGCCGCGAGGTTGATGAGCCGTCCCTCGGCAAGGACATACAGCCGTCGGCCGTCTTCCAGCGTGTGCTCCTCCACCATGGGCCGGATCGTCCGGTGGTGCTCGGTCATCGCCGCCAGTGCCTCCAGGTTGATCTCCACGTTGAAGTGGCCGCTATTGGCGATGATCACCCCGTCCCTCATCGCGTCCATGTGGACCTGGTCTAGGGCGTGCAGGTTGCCCGTCAGGGTGATGAAGATGTCGCCCACGGCAGACGCATCCAGCAGCGGCATGACCTGGAACCCCTCCATGGCCGCTTCCAGGGCCCGTACGGCATTGATTTCCACCACTATGACCTGGGAGCCCATGCCCCGGGCCCGCTGGGCCACGCCGCGCCCGCACCACCCGTACCCGATCACCACCACGCGCTTGCCCGCCCACAGTACGTTGGTGGCGCGCGTGATCCCGTCCAGGGTGCTCTGGCCGGTGCCGTAGCGATTGTCGAAGAGGTGCTTGGTGTCCGCGTCGTTCACCGCGATGACGGGATAGCGGAGCGCGCCCGCCGCCGCCATGGCGGTCAGGCGGATGACGCCCGTGGTGGTCTCTTCCGTGCCGCCGATGATCCCCGCCAAGAGCTCCTGGCGGTCCCGGTGGAGCGTGCTCACAAGGTCGGCGCCGTCGTCCATGGTTATGTGGGGCTTCTGGTCCAGGGCCAAGTTGATGTGGCGGTAGTAGGTGTCCGTGTCCTCGCCCTTGATGGCGAAGGTGGGGATACCGGCCTCCACCAGGGCGGCGGCCGCCTCGTCCTGGGTGCTGAGAGGGTTGCTGGCGCACAGCGCCACCTGGGCGCCCCCGGCCTGGAGCGCCAGGGCCAGATTGGCCGTCTCCGTTGTCACGTGCAGGCACGCGGCGATCCGCAGGCCTTCAAGCGGACGCTCGCGCTCGAATCGTTCTCGAAGCAGTTTCAGCACGGGCATCTCCCGTGCCGCCCACTCGACCCGCAGCATACCTTCGCGGGCTAGGGACCGGTCTTTGACATCGCCTTCCGCTGGCCTTGTTGCCACTGATTCACGCTCCTGTATTCAATGCTTGGTGTGTGCCCGACCACCCCCGGCAGCCTGGGCCTCCGTGCCCAGCAGGGCGATGTAGGCCCCCAGAGAGCTACGGCTGTCGTCTCCCTATCGGCGCCCGCGGTACCGGTGACGCCGTGCTCCACAGACGGGAGCGGCCTGGGAGCGGCAGCAGGCCCGATTCCGGAGTCTGGCGACGGCGGTGCCGCCGCCAGACTCCACGGTCGCCAAGTCGGGAAAGCCGGAACCCACTGGCTTCCCTACCTCGTGACAAGGCGACTGGGAAGGAAGACCCTCTACTCCGCCGTTGGCTCGGACTCAGGCTCGGGCGTTGGCTCGGGCTCGGCCGGCTTGGCCGCCGTGGCGCGGGTGGAGCGACGTCGGGGGGCCTTGGCCGGCGTCTCCCCGGCCTCCGCCGGAGCTTCGTCGGTTGCCTCGGTCGCCGCCGCCGCCGGCTTGCTCGCCCGCGCTCGGGTGGTCTTCCGAGCAGGCGCAGGAGCCTCCTCGGCTTCAGCCACCGGCGCAGCCGCTTCCTCCACCGCGGGAGCCTCGGCCTCAGCCACCGGCGCGGCCGCTTCCTCCGCAGCGGGGGCCGCGCGAGGACGGCGGGCCGGAGCTGTGCGCGGAGTTGCCGGGGCCGCGCGCGCGGAGCGGGCTGGGGCAGTCGGCGCGCCGGCGGTGGCTGGGGCCAGCGCCCGAGCCACGGAAGGCGCCAGCGTGGTCGATAGGGTCAGCCCCTCGGTCTCGCTGAGGTACCCCACAGTCCGCAGGACCCCCGTATAGGCCTCTCCCGCCAGCCGCTCCAACTGATCCAGGGTGATGTCACCCCGGATAAGCCGTCGGGCCAACTTGCGGCGCTCGTCCTGCTTCTGCCGGGTGACCCGGTGCTTGTAGTTGGTCACGGTACGCTTCTTGTACATTCTTCCCCTTCTCTCAGTCCACCCCGGTCGCTCCCGGGCCCTTCGGTTTCTTCAACTTGCGAGCAGCGGCCGGAATGCCGCCCCATCGCTTATGGATTCCCGAACCGGTCCCCCAACAGAAGGCTCAGCCTCTCCCGGGCCTCCGGAGCAATGCGCTCGGGCGCGGTGATCACGGCGCTGTCCAGGGCCGTCCCGCACTCGCACCCCCGCTCGTCAAGGACGCGGGGGATGACCTTGCGCAGCACTTCCTGCGCCGTCGCAACGTTCATACGCAGGTTGGCGATGACCGCCTCGACCGATACGTCCGCTTGCTCCGTGTGCCAGACGTCGTAGTCGGTCACGCACGCCAGGGTGGCGTAGCACATCTCCGCCTCCCGAGCCAGCTTCGCCTCCGGCATGGCCGTCATGCCGATCACGCTGGCCCCCCAGGACCGAAAAAGGAAGGACTCGGCCCTGGTCGAGAACGTCGGACCCTCGATGACCACGTAGACGCCCTCCGTGTGGACGTTCTCCACCGTCTCCTGCACCCCCTGGATGAGGGCCTCGCGCAAGTCCGGGCAGAAGGGGTCCGCCATGCCGACGTGCGCCACGATCCCATCCTGGAAGAAGGTCGCTGGGCGCACCCGTGTCCGGTCGATGAGCTGGTCGGGCACCACCATCTCCAAAGGGTGTATCCCGTCCTTGAGGCTCCCCACGGCACTGACCGAGATCACCCGTTCCACGCCGAGCGACTTGAGGGCGAAGATGTTGGCCCTCGCGGGAAGCTCCGACGGGCCTAACACGTGGCCCCTGCCGTGCCGTGGGAGAAACGCGACCGCCACGCCGTCCAGCTCGCCCACCAGAATGGCGTCGCTCGGGTCGCCAAAGGGGGTCTTCACGCGGACCTCGCGCAGGTCGCCCAGACCCTCCATCGCATAGAGCCCGCTCCCCCCGACCACTGCGACGCGAGCATCAGCCACGGTGGGCCACCATCCCGGCCAAGGATTCTCGGTAGGGCGGCCGCGCGATGCCGGCTTCGGTCACGATGGCGGTCACGTACTCGGCGGGCGTCACGTCGAACGCGGGATTGAGGACCGCCACCCCCGGAGGTGTGGCCCGCGTGCCCAGAGGCGCTTCGACCTCCTCGCCCGGCCGCTCCTCGATGGGGATCCCGTCCCCCGTCTGGGTCTCCAGGTCCACCGTAGTGGTCGGCGCCGCCACGTAGAAGGGGACGCCGTTGGCACGCGCCAGCACCGCCAGAGAGTAGGTGCCGATCTTGTTGGCCACATCCCCGTTGGCCGCGATCCGGTCAGCCCCGACGACCACCGCCTCTATGCAGCCCCCCCGAAGCAGCGCCCCCGCCGCGGAGTCGACTACCACCGTCACGGGTATGCCGTCTTGCGAAAGCTCCCAGGCCGTCAGCCGGGCGCCCTGGAGAAGGGGACGAGTCTCCGTGGCGATGACCTCCCGCAGCCGCCCCTCCGCCCACGCCGTTCGCACGATGCCCAGGGCGGTCCCGTGGCCCGCCGTAGCCAGCGAGCCGGTGTTGCAGTGAGTGAGCAGCGTCGCCCCGGTCGGAACCAGGGCGGCTCCGTGCGCGCCGATGGCTCGGTTCGCGGCCACGTCCTCGTCGAGGATGGCCGCCGCCTCGGCGACCAGCGCCGCCACTGCCTCGGCGGGCGTCCGTGCCTTGTCGGCCGCCCGGAGCGCGCGCGACACCCCCCACGCCAGGTTCACGGCGGTCGGGCGCGCGCGGGCAATCCCATCCGCCGCCGCCGACAGCCCTTCGCGGAACGGCCCTATTCCCAGCCCCGCCAGCTCCCGCGCCGCGAGGACCACCGCATAAGCGCCTGCCACGCCGAGCGCCGGCGCTCCACGTACGCTGAGGGCACGGACCGCCTCGACGACCTCTCGCCAGTCCTGAAGCTCCAGGTATCGGACCTCGTGGGGCAAGCGGGCTTGGTCCAGTAGACGCAGGTGCGTGCCGGTCCACTCCAGGGCCCTGACCCCCGCGGCGTGAGCTGTCTGCATTGTCCCTCGGGACTCCTCGTTCCGGGCAAGAAAAAAGCTTCTCACGCCGAGAAGCTCCATCCGCTCTCCACTCTCATCGTTCAAGCCACCGTGGTTGCTTGACGGCGTTAGCACCGTATCTCCCTCGGGCCGGAGGTCCGGGGACGGACCGGTTGCCAGGCTTCTTCGGGCCGGTCCCTCAGCCTGTCTGGATAAGAGCTGTCTCTTCAGTTGTAAGTCACAAGGCTACCGGAAGTGACAGGTCGTGTCAAGGCAAGCCGCCCCATCCCACGCCCATCGCCCTGGGACGGCGCAGCCCCACCCTGGTATACTGGCCACGGCCCAACAGCACCGCTCGCTCGGGAGTAAGGGGAAGAAACATGCGGCTGGCCATCGGCGCCGACCATGCGGGTTTCGGGCTCAAGTCCGCCCTGGCCCCCTGGCTACGCGACCTGGGCCACGACGTGGTGGACCTGGGAGCACACGCCCTGGATCCCGACGACGACTACCCCGACCCCGCCGGAGCGGTCGCCGCGGCCGTGGCGAGCGGCGACGTCGAGCGAGGGATCCTGTTCTGCGGGAGTGGTGTCGGGGCGTGCGTGGCCGCCAACAAGGTCCCGGGGGCCCGGGCCGCCATCTGCCACGACACCTACTCCGCCAGCCAGGGCGTCGAGCACGACGACATGAACATCCTCTGCCTGGGCGAGCGCGTCGTGGGCCACCTGCTGGCCCGTGAGCTCGCTGCCTCGTTCCTCGGGGCCGCCTTCACGGGGGAGGAGCGCCACCGACGTCGCCTCGACAAGGTCCTCGACATGGAGCGGCGCGCGATGGCCGGCCACGCCC
The DNA here is from genome assembly GCA_964436745.1 of uncultured Dehalococcoidia bacterium. Lineage (GTDB taxonomy): Bacteria > Chloroflexota > Dehalococcoidia > Lucifugimonadales > UBA1127 > CAYTEC01. The sequence goes on along the minus strand of CAYTEC010000015.1, from coordinate 13,993 downwards.
ATGCCCAGCCGGGCCCGGCATCGTGACTGCCGATCGCAAGGTGAGCAACGAAAGACCCGTCGTCGCGATCACACTCGGCGACCCGTGCGGCGTCGGCCCGGAGGTGGTGGCGAAGGCTCTGGCAACCCCCGGGCTGCTCGACCGGTGCGCGCCCCTAGTCATCGGCGACCAGCGGACGCTGCGGGGCGCAATGAAGCTCGTGGGGGCGTCCTTCACCCTGGAGGCCGTGGCCGGCCCAGAGGGTGCAGCAGGGCAGCCGGGCGTCGTCTCCATCTTTGATCCCGGCGACCTGGACCCCGCCGCCGTGACCCCGGGACGCGTGTCCCGCGAGGCGGGCCGGGCCTCGATGGACTGGGTGGAGCGCGCGGCGCGCCTCTGCCTTTCCGGCGACGTGGCGGCGATGGCAACAGCCCCAGTCAACAAGGAAGCCGCGACCCTGGCCGGCTACAAGGAGATCGGGCACACGGAGGTCCTCCAGCGGATCGCGGGGGCGTCGCGCGTGCCCACCATGCTCATGACCAGGGGGCTGCGCGTGGTCCACCTGACCACCCACCGCTCCGTTCGCCTGGCCTGTGACGCCGTCACGAAAGAGAACATCCTAGCGGTGCTGCTGCTGACAGACGAAGCGTTCCGTGGGTGGGGATTCGAGTCGCCCCGCATCGGCGTGGCCGCACTCAACCCCCACGGCTCGGACGGCGGCCTGCTCGGCGATGAGGAGGCGACGCAGATCGCGCCGGGGGTGGAAGAAGCTCGCCGCCAAGGGGTGCTCGCCACGGGCCCGGTCCCCGCCGACATCGTCTTCCACCAGGCCATCCAGGGCCGGTACGACGCGGTCCTGGCCATGTTCCACGACCAGGGCCACATCCCCATCAAGGTCCACGGCTTCGACGAGAGCATCAGCATCAACATTGGCCTCCCGTTCATCCGCACCTCGGTAGACCACGGCACGGCCTTCGATATCGCCGGCCAGGGCATCGCCGAGGCCACGAGCATGGTGCGGGCCGCCCTGGTGGCGGCCGACCTGGCCTCCGGCCGCGGCTTCGACGCCCCCGCCGCCGCGTAGGCCGGCCGCCGGCGCTGGTCAGGACCACGTCCTGCGTCGCCAAGGTACGCGGTGGTATAATGGCGGCCTTTGCTGGGCAAGGAGAGATGATGCGCATCGGCTTCATCGGGGGCGGCACGATGGCCACGGCCATCATGGCGCGGGTGCTCGACAGAGGACTGGCCTCGCCGTCGGAGGTCGTCGTTGGGGAGCCCGTCGAGGCCAGGCGCGCTCACCTCGCTCACGAGTACGGGGTCGCCGTCACCGGGAACAACCCCCAGGCCGCGGCCGACGCCGACCTAGTTGTCCTGGCGGTCAAGCCGCAGGATCTTCCGGCGGTGATGGCCGAGCTGCGAGAGTGCCTCCAGCCGGGCCAGACCATCCTCTCCATCGTCGCCGGAGCTAAGCTGGGAACGCTCCGGCGCGGCCTGGATCACGCGGCGTTGGTGCGGGTCATGCCGAACACCCCGGCCCAGGTTGGGGCGGGCATGAGCGTATGGACCGCGACGCCCGAGGTCCCATCGGACCGGGTCGAGGCCACGCGGGGGCTGCTCGGCGCCATCGGCGAAGAGACGTACGTCGCTGACGAAAGATACCTGGACATGGCGACCGCCCTGAGCGCGAGCGGCCCCGCCTTCGTGCTGTTGTTCCTAGAAGCGATGATCGACGCCGGGGTCCACGTAGGCCTGCCGCGGCCGATGGCCGAGAAGCTGGCGGGTCAGACAGTGCTGGGCACGGCCCAGCTCGCGGTGGAGACGGGGACTCACCCGGCGGCGCTGCGCAACATGGTCACATCACCGGGCGGGACCACGGCGGAGGGCCTGCTGGCCCTGGAAGATGCGGGGCTGCGCGCCGCGGTGCTCCACGCGGTCCTGGCCGCCCACGAAAAATCGAAGCTGCTGGGGGGAGAGGATTGAGCATTATCGCCACGCTCCTGAACGCGGTGCTGACGGCCATGCTTATCGCGATCTTCGCTCGCGCCGTCCTCTCCTGGTTTCCCGGGGCCGCGGGGAGCCCTTTCAAGGCGATGTTGGACCAGGTTACCGAGCCGGTCCTAATGCCGATCCGCCGCTTGATGCCCCGCATGGGGGGCTTGGACCTGAGCCCCATGATCGCCATATTCATCATCATCCTGATCCGGGCAGTGATTGCCGAGTTGTAGCCGGCCTGCGGCAGCCTGCGTCGCTACACTATCCCCAGCCTCTCCTCCCCCTCGCGCTCATCGAGCCCCGCGACCTCCACGAGCTTCCGCCGCGAGCCGCGCCCGTGGACGATGCGCACCGCCGACCGGGGCACTCCCAGCGCCTCGGCGAGCAACGCCACCAGAGCGTCGTTGGCCCGCCCCTCCGTTGCTGGGGCCGACACCCGCGCCCGCAGGACCCCCTCGGCCCAGCCCGCGAGTCCGGGCCGTCGAGACCCTGGCTGCACCTGCACGACCACGCGGAACCGCTCGCCCAAGGGCGCCCTCCCCGCCGGGGCAATAGCCCCACCCCAGCTTGACTCTCCAAGTTGAGCCTCCCCATAATACAGCTCATTCTCAGGGCAGCGCGCCGGAATCCGGCGCGCTCGGCGGCGAGGTGGCCTCTTGCCATTGGGACGCTTGTGTCGGCTCGGCGGCAGCGGGGAAGCGGGTGCCGGGTGACCCCAATCCGCCGTGTCGCGGTGGTCGTCGACAGCACTGTATCGCTGCCCACGGCACTCCTGGAGGGCCTTCCGCTCCACATAGTGCCGTTGAAGCTGGACCTGGACGGCACGTCGTACCTCGACGGCGTGGACCTGACCCCCGGCGAGCTGTACCGTCGCCTTCCCAGCCTACAGGGCCTACCGAAATCCTCCGCGCCGTCCCCGGCTAGCTTCCTCGCTGCCTTCCACGAGGCCGCTCTCCACGCCGAGGATCTGCTGTGCGTGACCCTCACCTCCCGTCTCAGCGGCACCTACGATGCCGCGCGGACCGCGATCCAGGTGGCGGGTGACGAACTGCCGGACCTTCGCATCCGACTGTTGGACAGCACCACGGCGGGGGGCGCCGAAGGACTGGTGGCCCTGGCGGCTGCCCGGACGGCCGCGGAGGGAAGGTCCCTGAACGAGGTCTTCGCCGTGGCGGAGCGCGTGAGCGAGCGGGTCCATTTCCTCGGCGTGATGGAGACGCTCCACTACGTCTGGAAAGGGGGCCACATCCCTCGGGTCGCTCTCTGGGCCAGCACCCTCCTGGACATCAAGCCCGTCCTGGACATCTGGCGGGGGGAAGTACGGCTCGTCGGGCGACCCCGCACCAAGGCCAAGGGGATCGCGCGGATGCTGGCGACCATGGCCAAGCGCGTGGGTGAGGGTCCGCTTCACGTGGTGGCCATGCACGCCGACGCTCCGGACGAGGCGGGGGAGCTGCTCCGGCAGGTCCAGGCCCGGTTCGCCTGCGCCGAGGCCCTGATCGTCCCATTCACGCCCGTTATCGGCGCTCATACCGGCCCCGGTCTCCTGGCGGTGGCGTTCTACGAGGAGTGACGGTAGGGCGTGCCCTGCACCCACTCTGTGGGCAGGTTGCCAGCATTCCCCCTCCGCCCCGTGCTCCGACTTGGCCGCCGCGCGCGTCGGGCGCGGTTCGACGGTGTCATCGCGAACTGGCAGGGGGCTCGTCACTAGAGAGCCGTGGTGCCTAGCCCGGGGGTCTGGGGGGGAACCCCCCAGGAAGAATGGATCGGGCGGGCGGGTGGGACACACCGAACGTCGGCCAGGGCAGCCCAGAATCCCCTCGGCGCTCGCAGAGCCTCGGAGCCTACGGCGAGGAAGGACCGAAGGCCACCCTAGGTTCCGTGGTTCGACAAGCTCACCACGAGCGGGGAGACTTCCGACAGCCTGTCTGTCCCTGCTTGGGCCGCTCGGGATGGCCGGGAGAGGCGACGCGGGGGAAACTCAAGGGTGCTGGGACCACCCTCACGCCGCCGTTCCTTCCGTCTGACGCCTCTGCTATAATTCGCGTTTGAGGCGCGCAGGCTTGCAACAGGCGTCATGCGCTCCCAGCGGTCCGGCGAGGACATGGATACTGTGCGAGCAATGGAAAGGAGACTCACGTGAACAACGTGCGCGTTGTCGTCACGGGCCTCGGGATGGCGAGCCCCCTGGGGCTGAGCGCCCAGAGCACCTGGGAAGGAATGCTGGCGGGGCGCTCGGGTATCGGACGGATCGAGACGTTCGACACCGAGGGCTTCGAGTGCCAGATCGCGGCGGAGATCCAGGCGTTCGAACCCACCGACTACATGGACCGCAAGGAAGCGCGCCGCATGGACCGCTTCTCCCATCTGGCTGTGGCCGCGGCCCTGGAGGCCGTGGGGCAGGCCGGGCTCAAGCTGGAGGGAACGCTCGCCGAGCGAACCGCGGTGCTCATCGGGAGCGGCGTTGGGGGCATCATGACCCTCTCCCAGCAGTACGACGTCCTCCACGAGCAGGGGCCCAGCCGGATCAGCCCCTTCCTGGTTCCAATGATGCTTGTAGACATGGCCGGCGGGCAGGTTTCCATCATGCTGGGGGCCAAGGGTCCCAGCTACTGCACGGTCACCGCGTGCGCCACTGGCTCGGACTCCATCGGCCAGGGCGCGGAGATGATCCGCCGCGGGGTTGTGGACGTGGCTATCTGCGGTGGGGCGGAGGCGCCGGTCTGCGCTATCGCCGTCGCCGGATTCACCGCCTGCAGGGCGCTCTCCAGGCACAACCATGATCCCCAGAGAGCGTCCCGGCCGTTCGACGCGGAGCGGGACGGGTTCGTCATCGGGGAAGGCGCCGGGCTCCTGGTCATAGAGCGGCTGCAGCACGCGTTGGACCGCGGTGCCGAGCCCCTCGCCGAGCTGGTCGGCTACGGGGCCACCTCCGACGCCTCCCACATCACCCAGCCTGCCCCTTTCGGAGCGGGCGGCTCTCGCGCCATGCGACAAGCCCTCGATCAGGCGGGGCTGCGGCCCGAGGACGTGGACTACCTCAACGCCCACGGCACCTCCACCCCCCTCAACGACAAGTTCGAGACCCAGGCCATCAAGGGCGTGTTCGGCGACGGGGTCTACAAGCTCCCCATCAGCTCCACCAAGTCGATGACCGGCCACCTTCTGGGCGCCGCCGGGGCCGTGGAGGCCGCCGCCTGCGTGATGGCGATCCGTGACGGCATGATGCCCCCCACCATCAACCTGGAGCACCCCGACGAGGACTGCGACCTGGACTACATCCCGGGGGTCGCCCGCCAGGGGTCCGTGAACACCGTCATGAGCAACGCCCTGGGCTTTGGCGGCCACAACTCGAGCCTCGTGTTCCAGAGGTACCAACCCTAACCCACCCACCGCCGGGCCACCGAACGGCCCCACACCGGCCGCGACCCACCACGGGGGTGCCTCGCTTGGAACCCGCTGCCCACTTCCTCCCGCCGCCTCGGCGCTGGTCGTTGGCGGACCCAATGCCGTCGGACCTCCCCCGCGCGCTGGGGATGCCGCCACTCTGGGCCCAGCTTCTCCACGCCCGCGGCCTAGGAACGCGGGACGAGGTCGATGCCTTCCTGGGAGCGGGACGATCCGGGCTCCACGACCCGTACCTCCTTCCGGACATGGACATAGCCGTCCCTCGCATCCTGCGGGCGATCCGGGAGGGGGAGTCCATCGCCGTCTTCGGCGACTTCGACACCGACGGCGTAACAGCCTCGGTGCTCCTCCACGAGGCCCTGGCGCGGCTGGGGGGACGCACCGTCGTCTACATCCCGCACCGGGTGCGGGAGGGCCACGGGCTGAACTTCGAGGCCATCGAGGACCTGAAAGGCCGGGGCGTTTCCCTTCTGGTCACAGTGGATACCGGCGTCACCGCCGTAGCCGAGGTTGTGGCGGCGCAAGCGGCCGGCATCGATGTGATCGTGACCGACCACCACGTTCCGGGGTCGGGGCGGCCCGCGGCCTGCGCCGTGGTGACCTCCGGGTACGGCGTCGGCGACTACCCGTTCCCCCATCTCACGGGCGCCGGACTTGCTTTCAAGCTGGTCCAAGCCCTTGACGCTCAGGCCGGCCTCCCCCTAGACGAGGGGGCGCTGGAGATGGCCGCTCTGGGGACCGTCGCGGACATGGCGCCTCTGCAGGGCGAGAACCGGGTGCTGGCCAAGGAGGGGCTCGACGCGATACGTCGCACCGCCCGGCCGGGCCTCCTGGGCCTCCTAGAGGCGGCGGGAACGGCTCGGGAGCAGCTAGACCACGAGTCGATCCCCTTCGTTATAGCCCCCCGGATCAACGCGGCGGGGCGCATGGAGGACGCCGAGACGAGCTTCCGGCTGCTGACGGCACGGGACGCCGCCGAGGCGCGGTCGCTCGCCAGGGCTCTTGAGGGCCTCAACTCCCGCCGCCGGCAGCTGACGACCGATCTGCTGGCGCTCGCGGAGACGGAGGCCGAGCGGACGGCGGACGGCCACTCGATGCTGGTCCTTGAGAGTGAGGAGTTCGATCCTGGCGTGAACGGACTCGTGGCAGGCCGGATCGCCGAGCGCTACTACCGCCCCACGGTCGTAGTTGCGGTGGACGGCGACGTGGCAAGGGCGAGCGGGCGCAGCATCCCGGAGTTCGACCTGGCGGGGGCCTTCGCCGAGTGCCGCGACCTGTTCGTCCGCTTCGGGGGACACCCCACGGCGGCGGGCTTCACGGCCCGCACCAGTGACATGCCGGCGGTCCGCGACCGGCTCGTGGCCTCGGCCCGAGCCGCTCTGGGCGGCCTCGGACTGGCCCCGACGCTGCGCATCGACGCCGAGGTGTCGGTGAGGGACCTCATGGGTGAGACGTTCGGCTTCCTTCGCGACATGGCGCCGTTCGGTCAGGGGAATCCGGCTCCGGTCTTCCTGACCCGTGGCGTGCAGGCGATCGGCGCTCGGACCATGGGCGCGCAGAGGCAGCACCTCCGCCTGGAGGTCCGGGACAGCGGCGCCACGTGGGAAGCGGTGGCCTTCGACCAGTCCTGGCCCGAGTCGCTCCGGCAACCGGCCGGCCGCGCGAAGCCCGTCAGCGTGGACTTGGCCTACACCCTGGAGGTGAACAACTTCCGGGGAAGGGAGACGCTCCAACTTCGGCTGCTCGGTCTCCGCCCCGCGGAGGCGTAGGCGAACGGCCCCGAGGCGCGCCCCGAGGCCGCGACCGGCCGGGACACTACGCTCCCAGGATGTCCCCGGTGACGTGATAGATGACGTCGGTGTGCCCATCCTCGATAGCCAGGTTGACTTGGGAGCGCAGGGCCTGCACCTCCTCGAAGAGAGAGGCGTGGTTGGCGGCTTCCTCGCTCTCCCAGATGATGACGCGGCCCAGGGGACCCAGATCGCCCGGCTCCCCGAACTGGACGGCCATCACGAATCGGGCTGGGCAGCATCCAGGGCCAGAATGCGCCTCTGGAGCGCCTCCACCTCGGCTCTGCGACCGCGGGCCGGTGTCATCGTCGCCATGCGTAGTACGGCCATGCGTCCTCTCGTCCTCCACGGACCATTGAGTGGGGCGTAGAGATAGAAATCTAAGGGCGGAGCGCGCGTCCGTCAAGCCCACCACCCGGGGGCGCGACGGGACAGCGGGATCGGCCCACGACGTGCGAATTCGGCCTCCAGATCGTGCCGCGGCGTGATTGCGACCGTGACTTGAATGCCGTATGCTGGACGTGTGAGAGCGTTCACACTCCGGGGGCTCTGCGGGCTAGCGGCGTGCGGCAGGAATGAGAGCACGGTGAGGAGGGAGCGGTGGTCACTCGGGCGAAGCAAGCACCCAAACGAAGCCTTCCGTTGGCGCGCGTGGTCCGGCGCGAGGACCTGACGGACGACCTCTGGGTGATGTGGCTGGAGCCGGAGATTCCCTTCCGCTTCAAGCCGGGCCAGTACTGCACGATTGGCCTCAGCGGCATCGAGCGCGCCTACTCCATCGTCTCCGCGCCGAGCGAACCGAACCTGGAGCTCTTCATCGAGCTGGTGCCGCGCGCGGCGGGCGGCGAGCTGACTCCACTCCTGTACGAGCTTCGCGCCGGCGACACCGTCACCATTCGGCCAAGCGCCAAGGGCATTTTCAACCTCACGCCGAGCTACCACCAGCACCTCATGGTGTCCACGGTCACCGGCATCGTGCCGTACGTCAGCATCATCAGAGACTACCTCCATCGCGGGGGAGAGGGACACCGCTTCTACCTACTCCACGGAGCCAGCTACCAGGACGAGTTCGGCTACGACGTGGAGATGTGCCGACTGGCGGAGGAGAATCCCGAGACGGTTTCCTTCGTCCGCACGGTAAGCCGGCCCCAGGACAAGCGGAACGACGGGTGGGACGGAGAGACCGGCCGCGTCAACAACGTAGTCGGCAAGTACATCGAGCAGTTCGAGCTGGACCCGGCGTCGACTCTGATCTACGCCTGCGGCCACCCCGGCATGATCGAGTCGATCAAGGAGCAGTTCGAGCCCCTGGGTTGGAAAATTACGGAAGAGCGGTTCTGGAAGCAGTAGCCGCTCGTGGCGGCGGGGTTGCCCGGAACCCCACCCGGCAGTAAGATACGTACGAACGATTACTCGTGGTTCGCCTGCGCGGCCCCGGCTTGACAAGAGGAAGCGAAGCATGGATGCCCACCACCTGGTAGAGATTCAACCCAATTCCGCGATCCCGCGGTTCGGCCCCGGCGATACGGTGCAGGTCAACTATCGCGTCCGCGAGGGCGAGCGCGTTCGCATCCAGCCGTTTACGGGCGTGGTGCTCCTGCGGAGGGGCGGGAAAGGCCCCGCGGCCTCTTTCACCGTACGCAGGGTGACCCACGGGACCGGCGTCGAGCGGAGCTTCCCCCTCCACTCCCCGCACATCGAGTCCGTGCAGGTCACGCGGTTCGGCAAGGTACGACGAGCGCGTCTCTACTACCTGCGCGACCTCTCGGGGCGCGCCGCCCGCATCAAGGAACTGCCGATGGCCACGCGACTCCTCCGTGCCCGCCAGGCCGCCGCCCAATTGGCCGACACCAGCGACGCCGCTTCCGGGTCCTGACCCGAGACCCCCTGCGCGGGGACATGGGATGCCAGACAGGCCGCCGCAGGGCCCCCCCGTAGGTTTCCAGTACGCGGAGGTCGCGGTCGACGCCCCGATGGGCCCGGACCGGACCCTGACCTACCTGGTCCCCCCCGGCATGCGCCTGGAGCCAGGCCACGCGGTTCTGGTTCCCTTGGGGCCGCGGCTCGCGCCCGGCATCGTCTTCGCCCGCACCACGATCTCGTCGGTGGAGCAGGTGCGCCCGGTCGTCGGACCGCTGGGCGCCGACCCCGCGCTCACTCCTCGTCAGCTCGCCCTGGCCCGGTGGCTCAGCCGTGAGACGCGCTCCTCGCTGCACGAGACCGCATCCCTCATGCTCCCCTTCGACTACCGACGACGGCTCCTGGCCTCCCTGAGCCTCACCCCAACGGGCCGCGACACACGGGACGACGGCCTGCCCGAGGGTCAACGACGCCTCCTTGACCTCCTCCGCTTGCACGGCGCGGTGGACGAGGAGCGCATTCGCCGAGACCTGGGCCTGGCGGCGAACGCGGCCATCCGCGGGCTGCTCCGCACGGGGCTGGTCGTCAGGGGATGGCGGTGGCAGCGGCCCAGGGCGCGCCCGGCATTCTCGGGCGCCTTGCGGCCCACCGACGCCGCTCGGAACGCGCCCCAGCCTGCGGCGGGCCTGGGACCTCGGCAGGCCGAGCTCCTTCTTCACCTGCTGGCGGAGGACGCCGCCAACGCCACACAGGCCCGGAAGGAGTTCGGGGCCTCGGTGGTCTCCGCCCTGCGGGCGAAGGGCCTGGCCGCGATCGAGCCAAAGCGGCGCACTCGCGATCCCCTCGCTGGGACTTCTTACGCCGTGGAGACGCCACCCCCCTTGACGGAGAGTCAGGGGGTCGCGGTGTCGGCAATCGTCGATGCGCTGGACGCCTCGGGCGGCGGCCGCGTCTTCCTCCTCCACGGGCCGACGGGCAGCGGAAAGACGGAGGTATATCTCCGGACGCTGGCCGAGTGCTTCGCCCGGGGCAAGCGAGGCATCCTCCTGGCGCCGGAGATCTCGCTGACCCCGCAGCTCGTCGCGAGGCTGGAGGGACGCTTTCCAGGCCGAGTGGGCCTGCTCCACAGCGGCCTGACCCCAGGCGAACAGTACGATACGTGGTGGCGCATCCACGGGGGCGACTTCGGCGTGGTCCTCGGCTCTCGGAGCGCTGTCTTCGCGCCGCAGCCCGATCTGGGCCTCGTCATCCTGGACGAGGAGCACGAGTGGACCTACAAGCAAGCCGAGGCCAGCCCGCGCTACCATGCCCGAGACGTGGCGGTGAAACTGGCGGAGCTGCACGGCGCGACGGTGGTCTTTGGCAGCGCCACCCCGGACATCGGCAGCTTCCTCCGCGCTAGGCGGGACGAGTACCGGCTGCTGACGCTACCCGGGCGGGTCCGTGCGGGACCGGACGGGGGCCCGGTCCCCGTCCCGATGGCCGGAGCTCAAGTCGTGGACATGCGCGACGAGCTGAAGGCCGGCGTCCGCAGCATCTTCAGCCGGCCCCTCCAGGCGGCGATGCGCGACGTCCTGGTCCGCGGTGAGCAGGCGATCCTCTTCCTGAACCGTCGGGGCGCTGGCGGCACCGTCCAGTGTCGGGACTGCGGCCACGTGCTGGTCTGCCGTCGATGCGACACCTCGCTGACCTACCACTCGGAGGGCGAGCGCCTGGTGTGCCACCGATGCGGGCGGTCTTCCCGCGCGTCCGCTCGGTGCCCTGGATGCCGAGGCACCCGAATCCGCCCTCTGGGACTCGGCACCCAGCGTGTGGTGCAGGAGGTGGAACGGCTCTTCGGCGTGGCGGCGGTGCGGTGGGACCGGGACGCCGCCCGCGAACGCGACGCGCATCGGACGCTGATGGAGCGGTTCGCCCGCGGCGATGCCCAGGTGCTAGTGGGGACCCAGATGGTCGCGCAAGGGCTTCACCTCCCCCGCGTAACGCTCGTCGGCGTCGTGCTGGCCGACCTGGGCCTGCACATCCCCGATTTCCGCGCGGGGGAACGGGCGTTCCAGCTCCTCTGCCAGGTGGCGGGACGCGCGGGCAGGGGGGAGGCGGCCGGGCGAGTCATCGTGCAGACCTACTCGCCGGACCACTACGCCGTGGAGGCCGGGGCGGCACAGGACTACGAGGGTTTCTACGAGCGGGAGATCGCGTACCGCTGGGAGCACCGCAACCCGCCGTTCGCGCGGCTCGCCCAGTTCCTCTACCAGCACACGAGCGCCACCCACTGTCGCGAGGAGGCGGAGCGACTGGCCAGCCAGTTCCGTGACCTGTGCCGTGCCCGAGGCCTGAGCGAGGTGGATGTCATCGGGCCGGCTCCCGCGTTCTCGGCTCGACTGAGGGGCCGCTACCGATGGCAGGTGGTGGTGCGGGTGCCGCCGTCCTCTGCCGTCGACCTGCCATCGTTGCTGGACGAGGTCCCCCTGCCGCCCCGGTGGACGGTGGACGTGGACCCGGTGAGCCTGGTGTAGGGGCGTTCGCCCTGGAGCGTCTAGGGAGTCCTGCGCTTGGAGAGCGTGAAGATTCCGTACCAGCCGCGTGAGTCTGAGTGCACACGGGCGGCCCCGAGCCACAGGGCATCGACACGGCAGAAGCGGAGTCTGCCCGGCAGCGCCCCAAACGCGAGGCCGGGGCCTCGTTGGCTGCATAGGAACGGCGGGCCAGCAACACCTACGTCAGAAATGGGGTCTACCCGGTCAATCCGGTGGCCTCCCTTCCATGGATGCTTCCCCTCATTGTCGCGACTACCTCGAGCCGTTGCCTCGTGACGGCTCATGTGTCGGGGTGATGCGCGCGTCGTCCACCACTACCACTAGACCTAGCACCCACGGTCACATGCCCGGCGCGACCACGACCGTGGAGGCCGGGGTCCGGCATGCGAATCGCCGGCCAGAGAGGGCGTGGGCGGCGGTCCGCCGCTCACGGGGCTGTGCGTGGGCGAGTGTGGCCGAAATGACCCCCGCCAGCTTTGCCTACACACCCAGGCCCCGAGAAGCGACCCTCGCCGGGACCGCTACAGGTCCCGGCGAGGGTCGGAGCAACCCAGGTTCCAGCGATTCGGCTACTTCGGCTCGGCCGGCGGACCACCCGCCGCTACCTGCGCCTCAAGCTGGGCAATGCGCTCTTGTGTCTCGCGCTCGCCCGCTCGACGCTCCGTCACGTTTCGGATGACGGCCGCTGCCCCCAGGGGAACGCCGGTGGTGTCTTTCAACAGGCTGATGGTGAACTCGATCGAGATTCGCGCGCCGTCCTTCGTTACGGCTGGCACCGCCAGCAGCCCCTCGGCGTACTTCGTGACGCCGCTCGACATCACCGTCCGATAGCCCTCCCAGTGCCGCTCGCGAAGCCGCTCCGGGATGATCAGGTCGAGCGTCTGGCCGGTCGCCTCGGCCGCGCCGTGGCCGAACATGGCCTCCGCTCCTGCGTTCCAGAGCCGGATGACCCCATCGCTGTCCACGAAGATGATGGCGTCCGGCGCGCCTTCGACAATCTGCTGACACAGCCAGTCGTGGCTTGGAATTGTCACATCAGGCTCCATATTCCTCGGCGCTCTTCCTGAGGTAGAAGAACCACAGGATCCCCATGGAGATCGTGTAGTACGTCACGAAGATGTACAAGCCGCGGTCCGGCGCGCCCGTGGACTCGATAGCGCCCTTGAACACGATGGGGATGATGAAGGCGCCGTAGGCGGCCACGGCGGAGGTCCATCCGAGCACCGGTCCGCGCGTCTGGAACGTGAATTGCTTGATCACGCCGATCATCCGGAACGTGGACCCGTTGAGCAGGCCCGTGAATGTGAACATCACGAGGAAGAGGCCCAGGAAGTAGGGGAAGGAGCTCATGTCCGTTGGATGGGTGAACATGGTCACGGCCAAGGAGGAGATGATGAGCCCGATCCCGGCCACCAGCGTGACCTTCGCCCCCGTGAACTTGTCGGACAGCACACCCCCAATCGGCCGGATAAGCGAGCCGATCAGTGGCCCAAGGAAAGCGTACTGGAGCGCGAGGCCGTCTGGTGCGTCTGGCAGGTCGCCGTAGACCACCTTGATCGTCAGGGGAAACGCCGCCGCGTACCCGATGAAGCTGCCGAAAGCCATGGTGTACAGCCAGGTCATCACCCAGTTGTGCTTCAGCTTGAAGATCTGGAGCTGCTCCTTCAGGGGGATGGAGAAGGCGCGGATACTGTTCATCACCAGGATCGCCGCTATCAACGTGACGGCTATCGGGACGATCCACACGAAGGCGGCGTTCTGCATCCACACGTCCTTGACCACGCCGCCAACTGTGACGAGCCAGCCGCCATCCACGAACTTCCCTTCTTCGTAGACCATCGAGCCTCCGGCGATTCCGCCGAAGATGCCCGCGCCGATGATCAGGCGGGTCAGGAACTGCACCGAGCTCACGCCCAGGTTCCCCAGCCCGGCGTTGAGTCCAAGCCCAAGGCCCTGCTGCTTGGTGGGGAAGAAGGAGCTGATGTTGGACATGGAGGACGCGAAGTTGCCGCCCCCGAAGCCACACAGGGCCCCGATGACCATGAAGGTGCTCCAACTGGTGGAGGGGTCCTTCAGGGCCAAGAACATCCACGTGGACGGTATCAGCAGCGTTCCCACGTTGATGATGTGGGTCACCCACCCGCCAACCAGGCTCGGCAGGAACGAGTGCGGTATGCGCAGCGTGGGCCCCGTCAGCCCGGGGATGGCCGCCAGCCAGAACAGCTGCCCAACCGTGAAGTTGAAGCCCACGTTGTTCAGGTTGACGGTCACCGCGCTCCACAGGAGCCACACCGCGAATGACAGGTGCAGCGCCGGGATCGAAACGACCAGGTTCTTCCAAGCGATCCTCTTTCCGGTGCGCTCCCAGAACGCCGGGTCGTCCGGCGTCCACTCGTGAAGCCACCCCGGCTTGATCCAGCTCCGCGT
>CAYTEC010000014.1:0-34687 GCA_964436745.1 uncultured Dehalococcoidia bacterium | reverse complement strand
GCCTTCCTACTATACCGCCACCCCCTACCTCCGTCAAGCAGACCCTACCCCCTCCTACCCCCCTTCCGCCGAGGGGTCCGTCACCCGCCGCTGTGGTAGAATCTCCGTACGGAAAGGGGGCGCCTTGGCCACGCCTCAGTCGCACCCGTCGCACCTGGAGATCCAGTCCGTCGCCTGGCAGGGGCTGACGTGGATTGACGTGGAGCGCCCCGGCCTGGCCGAGATGGGCCACCTAGGCGATCTGTATGGGTTCCACCCTCTGGCCCTTGAGGACTGCCTCAGCAGGGTCCAGCTCCCCAAGGTCGACGAGTACGACAACCACCTCTTTATCGTGACCCACTTCCCAGTGTTCAACCGCCAGCTCCGCATCGCCCAGCCGAGCCAGGTCTCCGTCTTCGCCAGCTCCTCGTACATCGTCACGGTGCACCGCGGCGACCTCCGGCCCATGACCAAGCTCTTTCGCGACGCCGTCGACAGCGAGTCGGTGCGCGCCGACATCATGTCCCGCTCCTCCGGCTACCTCCTGTATCGCATCCTGGACATGCTGGTGGACGACGGCTTCCCCATCCTCAACCGGGTCATCCAGAACGTCGATGGCGTGGGTGACCGGCTGCTCGGGCGGCCCCGCCGTCGCGACGTCCAGGACCTCGCCGTCTACCGCCGCGACATCATCTCGTACCGGCGGATCATCCGACCCCAGATCGGTGTCATGGAGCTGCTGGAGCGGAAGGCGTACCCCTTCCTGAAGGTGGACCCCGGCGTCTACTTCGGCGACCTGGCGGACCACACCCGGCGCATCTGGGAGGAGCTGGAAGAGCTGAAGGAGGTGGCCGATGGGCTCCACGACACCATCGTGACCACAAGCTCCTACGTGACCAACGATGTGATGCGGGCCCTGACGATGCTGGCCACCGTGCTCCTCCCTGTGCTCCTGGTGTCCGGCCTGTACGGCATGAACGTGCGGCTGCCCCTCGGGGAGGTCGCCAGGGACAGCGGCTGGACCTTTTGGATCGTCCTCGGCGCCTCCCTGGGGCTGGGCGCCGCAGCTTTGGCCTGGTTTCGCTTCCGCGGATGGACTTGACGGAGCGGCGCCGAGGCCAGGCAACCCGGGTCGCCCCCTGACCGCCTCCGCCACCACACCGAAGCGACATCGTCGATGACCAGCGCAGCCAGGTCGCCGTGTGATCGCGGCCTCTATTGAACGTCAACGTGGCAAGACCGGCGCGATGGCTCCGTGTGATGGAGGTGGCAAGGTGGGGTCAACGGCTTTCGTATACGACGATGTCCTCACCCGGCACGTCCTTCGAGACGACCACGTGATGGTGCCGACGCGTCTCCGCTACACCTATGAGCTCCTGGAGCTCCTGGGCGCGTTCCAGATCGACGACGCGCTCCTTGTCGCCCCCGAGCCCGCGACCATCGCCGCGCTGACTGGCTTCCACACGCCCGAGTACGTGGAGGCGGTCGCGGCGTTCGGCCGGGGCGAGCGGCTCGCCGAAGCCTCCAAGTACAACTTCTCGGACCACGGCGACAACCCGGTGTTTTCTGGCGTCTACGACGCCGCGGTCTGGTCGACCGGGGCGTCGCTGACGGCCGCGGAGCTCCTGCTGTCGGGTCGGTGCGAGGCGGCGGCCAACTTCTCCGGCGGCCTTCACCACGCCATGCCCGGCTACGCGTCCGGCTTCTGCACCTTCAACGACCCCGTCATCGCCATCAACCGCCTCCTCCAAGAGGGCCTGCGGGTTGCCTACGTGGACATCGATTGCCACCACGGGGACGGCGTCCAGTACGCGTTCTACGAAACGGACCGGGTGCTGACGATATCGCTCCACGAATCGGGCCAGTACCTCTTTCCCGGCACCGGCGCGCCGTCCGAGGCGGGGCTTGGGGGCGGCCGAGGGTTCGCGGTCAACGTCCCCCTCTACCCCTACACGGACGACGAAACGTACCTCTGGGCGTTCCGAGAGACGGTCCCACCCCTGATCGAGGCGTTCCGCCCCGACGCGCTGGTGACCCAGCTGGGGATCGATACCCACTTCGACGATCCGATCACCCACCTCCAGCTCACGGTGCAGGGGTTCGCGGAGGCGGTGCGCGAGCTCGGCCGCCTCTCCCCCGGCCGGTGGCTCGCCCTGGGCGGCGGCGGCTACGACATCTCGGCGGTCATCCGCGCGTGGACCTCCGCCTACGGGGTGATGCTTGGCCGCGATTGGCCCGACCAGGTCCCGGATGCCTACGAAGGACTGTACGGGATCAAGCGGTTGGCGGACCCCAACCCGCCCGACATCGAGCCTGGCATCCGCGCGGAGGCGCGCCGCTACGCTGAGGCTACCGTCGGCGAGGTCCGACGGCTGGTGTTCCCGGCCCACGGCCTATCGGCGATGGCATAGGGTCGCGCGCTTCGCCTCCCATGCCGGCCCGCCTGCGCGTTGTGGGGTCGCGGTTGCCGATGGTACACTAGCAGCACCTTGCCGTGGAGCGGTCCCATCGAAAACCTGATCGTTCACGACGAGCCTTCGCTGCGATCACCGATCTTGGTGGCTGCATTCGCCGGTTGGCCGGACGCCCACGAGGCGGCCTCGCGAGCGGTCCGCTTCCTGGTGAGGAGGCTGCCCGCCCGCAAGTTCGCTGAGATCGACGCGGAGGAATTCTACGTTTTCACTCGAATGCGTCCCGTCGTCCAGGTTTCCACGGAGGGGAAGCGCACCATCCATTGGCCGCGCAACAACTTCTACTCCTGGTACGACGACGCCGGAGACCACGACCTGATCCTGTTCTCCGGCACGGAGCCCCAGCTCCGGTGGAAGGCTTACATGGAGGCGATCTTGGAGGTGGTGCGCCGCCACAAGGTCCAGCTGGTCATCACGGTGGGGTCGCTCCTAGACGCAGTACCCCACACGCGCGCTCCGCGCATCACCGGCACCGCGAACGCCGAGCATCTATCGGAGGTCCTGGAGGACCGGCCGCCCACCCGCACCGGCTACCAGGGGCCGACGGGCATCGGCACCGCCCTGATAGACGCGTGCCGTCGCCGCAGGGTCGCGTACGCGACCCTCTGGGGGCACTCGCCCCACTACCTGCAGACCTCGTCCAACGTCCGCGTCACAGACGCCCTGCTCCGTCGGCTGGTCCCGCTTTTGGAGTTGCCAGTGAGCCTGCAAGAGATGGCAGGAGCGTCCCAGGCATTTGAGACCCAAGTAGAGCAGCTGCTGGCCGACAACGCGGAGATCCGCTCGTACGTCCGGCGGCTGGAGGAGCGCTACGACGACGCCCTTGATCCCGAGGAGAACGAATCGCCGACAGACCTGCCAACCGCTCAGGTGGCGATCGAGGAGATCGAGGAGTTCCTCCGCCGACAGCACCCGGAGGAGAGCGCCGGGGACCCGCCCTAGCGCTCGGCCCGGGGCAGTCGAGGCGCGCCCTGGCGCCGGGACGCGCCAGCCATCCATGCCCCGTCCCTCAGCGCCGCAGGAACTGCCGCTCCAGGTGGCTTGCACTCAGGTGAACCATGGTCGGACGGCCGTGGGGACACGTGTGGGGCTGCGGCGAGCGCTCCAGGTCCCGCACCATCGCCATCATCTCGTCCCGGCTCAGGGACCCCCCCGCCCGCACGGAGCCGTGGCACGCCACCGTCGCCGCTACCCGGTCCTCCCATGACGGAACGTCTGAGGCCTCCAGCAGTCCATCCAACAGGTCCAGGAACGCCTGTGCCGGGGGCCGGCGCGCGAGGACGGAAGGCACGCCGCGCACCAGGTAACTGCGGGTCCCAAACGGCTCCAGCACCCAACCGTAGTCGGTCAAGATCGACCCCTGCTCGTGGACCAATTCGTCCTGGAGGGGCGTCAGCTCCTCAACGACCGGCTCCAGGAGTCCCTGGATATCTGGCTCTCGGCGGGCCGCCGACCTCTTCAGCCGCTCGAATATGACTCGCTCGTGGGCGGCGTGCTGGTCGATCAGGTAGAGGCCGTCCGGCCCCTCCGCCACGATGTACGTTTCGTGGGCCTGCCCCAATACCCGAAGGGCGGGAAGGGCGTCCACCGGCAGCAGGCCTCCCTGGAGGCCGTCCGTCGCGTCTTCGGCTCGGTCGCTCGCGCGGACTCCGGCCGGCGCTGGGGGCGGCGGAAAGCCAAGGGCCGGGGAGTGGGTGGGCCCGATGGAACGCAAGATCGGCGGCGCGTCGGACGGCCCTGCGCGGGCCGTGCCCCCCCACGCCGAGGAAGCGATCTGGGGCACGGGGGACCGGGCGACAACGGCCTCCCGAACAGCCCGCTGGAGGAGCCCGAACACCTCCCGCTCGCGGCTCAACCGCACCTCGGCCTTGGCGGGGTGGACGTTCACGTCGACCTCGTCGTAGGGAACGGTCACGAAGAGCACTGCGATCGGACTCCGCCCCACGGGTAGGAACCCCTGGTACGCTTCGACGGCGGCGTAGGCCAGGCTCCGGCTCTGGACCGGGCGTCTGTTCACGTAGAGCGATATGTAGGTCCGGTTCGCCCGGTGCAGGTCCGGAGGGCTCACCAGCCCCTCCACCGCCACACCTCCCGCGTCTCCGGACATCTCCAGCAGCGCCCGCCCAACCTCTCCGCCGTAGACCGCCGCCACCGCCTCTCGGAGTGTGCCGTCGCCGGGTGAGGAGATGGAAGTGCGGCCGTCGGCGACCAGAGTGAACCGCACGCCGGGGAACGCAAGGACGTAGGGAAGGATCGCGGCCTGGATGCGAGAGGTCTCGCCCTGGGGCGAACGGAGGAACTTGCGGCGGGCGGGCACGTCCCGGAACAGGCGTCGAATTGTCACCGCGGCGCCCCTGGGCGTCCCATGCGGCGATTGGCCCTGCAGACGACCATCGCTCGCCATCAGCCGGACGCCCGCTTCGTCGCTCGCGGATCTGGTCAGGACCTCGACCTCGGCCACCGCCGCCAGCGAGTGCAGCGCCTCCCCGCGGAACCCGAGCGTCGCGACCCGGTCCAGGTCGTCCGCCGACGAAAGCTTGGACGTGGCGTGGCGTTGAAAGAGGTGGTGGGCCTCGGCGGCGGGAATTCCCGCGCCGTCGTCCACAACGCGGATGGTGTCGAGCCCGCCGCCCGTGACCTCGACGCGGATCGACGTGGCGCCGGCGTCCAGGGCGTTCTCGACGAGCTCCTTCACGGCGGAGGCGGGACGTTCGACGACCTCACCGGCAGCGATGCGGGCTGCGATCCCCGGGGCCAGGACGTGGATGGGCATCGCCGAGGCTACGCGGGATGATGTTGGGGAGAAGAGCCGTTGCCGTAGAGGTTGTCGGGTCGGGGGCGGAAAGCGGGATCCGAGCAAGAGCCGCTCTCCACGTAGTCACTTATGATCTGGTAGACGCGCTCCATCTCTCGATCGTAGTTGTCGCCCGCGAAGTAAGCCCGGACGACGACCCCGCCCAGCGCGGACACGATCTCCGAGTGGTCGTCGATGACCATGTCTGGATAGACCTGAAGCTCCTGGCGCTCAAACTTGGCGCGCACGAGAGCTTCATAGTCGTCGATCGGCTTGTGGTAGATGCCGGACACGTACTCTTCCAGGCCGAGCTTCCGCACCTCCTGCGTGCGGTCGCCGATCCCGGACCAGATGTACAAGGTGTGTCCGTCGTCAAGGAGCTGCTGAAACGTCTCCTTCACCAGGGGCCGAAGGGTGCCCGTGAGGCCGATCAGGGTGTAGTCCATGTCGAAGTAGATGTGCACGCTTGAGGTCGCTCCTCCACAGGGTCCGCGCCGACTCTCCGGCCGGTCGCGGCGGCTACAAAGCGCCCACAGTCTACCAGAGCCGCCCATTGAGCGCCACCGCGCGGCGAAAACAGGGAGTCGGCCCATGGATTATGTCGCGCGGAACTCCTTGACACCCCTAGGTATAATGGACCAAGCTATACGCCTCTGCTTCACACTCACAGGAGGACGGGCTTGGCGCTTCTGATCAGCTTCGACATAGACGGCACTCTTGAGGTGGGCGACCCCCCTGGGATCGTCACCATGGACATGGTCAGGAAAGCGAAGGCCCAGGGATACGTCGTCGGCAGCTGCTCGGACCGCCCGATCGACAACCAGAAGGAAATGTGGAGGGATCACGACATCGTCGTGGACTTCGTGGTCCTCAAGCACAGACTCGACGATGTGCGGGCCCAGTTCGACGCCGACACCTACTTCCACCTCGGCGACACCTTCATGGACAGGTACTTCGCCATCCAGTCCGGGTTCGAGTTCATCGACGTGAAGGACACCACCAGCGACATCTGGGTCCCGTTCGCCCAATTCGACAACGGCGATCCATGGTGGGCGGACAACCCCCCGTTCCCCACGCCCTAGCGGTCGCTGGCGCCCCTACGCGCCGCCCTCTGACAGCCCCCTTAGCCGTTGCTGGACTTCGTACAGCCTGTTGAGCGCCTCCAGCGGCGTCATCGTCGCGATATCCAGCCGCCCAAGCTCCGCCAGCAGGTCAGCAGACTCCGAGCCCCAGAGGGGAAGCTGCGCCGCCGGCACGCCCACCCTACCCCCGGCGCCGCGACGAAGCGGCCGCGCCTCGCCGGAGCCGCCGTCCCTGGGGCGAGCCTCAAGGTCGGTCAGTATGTCCCACGCCCGGCCCACGACCGATTGGGGGAGCCCCGCGAGCCTGGCCACGTGGACGCCGTAGCTCTTGTCCGCTCCGCCAGGCACGATTCGGTGCAGGAAGATTACCCGCTCACCCTCCTCAGTCACGGCCACGTTGAAGTTCGCGGCGTGGGGCAGGTACTCGGCCATCTCCGTCAGCTCGTGGTAGTGGGTTGCGAACAAAGTCTTGCACCCCAGGCGTGGGTGGCTGTGCAGGTGTTCCGCCACGGCACGTGCAATTGCCAGACCGTCATAGGTGCTCGTTCCCCGGCCTATCTCGTCCAGGACCACCAGAGAGCGGCGGGTTGCGTGGTGCAGGATGGCCGCCGTCTCCACCATCTCCACCATGAAAGTGGACTGGCCCGTGGTGAGGTCGTCCTGAAGTCCCACCCGCGTGAAGATGCGGTCCACCAGGCCAATGGTTGCCGACTCCGCCGGCACGAAGCTGCCCACCTGGGCCATGAGGGTGATGAGGGCCACCTGGCGGATATAGGTGGACTTCCCAGCCATGTTGGGACCCGTGAGGAGCGCCAGCCACGGTCCCTCGCCGCCCATCTCGGTGTCGTTGGGCACGAATGTGCCGGAGGGCAGCACTCGCTCGACGACCGGGTGCCGCCCCGCGCGGATGTCCAGGGCCTCCGAGTCCGTCAGCGTGGGTCGAACGTACCCCTGGCGCGCGGCAACCTCCGCCAACCCGCAGAGCGCATCCAGTCGGCCCAGGGCCGCCGCCGTCTCCAGGACCCGATCCGCCTGCTCGCCAACCTGCTGGCACACCTGACGGAAGAGCGCGCCCTCCAGCTCCTCCAACCGCTCCTGGGCGCCCAGCACCTGGGCCTCGTGCTCCTTCAGGTCCGGGGTGATGAACCGTTCGGCGTTCACCAGGGTCTGGCGGCGCGAATAGTCGTCGGGGATCCGGGAAAGGTTGGCGCGGGAGACCTCCAGGTAGTACCCGAAAACCCGGTTGTAGCCCACCTTGAGGGAGCCGATGCCCGTCCGCTCCCGCTCTCGTCGCTCCAGTCCCGCGATGTACTCGCGCGCCTCCCGCGACGCACGCCGCACATCGTCAAGCTCCGGCGAGAACCCGTCGCGGATGACCCCAGCCTGTCCGCCGACGGGACCGGGGTCGTCGACGAGCGCGCGAGCCACCAGGTCTACGACCTCCGGGCAGGAACGGAGCGCGGCGACATCGCGATCAGGGGGCGCCTCCCCCTCGGCCAGGAGGGCCAGGATGTCAGGCACCGCCGCCAGGCTGTACCCCAGGGCGGCGGCCTCTCTGGGGAGCGCCACTCCGGAGCGGACGCGATTGACCAGCCGCTCCAGGTCCGACACTCCGCCGAGCAGCCGCCCGGCCTCGCCTCGACGGATGGCGCTCTCGTGGAACCACGAGAGCATGTCCAGCCGGCCCTCCAGCGCCTCCCGCTCCAGGAGAGGCTGCCCTAGCCAGCGGCGCAGGAGGCGGCCACCCATGGGGGTCCGGGTCCGGTCCAGAAGGCTGAAAAGAGATGGTCCGCTCCCAAACCGCCCGGCCTGGAAAAGCTCCAGGTTGCGCCGCGTCTGCGTGTCCAGGGTCATGTACCGGTCTGGGGAGTAGGTACGGAGGCCGGTGAGCTGGCGGAGTGCCCCCTTCTGGGTCCCTTGGAGGTACGCGAGCACGGCCCCGGCCGCCTGGACGGCCAGCGGGTGCCCCTCGCAGCCGTACGCCTCCAGCGTCGCGACGCCGAAGTGGTCCAAGAGCGCGCGCCGCGCGAGGTCCGGATCGAAGGCGTCCGCCTCGATGCGCGTCACGTGGGGCATCGGGCCTCCGCCCGATGTGAGGTCGATGGGCGCCTCGTCTCCCTGAGCGTAAAGAATCTCCGGTGGGGCGAGGCGCTCCATCTCCAGTCGGAGGCCCGACAGTGGCATCTGGGTGGTGGCGAACTCGGCGGTGGTGATGTCCACGTACGCGAGGCCCGCCTCGTCGCCCCGAACCACGGCGGCGACCAAGTAGTTGTTGGAGTTCTCTTCGAGGAGGGAGGGCTCCACCACCGTTCCGGGGGTGACCACCCGCACCACCTCCCGGTCCACCAACCCCTGGCTTGTGGCCGGGTCGCCGACCTGATCACAGATCGCCACCCTATGCCCACGACGGATCAGACGAGCGAGGTACGAGTCGAGGGCGTGATGAGGGATGCCCGCCATGGGCACGCGATGGCCCTTCCCCATCTCCCGTGAGGTCAGGACGATCTCCAGGTCCGCGGCGACGGCGCGGGCGTCGTCGTCGAACGTCTCGTAGAAGTCCCCGAGGCGAAAGAGGACGATGGCGTCCGGATGCTGGCGCTTCACGTGAAGGTACTGGCGACGTAGCGGGGTGGCCGCCGACTCCTCCAGGGGAGTCGCCGGGTCCGAGGTCTGCTGCTCGGGGTCTTGCTCGTCCGCCAAAGGGGGCTCCTGGAGCTGGTGGCCGGAGCCTCACGCTCGGGGCGGGCGCCAGCGTGGGGTCAGCGTATCACGGCGCGCCCTCGTCCAGCACCCCCAAGCCCTCTCGCTCCAGGTCCGCCAGCAGCACGCGATCCTCCGACGTGAGGTCGGCGGTCGGCAGGAGGTCCGGGCGTCGCTGCCAGGTCCGAGCAAGGGCCCACCGACGCCGCCAGCGGGCCACCGCGGCGTGGTCGCCCGACAGGAGTATAGGAGGAGTCTTCATGCCGCGAAAATCGGCTGGCCGGGTGTACAGAGGTCCTTCCAGCAACCCGGTAGCAAACGAGTCGTCACGCGCGGACTGCTCGTCGCCCAGCGCCCCCGGCAGGAGACGGGCCACGGCGTCCACGAGCACCATGGCAGGGAGCTCGCCGCCGGTGAGCACGTAGTCCCCTATGGAGACGGCGTCGGTGGCCAATCCCTCTTCCACGCGCGCGTCCACACCCTCGTAGTGGCCGCAGATGAGAACGAGCGCCGGGTGGGCCGCCAGATCCTCGGCGACCGCCTGGGTAAGCCGGCGTCCCTGGGGCGAGAGGAGCACGACGGGAGCGGCCCTGGCCGTGTCTTCTCCCCGGCGGGTCGCCAGGTCTCGGAGCGCGGCCTCGCCAGCCTCGAAGAGGGGCTCGGGCTTGAGCACCATGCCGGGACCGCCGCCGAAGGGGGCATCGTCCGCGGTGTGGTGACGGTCGTGGGTGAAGTCGCGGACATCGTAGAGGTGGATGCTCAAGAGCCCGCGCTCCCGGGCGCGCTTTACGATGCTCTCGTCGAACGGCCCTCGGAACATGCCGGGGAAGAGGGTCAGGATGGAGACGTCCATGGGCGCGCCTTCCGCCGGCAGCGGGTCAACCATCAGCCTGGCGTCCCGGCTTCCCCCGACATGGGGTGGCGCTCCACTGGCCCCTGCATGGTCTCCAGGGCGTGGGGCAACAGAGGGAGAAGCACGTCCAGGCACTCGCGGACCGCCCTGGGGCTGCCCGGCAGGTTGACGATCAGGCACGCGCCCCTGGTGCCCGCGACGGCGCGGCTGAGGGCGGCCAGGGGGGTGTTCTTGGCTGTCTCCGAGCGCATCCGTTCGGCAAGGCCGGGTGCGTGTCGCTCCAAGACATCCTGGGTGGCCTCCGGTGTGACGTCGCGGGGACCGAAGCCGGTGCCACCGGTCGTGAGCACCACATCCACCTGGTCGGCCCAGAGGCGCAACCGATCGGCAATGGTGGCACGGTCGTCCGGGACCACCTCCCGCAGCACAACGCGGAAACCCTCGCGGGTGAGGGCGTCGCGGATTGCCTCGCCGCTGGTGTCCTCGCGGCGCCCGCGGGAGGCTGCGTCACTGGCTGTGAGCACCCCGGCGCTGAACATGAGAAAGCTCCCGTCTATGCAGGGGCGGCAGGTCCGGACCGCGCTGCGGATGTATGATAGCACAGGGGAGTGGTATCTGGCTGGGGTGCCTCGCAGATAGGGACGGCATGTGTTCTTGACTTGGCTCAGACTTCGTCTAACCTTATTCTCAAAAGGGGCTTGACAGCAGAAGGGGGAGCACCTATGGTATGTACGACCTGCGGTCGGAGACATCGGCTGAGACACCACCGAAGGTGACGACACAGGGGGATGGCGTGAGAGTATACCACACCCCCGCCCTGGTCGCTGAAGTGGTTTCAGCCCTCAAGGTTTCCTCCACGAGCCGAGTTTTGGATTGCACCGTGGGCGAGGGAGGTCACGCCGAGGCGATCCTGGAGGCAGGAGCGCCGGGCTGCAGAGTCCTGGGGCTAGACTTGGATCCCCAGGCGATCGAGACGGCGACCGAGCGACTCAAGCACTTTGAAAACCGAATGATACTGGTCAACGCCGGCTACCAGGACGCGACCGAGCTGGCGGAGCGCCACGGCTTCCTCCCCCTCCACGGGGTCCTGATGGACCTGGGGCTCTCGAGCCTCCACCTGGAGCAGGCGGAGCGGGGGTTCAGCTTTCAACGGGAGGGCCCGTTGGACATGAGGTTCTCCCCGGAGTCGGACCTCACGGCTGAGGATGTGGTGAACCGCTACTCGGAAGCGGAGCTGGCCCGGATCATCGCCGAGTACGGGCAGGAGCCCCGGGCGCGGCGGGTCGCCGGAGCCATCGTCAAGGGTAGGCCGGTCCGGACAACCCTGGAGCTCGCCCGGCTCGTCGAGTCCGCGGTGGGCAGAGGGCGGAGGCGCATCCATCCGGCGACCAAGACGTTCCAGGCACTGAGGATAGAGGTCAACCAGGAGCTGCGAGGCCTAGAGAACAGCATCGACAGGGCGATAGATCTCCTGGATTTTGGACAAAGGATCTGCATCATCAGCTACCATTCGCTGGAGGCAAAGTTGGTGAAGGATGCACTCAAACGCGCTGCGTCCGACTGCATCTGCCCTCCAGGGACCCCCGAATGCCGATGCCGGCACCGCGCCACAGTGCGGCTGATCACCAAGAAGCCCATCGCCCCCTCCGATGAGGAGGTTCGGATTAACCCCAGGACGCGATCCGCACACCTTCGGGTGGCGGAGCATATTGAGGCTGAGGGCGCGGCCCTCGCCTATAGATAGGGTAAGGAGCCAGGGGTATGAGGGAACTGGCCACCGCACCAGTGGTTTCGGCTCGAAGCCGGAGCAGACCGGCCGCGTCCCGGAGTCTCCAGCGTCTCAACTGGGTCTCCCCCTCGGTCAGTCCCCTTGTATTCCCTGGTACTCCGCCCACCCTGCGCCGGCTGTACGCGGCCGCACCCCCGCCGCTCGCGGCGAGGACCGAGGAGGACGCTCCGACGTAGGGGGTTTCGTAGAATCGCTCGCCCGCGCCCGAGTTGGCGTAGGACGAGGCTGAAAGAACAGTCCTGAGATCCAGGCGCTTGGAGCCCGGGCAATCCACCCGGACCTCCCCGAGGCCTCTCGGCCGAGCCTAGATGCAGAGGAAAGGGGCACGATAATGCCGAAGGACATCCTCCACACCGCGCTCGATGTTGGCACCTCCAAGGTCTCTACCATCGTCTCCCGCCTCCAGGCAGACGGCACCCCGGAGCTAATGGGCGTGGGCTTCTCCCCGTCCGAGGGCATGCGCAAAGGTGTCGTCGTGAACATCCAGGAGGCCCAGGAGGCGATCCGCGGCTCGGTGGCGGAAGCCGCCAGGTCCGCGGGCGTCCCCAGCCAGAGCGCATACATCGGCACTTCCGATAGCCAGGTGGATATCTTCCCTCGCTGGGGATCCCTGCGCTCCGTGGTCCACAACACACCCCTCACCCACAGCGAGATCGATCGCGCCGTGGAGGCCGCCTTTCCCGCCGAGCTCCCTCCGGAAAAGCAGGTCCTGCACCAGATCCCCCGGCTCTATGCCGTGGACGGGCTCAAGGGGATCCGTAATCCCGTGGGGATGCACGCGCTCCGCCTCGATGTCGAGACGCTGTGCATCGTGAGCGCGACGGCGCCCATCCAGAACCTGGTGCACGCCGCGGAGGGAGTCGGACTCCAGTCGAGGGGTGTGGTCTTCTCCGCCCTCGCCGCCGGGGAGGCAACCCTCACCCGCGACGAGAAAGAGATGGGGGTGGTACTGGTCGAGATCGGCGGCGGAACGACCACCGTGGCTCTCTTCCAACAGGGCACGCTGTGGAACACCGCGGTCCTTCCCGTCGGCGGTCACCAGTTCACGACCGACCTGGCGGTTGCGCTCAACACGCCCTACGACATCGCGGAGGGAGTCAAGATCCACCACGGCCAGGCAAACATGGATGGGATCGGCGACGATCACGTCGAGCTCCAAGCCTTTGGCGACCGGCGCACGGTGCGCGTGGAGCGACGCGAGATCTGCCGATTCCTCCACGACCGAGCGGAAGAGCTCTGCCGCCTGGTCCAGATCAAGGTGGGCGACTTCGGGTTCCCTTCCATGCCTCCCGCGGGCGTGGTGCTGTCCGGCGGCGGAGCCACTCTCCGCGGCATCGACCGCGTGGCACGGCGGGTCTTCGGCAGCCCCGTTCGGGTGGGCTCGCCCTCGGGGCTTGACGCCCTGCCCCAGGGAATGGACAGCCCCGCATACAACGCCAGCGTGGGCACTCTGCTGTGGGGAATCCGCAACTTGGCCTCGCAGAACGTCGGCGCGCGGAGCGACCGGCGGGCGGTAAGGTCGAACGGCCACGCCAGGGCCAACGGTCACGCCGGAGCGGAGGGCGGACCCCTGAGCTGGCTCAAGGAGCGCGTCAAGGGAGCCGCCCTGTAGCAATGGGGGAGGCCGGTTGCCCGGAAAGCGGTCTACACGGAAGAAGGAGAGTGATCCATGGCAGAATTCCCGTTCCAGCCCAGTGATTTCACGCCGGCCAACGGGGCCCCTGTGATCAAGGCCATAGGGGTCGGGGGAGGCGGGTCCAATGCGGTCAACCGCATGTTCCGAACCCCCATCCCAGGGGTTGAGTACGTAGCGGTCAATACCGACTCCCAGGCGTTGCAACGCTGCGACACGCCGCTGCGAATCCAGATCGGCGAGCGGCTGACCCGAGGCCTCGGCGTGGGCGGAGACCCGGAGGTCGGCAGGCTCGCTTCGGAAGAGAGCCGGGAGCACCTGAGCGAGCTCGTCCGGGGCGCGGACCTGGTGTTCGTCGCTGTCGGCATGGGCGGCGGGACCGGCACAGGCGCGGCGCCGCTGGTGGCGGAGGTTGCCCGAGAGTCGGGCGCCTTGACCGTGGCCGTGGTGACCAAGCCCTTCGACTTCGAAGGCAACAGGCGCCGCGCCCAGGCAGAGGACGGCGTACACCGGCTCAAGGAGAAGGTGGACGCCCTCATCGTCATCCCGAACGACCGCCTCTCCAATGTCAGCGAGGAAGCGATTACGATGGCGAACGCCTTCGCCCTGGCGGACGACGTGCTGCTCCAGGCCGTTCAGGCCATCGCTGAACTGGTCACGACCCCCGGTGAGGTCAACCTCGACTTCGCCGACATCAAGTCCGTCATGTCTCACGCGGGCCCGGCCTGGCTGGGCATCGGCAAAGGGTACGGCGAGAACCGGGCGATCATGGCAGCCAAGGACGCCGTTGCGTGCCCGCTGCTGGAGGTTTCGATCGAGGGCTCCAAGGGCGTCCTGTTCAACATCACCGGCAGCGAGAACCTGAAGCTCTCCGAGGTTCAGGCCGCGTCCGACACGATCGGGCAGGTGGTGGACCCCGGCGCCAACATCTTCTTCGGCATGGTCACCGACCCCGCGATGGGGGACGAGGTCCGTATCACGATAATCGCCACAGGCTTCCCATCGTCCGACGTACTGGTCAACGCTCGGGAAGAGGAGCTGGCCAGCCTCGTCGCCGGCACCAGCTTCGGCGAGCACGACCCGGACATCGACCTGCCTCCGTTCCTCCGAAAGTCTACTAACCTTGCCCGTCGCCGTCTCACCAGTCGGTTGAACGGGCTGTAGCCTCCCCCTCTGTGCCTGCCCGGTCTTCCGGGCGGGTCCGCTTGGGCCGCCCTGGTACCCCTCCCAGGGCGGCCCCCTCTTTTTCCCTGGGGCGCGCCGCGGACCGTTCCGACAGCACCCCAGATCTCAACTGTCCCCCTCAGTTACATGAAACGTCACAGGAACCCCAACGGTTCCATGTCGTGACGTCTCGCATGTATCTCATTCCAAACGCCACATGCCTCGCGCCTGGCAAGGCGCGTAGAAAGAGGGCCTGCCCGGCCACGTTGCCTGGAACCCAGGGCATCGGCATTCGTTCGGCTGACAGAGAGACGTCTCTGTGAGGAGCCAGCCGGGGCGCCTCACAGACCATGGGCTGGTTGTCCGTT
Source organism: uncultured Dehalococcoidia bacterium (assembly GCA_964436745.1). Classification (GTDB taxonomy): domain Bacteria; phylum Chloroflexota; class Dehalococcoidia; order Lucifugimonadales; family UBA1127; genus CAYTEC01. The sequence goes on along the minus strand of CAYTEC010000014.1, from coordinate 19,854 downwards.
CGGTGCGAGCGGACCCCTAGGCCGGTCCGGTGACCAGGCTCGAAAGGCCCCCGGACGGACGCAGGCATCAAGAACCACGGGCGCCATGGAGCCGGAGAGTGCGCGGGCAGACCAGCAGCGCGGTCGGGAGCGCGGGAGATGAAGCCGTGCAGGGCCATGGGCTGAGCGCAGAGTCGGAGCCCGAAAGAGGCAGCGCTACGCGGACGAACGAGGAATCGACGGGACGAGGCCAAGGGGCTCGGAGCGGCCGGGGGTCGGCGCCGGACGCAGCAGCGCGCCAGCAGCGCGCCAGCAGCGGGGTCGACGCCCCCCCCTAGGCCAGGGGGGCGAGTTCACGGCGCGGCCCACACGGGGCGGGAGCGCGGCCCGACGGCGCGCCTAGGCGTGGGACTGGATCAGCATCCGCATCGCGCCGTCGTCTTCCTTGCGCTGGGTCAGGACCTTGTGGCTCCCAGCCTCGGCCCAGACGATGATGTCGTATGTATTCAGGACGTCAGGGATGATGACTTCCACGAATGCTCCGGGGTCCTCCCGCACCTGCACGCTGAGGGCCGCCAAGATGCCGGCGCACGTCTTGCCGCGCCCATCGATCACCACCCATCCACCGCCGTCGGTGACCGGCGAGGCTGCCGCTGGACGGACGCTGAGCTCGCCGCTCTGCCGCAGTTCGAGCTGGTGCTTGAACTCCGCCACCGCTTCCCACGCGACGGCCGTATGGCGGTCGCCCTTGCGGCATACGGCCCCGCGCACCCCGACGATGTCGGGGTTGATGCGCGTGAGCTCGTCCAGATCCTCGATCCGGAGGTGGCCGGAGAGCGCGGTGCTTATCCCCGCTTCCTTCCCCTCCAGCACCATAGCCCGGAGATCGTCCTCCGACATGAAGTCGAACAGGTTGCGACCGTCCTTTGTCAGCGTGTCGACAAGGAAGCCGTCGCACTTGCTCTCGATGCACATGCGCACGGTGTGATGGGCGTCAAGGCCATCGTAGAGGGGATTGTCGGCGAAGAGCGAGCCGATCAGCTTGGTGTCGGTGCCCTCCAGAGCCCGGCGGGCCTGGACCAGCGTATCGACCGCAGCCGCGTACTCGGTGTTCATGAAGCCGACCTTCACGGAGGTGGCGTGGAGGGACCCGGCGGCATAGGCGGCCATCGCCACCGTTCCCGCCTGGTTGGGCACAACGCCCAGTGTGATGCTCACGTGCCTGTCCGGCGGAGCTACGGCGCGAACCTCCTGCGCCACCATCGGGTGAGCGGAGCCCACCAGGGCCTCCTGGAGGTTCTTTATGTCCACGATGTCGGCTCCGCCCTTCAAGGCCTCCAGGGCCTCGGGAAGGTTCTGGACGCTCGTCATCAACATCATGACCCTACGCCTCCCTTGGCAAGAACGGGGTGGCCGATATCCAGCAGATCACGTCGAAGCTCCGCTTTCTCGTCGTCGTCAAATGGCCCGAGCGGCGGCCTGGGATTCCCCGCGGCCATTCCCATCAGCTCGGACCAGTACTTGCAGAGGGTCACTGGGAGTGCGCCGCCGAACTTCTGGACGGTCCGCGGCCACCACTTGTCCGAGACCGCCTTGACCGCGCGGACGTGCTCGTCGTAGAAGACGGCGTCGACATCGCCCTCCGAGGCCCGGTCGATGAACTGGACGTAGTAGTTGCCCTCCGGCGTGTCGAACCGCCAGTCGGAGGTGTTGGCGAACATGACCTGCTGGCCGAAGCCAAGCTCCTGCCCCTTGAAGTAGATCCACTCGTCCGGCGTGCTGATGACCTTCTTGCTGCCCAGAAGGCGGTGCGTGTCGATCGAAAGCTGCTGGTTGAAGCTGGCTTCCTTGACGCCCACCACGTTCTTGGGCTCGCAGACGCGGGCCAGACCTTCAGGGCTCATGACGATGCCGAACTGAGGCGAGTTGTAGAACATGATGGCAAGGTTGGTGTTGTCGGCCAAGAGGCGAATGTAGTCGACCACCTGGTCCTCGGTCTTGGTGACGATGTACGGCGGAGCGGCGATGAGGAGGTCGAAGCCGCGGTCCTCCGCGTGCTGTGCGAGCGATAGCATCTCCTTGTAGGAGGTGTGGGTGACGTGGGCCGCGATGGGCCACTGGCCTCGGGCCTCGTCGCTGACCACATCCATGACAGCCAGCCGCTCCGAGCCCGTGAGGCTCCAGAACTCGCCCATGCCCCAGGTGCAGCCGCCGCCACGTGTGCCCAGAGACCGCATGTGCCGGATGTTGCGTCTCAGGCCGTCCTCATCCAACTCATCTTCGGGAGTGAAAGGCGTCATGATGGTGGTCCACTGACCCTTCAAGTTCTCCCAGGCCCAATCTTGGGCCTCGGCCTTTGCGTACCTGGCCATTGCGCCCTCCTCAGAGGCCTCCGTCGCTCCCCGCGGACCCTCCACCTTCACTTGTGAGTGTAGTCACAGACAAAGGGGGGTGTCAAGGAGAACAAGTGTCGCCGTGGCTGGCGCCGGGCCGCCCGCGATCCCAGCCGGTCTTGCGCGTCCACGCGAGGCCGCGCGGACCGGCCACCCCCGCCTAAGTCCGTATCGTGAGATAGTCCCCACGGGGCTTCACGTCGTATTCACTGCCGCGCCGCAGCACCTCCAGCGCCGTGCGCGCCGTGTCCAGCGACGTGAAGCAGGGGATGCGGCGCTCCACGGCCGCGCGACGGATGTAGAAGCCGTCCAGCATGGGCTGCTGGCCGCCGGACAGGGTGTTGACGACAGCGTCCACCTTGCCCTGCTCCACGATGTCCACCACGTTCGGGCTGCCCTCGGTCAGCTTGGACACCTCCACGACGTTGGGAAACCCCAGCCCACGGATGAACGCGGACGTCCCCTCGGTGGCGAAGATCGCGTAGCCGGATGCCACGAGGTCTTGGATTAGGGGCGTTGCCTCCTCCTTGTCTCGGTCGGCGATGCTGATGAGGATCGCCCCGTTCGGGCGCATCATCATCCCCGAGGCAAGGAGGGCTTTGGCAAGCGCCGGGTGGTATTCCCGGTCCACGCCCATGACCTCCCCCGTGGACTTCATCTCCGGGCCCAGGTAGGTGTCCACGCCCACCAGCTTGGACATCGAAAAAACCGGCGCCTTCACCGCCACCAGGCCCTGCGATGGGACGAGTCCCGTGGTGTATCCAAGGGCCTCCAGAGTGTGGCCCAGCATTACCTGGGTGGCGAGCCGCACCATCGGCACCCCCGTCACCTTGGCGATGAATGGCACGGTGCGGCTGCCCCTGGGGTTGACCTCAAGCACGTACACCGAGGACGCGTCGGAGGGCTCCGTGCCGCCCCCGCCATGCTCGTGGCCGCCCCCCATGATCACGAACTGGATGTTCATGAGGCCCCGAACCCCAAGGCCACGGCCGATCCGCACCGTGTAGTCCACCAGGGTGTCCACCTCGTCCTTCGAGAGCGTGAGGCTGGGGTAGATCGCCATCGAGTCGCCGCTGTGGACCCCCGCTCGCTCAACGTGCTCCATGACCCCGGGGATCACCACCGTCTCGCCGTCACAGACCGCGTCCACCTCGCACTCCAGACCCTCCAGGTACTTGTCGACCAGCACGGGCTTGTCGCGGCTGGCGTCGATCGCCGCGACCATGTAGCGGCGAAGCTCCTCGGGGACCTGCACGACCTCCATTGCCCGCCCACCGAGCACGTAGCTCGGCCGCACGAGCACGGGGTAGCCGATGTTCTCCGCTACCCGCAGGGCCTCATCGACCGTGGTCACCGCGCCACCCGGCGGCTGCGGGATGCCGTGGCGGGCCGTGAACTCCTCGAAGCGGCGCCGGTCGGAGGCGATGTCGATGGCCTGGGCCGACGACCCCAGGATAGGCAGGCCGACCCGGTCCAGGGCCTGCGAAAGGTTGATGGCTGTCTGCCCCCCAAACTGCACCACTGACGCAGGCGCGCCCGCGCCGACTCCCCCTGGAGTCCCATCGCCGCCTTCGGCCTCGTTCTCCAGGACGTCGCGCACGCTCTCCTCGTCCAGGGGTTCGAAGTAGAGCCGGGTGCTCGTGTCGAAGTCGGTGGACACGGTCTCCGGGTTCGAGTTGATCATGATGCTGGCCAGGCCCTCTTCCTGGAGCGCCCAGGCGGCATGGACCGAGCAGTAGTCGAACTCGATGCCCTGGCCGATGCGGATGGGGCCGCTGCCGAGGACCACGGCCTTGGGGCCGGGCAGTGGAGGGGCCTCGTTCTCCTGCTCGTAGGTGCTGTAGTAGTAGGGGGTCACGGCCTCGAACTCCGCGGCGCACGTGTCCACCATCTTGTACACGGGCGTGATGCCCATCCCCTGGCGCAGCCACCGGACCCGCTCCGGCAGGCCCTCAGCCACGCCCAGCGAGGCGAGCTGCTGGTCCGAGAAACCGAGCCGCTTCGCCTCCCAGATCAGCTTGCGGGTCGGCTGCTCCGAGCCCAGGAGCGCCTCTTCCATGCGGACGATCCGCTCCATCGCGCGCAAGAACCACGGGTCGATGGCGGTGCGTCGGGAGAGGTCCTCCGGCGACGCCCCGCGGCGCAGGGCGGCCATCAGCGCCCAGATCCGCTGGTCCGTGGGAGGGATCAGGGGGAGCTCCTCCGCACCGGTCGCGTCGCGCCACTCCGGCGCCTCCCAGAGCAGCGAGTGGCCGCCCTGCTCCAGGGAACGGACCGCCTTCTGGAGCGCGGCCTCGAAGGTGCGGTCGATGGCCATCACCTCGCCCGTCGCCTTCATTTGCGTATTGATGGTCCGGTCGCCGGCCGGGAACTTGTCGAATGGCCACCGAGGGATCTTGACGACGCAGTAGTCCAGCGCGGGTTCGAAGGCGGCGGCGGTCTTCTGCGTGACCGCGTTCGGGATCTGGTCCAATCGCTTGCCCACCGCAATCTTCCCGGCAACGCGGGCGATGGGGTAGCCGGTGGCCTTGGATGCCAGGGCGGAGGAGCGGCTGACCCGGGGGTTGACCTCGATCACGTAGTATTCCGCGTTGCTCGTGGGCCGGCTGCCCTCCGGGAGGACGGCAGACACGTCCGGATGGGGCGCGAGCGCCAGCTGCACGTTGCACCCGCCCTCGATGCCCAGGGCCCGAATGATCTTCAGGCTGGCGGACCGCAGGAGCTGGTACTCCTTGTCGGTGAGGGTCTGGGAGGGAGCCACCACGATGCTGTCGCCGGTGTGGACCCCCATTGGGTCCAGGTTCTCCATGTTGCACACGGTGATGCAGGTGTCGTTGGCGTCCCGCATCACCTCGTACTCCACCTCCTTCCACCCCACCAGAGAGCGCTCCAGCAGGACCTGACGGATGGGGCTGGCGGCCAGGCCGGAGCGCACCGCCTCATCCAGGTCATCCCACGTGGAGGCCACGCCGCCCCCGGTGCCGCCCAGCGTGTAGGCAGGGCGCACCACCAGCGGCATGCCGATCTCCTCGGCCGCGCGTCGCGCCTCCTCGATCGTCGTGACGGCGGCGTTGGGCGGCTCCGGCTCCCCGATCTCGTGGAGGAGCTGGCGGAAGAGCTCTCGGTCCTCGGCGCGCCGAATGGCGGAGAGAGGCGTGCCCAGGAGCCGGACATTGTACTTGTCCAGGATGCCCAGGTCGGCAAGCTCGACAGCCAGGTTCAGGCCCGTCTGACCGCCCAGGGTCGGCAGAATGCCGTCCGGCCGCTCGCGGGCGATGATCCGCTCCAGCACCTCGGGCGTCAGCGGCTCGATGTAGACGATGTCGGCGATCCCCTCGTCGGTCATGATGGTGGCGGGGTTGGAGTTCACCAGCACTGTCGTGACCCCCTCCTCGCGGAGGGCCTTGCACGCCTGCGTGCCGGCGTAGTCGAACTCCGCCGCCTGGCCGATGACGATGGGCCCGGAACCGATGACGAGGACCTTGCGCGGAGCGTCAGGCATGGGGCTCCTTCATTGACGGGCTTCCTGGGCGCGAGGCATCCACCATCGCCAGAAACTCCTCGAACAGGTACTCATTGTCGTGCGGTCCGGGGGACGCCTCCGAGTGGTACTGGATGGTCAGGATGGGCAGCGAGCGATGGCGGAGCCCCTCCACCGTGCCGTCGTTCAGGCTCAAGTGGCTCACCACCAGCTCCGGTGGCAGCGAGTCCGCGTCCACCGCGTAGCCGTGGTTCTGGGCGGTGATGTGGACGGCGCCCGTGCGCTCCTCCCGTACCGGGTGGTTCGCGCCGCGGTGGCCGAACTTGAGCTTGTACGTCGTCGCGCCGAAGGCCCGCGCCACCACCTGGTGCCCCAGGCAGATGCCCATGATCGGCATGCTCCCGCCGAGCTTCCGCACGAGATCGACTGCGTAGTCCAGGTGCACGGGGTCGCCGGGACCTGGCGAGAGGAGGACGCCGTTCGGCCGCAGCGCGAGCACGTCCGCCGCGGGGGTTGTCGCGGGCACGGTCACCACGTCACATCCGTGGCCCTGGAGGATGCGCAGGATGTTGTACTTGACCCCGAAGTCGGCGACCACGATGCGCTTCTTGCCATCGACGGGGGGGGGGGGGACGGCGCCCGGCTTCCCGTCCCACGCTTGAGGGGCCTCCGCCGTAACCCGCCGCACGAAGTCGGTCGCGCCGTAGTCCGGCCCCTCGTGCATGCGTTGGAGGGCCTCAACCGGCGAGATTCCGATGGCCAGCGCCCCCATCATGACGCCATGGGAGCGCAGCCGGCGAGTGAGCGCGCGCGTGTCCAGGCCGCTGATCCCCGGCACCCCCTGGGCGGCCAGGTAGTCATGGAGGGTCGCGGTGCTCAACCCGTGGCTCGGAGCGTCGCTCCACCCACGCACGATGAACCCCGCCACCTGAATGCGCCGCGACTCGATATCCTGCGCGTTGATGCCGTAGTTCCCGATGAGCGGGTAGGTCGGCACGACAAGCTGGCCCGCGAACGAGGGGTCGGTCAGCATCTCCTGGTACCCGGTCATGGCCGTCGTGAAGACCACCTCGCCGTAGGCGGAGGTCTCCGCGCCAAATGGGTCGCCCTCGTAAACCGTGCCGTCCGCGAGCACCAGGAAGGCAGGTGCGGTCATGCGCCCCTCCCCGGCCCGGTGGGATCGGCCGAGGGCGCCAGGCGCTCGATGCCATGCACCACCCGGCCCGCGGCCACGGTAGCAACGACCCGCCCCTTGAGCCGTACCCTCGCGAGCGGTGTGTTCCTGCCCTTGGAGGCGAATGTGGTCGGGTCCACCACCCACTCGGCGTCGGGGTCCAGCACCGCCACATCAGCGGGCGCGCCCGCGACCAGCGTGCCGAGGTCCCGCGGGACGTTCCCAGCGGGGACCGCCGCGCCCAGGACCCGCGCCGGCCCAGCGGTCAGCCGTTCGATGGCCGTCGACAGGGACAGGTCTCCACGGTGGACCAGCGCCATCACCAGCCCGAAAGCCGTCTCCAGCCCGCTGATGCCGAAGGCCGCCTCCTCCCAGGAGCAGGACTTGTCCGCCGACGTGTGGGGAGCGTGGTCCGTCGCCACTGCGTCGATGACGCCCTCGCGGAGCCCCGCCACCAATGCCAGGGCGTCGGCAGGGGTCCGCAGCGGTGGGTTGACCTTGGCAAGAGTGTCGTAGGCGACGGCGGCCGGGGCGGCCGGCGGGTCGGGGGGCGCCAGGTCGCGCGGGACGTCCGATGCCACGGCCAGGGCCCACTCCTCCGACAGGAGCAGATGGTGGGGCGTGGCCTCGGCGGTCACTGGAATACCCCGCTCCTTCGCCCGGCGGACCACCTCCACCGTCCCGGCTGTGCTCACGTGGGCCAGGTGGAGTCTGCCGCCCGTGATGGCCGACAGCTCGATGTCCCGCGCTGCCATCGCTTCCTCCGCCTCGCCAGGCATCGCAGGCAAGCCGAGCCAGCTGGCGACCCACCCTTCGTTGATGAGGCCGCCGCGCGCGAGCCCGCGGTCCTCGCAGTGGTTGATCACCGGCAGCCCCGTGCCCGCGCCATGGTTGAGGGCCGTCCGCATCAGCTGTGAGTCCACCACCGGGTCCCCATCGTCGCTGAACCCGATCACCCCTGCCTCCGCCAGTGCCGTCATGTCGACGAGCGTGGCGCCCGCGCGACCCTGGGTCACGCAGCCGATGGGCAGGACGCGCACCATGTCCGCCTCCGACGCTAGGTGAAGCACCCGCTCGACCACGGCGACGCTGTCCATGGGCGGGGCCGTGTTGGGCATGGCGCAAACCGTGGTGAACCCGCCCCGGGCCGCCGCGAGAACCCCGGTCGCCACCATCTCCTTCTCCTCGGCGCCAGGCTCGCGAAGGTGGGTGTGGAGGTCGACGAAGCCGGGGCAGACGACCAACCCGGTCACGTCGAGCGACTGGCAACCCTCGAGGAGTGGGCGGCCGTGGCCCGACGGCGCGGCCCAGACGACCCTCCCATCCGCCAGCAGCAGGTCACCGACCAGGTCGATCCCTCCGCCGGGGTCCAGGATTCGCCCGCCGCGCAGCAGCAGCGGCTCAGCCATCGGCAACCTCGCGGAGCGTCGCCGCGAGCGGAGGAACGACCATCCGTTCCTCGCTGACGTGCCAGGAGCCCCGTGTACGCTCTGACGCCGAGCATTTGCGGTGCATGGTGGGGAAGCCATCTCCGCTCAAGCGTTGGCCCCTTGCGTGAATCCAGCGGCCTCGGCCTCCGCAGCGGTCGGGAAAAAACGGAGGTGGTCCGGCCTGATTGGCGTGCCAAATCTCTTCACCACTTCCGGGGCGAAGTAGAGCTTTGATACGGCGTTGCCAACGGCCGTCGGTTGAGTCTCATGGTCGCAGTAGGTGCATCGCAGCGTCACATGGGAGTTCCACGACAGCTCGAATCGCCTCCGAGCGAACCGACCCTCGTGGTTGGAGACGCAACGCGGGTTCCCGCACGCGTACTCTCCGCCGTCGATGATATCTATCTGGCTGGGGCCAGCGGGCGGCGGCCGGGCTGCTATCACCGACCGCTCCAGCCCAAGAATGTGCAGAAGCAACGCCATCCGCACGGGAATACCATTGGCGGCCTGCTTGAAGTACAGGCTCCGGGCATCGGCATCGGCGTCGGGATTCAGCTCGCTGGTCCTGGGAAGCGGGTGCAGTATCGAGACGTTCTTGAATTCCCTCTGGTCCAGCACGCTCTTTCCTATGCTGGGGTAGGCTTCCGAGCGGGAGTCGGGCGCCATTTCCCTTTCCCGTTGCCTGCGGGTGACGTAGATGGACAACGACTCCTCCGCCCTCATGTTGAAGTCCACCAGCGCTTCCCCTTCGGCTGGGGACAATGCCAGCTGATGCGGCGCGGTTGGGGTCATGTAGATGGCGTTCACCGTCGCCGTCTGGCCGCCTTCCGGTGGGAGGCCGAACAGAGCCTGGAGCATTCCGACGTTCTTCTGCTCGATGCGAGCGCCGAAGTCGCGCTCCAAGCGATGCAGCACGTGAGGAGGGACATCCCCGTCGCTCCCTGGCACGAAGACGACATTGGCCTTGAACCGCGCGAGGGCGAAGGCCAGGGAGTGGACCGTCCGTCCGTTCTTGAGGTCCCCACAGAGGGCTACCGTCAACCCCTCCAGCTTCCCGTGATGCTTGCGCAGGGTGTACAGGTCGCAGAGGGTCTGCGTGGGATGTTCATGGGCGCCGTCCCCCGCATTGATGACGGGGACGGGCGAGTACTCGGTTGCAAGCTGGGCCGCGCCCTCCGAGGGATGCCTCAGCACGATGACGTCGGAGTACTCGCCAACCACTCTGGTCGTATCGGCCAGCGATTCACCCTTCGAAGCTGAGGTGGCATCCATGTCCCAGGCGGAGATGACGCCGCCGCCCAGTCGCAGCATGGCGGACTCGAAGGAGAGTCGCGTTCGCGTGCTGGGCTCATAGAACAGCGTGGCGCACACCATGCCCGCCGCGACCGTACGATACTCATCTCTGTTGAGTTCGATCCGCTCAGCCAGGTCAAGCAGAGCCGTGATCTCCTCTTGGCTGAGGTCGTCTATGGAGACCAGGCTATTGCTGGGTCGTGATTCCGACACGGTCACTTCCTCCGAACGGCCGGCAGGCTCGGCGCCTACGAGATCACGACGGCGTCCTCACCATCGACCTCCTCCAGGCGCACCGCCACCCTTTCGCTCCGGGAGCTGGGCACGTTCTTGCCAACGTAGTCGGCACGGATTGGCAGCTCCCGGTGGCCCCGGTCCACCAGCACCGCAAGCTGGATCACTTCCGGCCGTCCCAAGTCCATCACCGCGTCCATGGCCGCCCGGACCGAACGCCCGGTGAAGAGCACGTCGTCGACCAGGACCACCTGTCGCCCGTCAACCGGCACGGGGATGTTGCTGCCGACTGCCGGAACAGGTCCGCGCAGGACAACGTCGTCGCGATAGAGGGCGATGTCCAGCGACCCTATCGGCACCTCAACCCCCTCGAACTCGCGGATGAGGGCCGCCAGCCGCCTCGCCAGCGGAACGCCCCTGGTGTGAACCCCCACAAGCACCACGTGGGCGCCGCCGCGACTCCGCTCCAGCACCTCGTGGGCGATGCGGGCTAGCGCCCGACGGACCTCGTCCGCGGTCATGATCATCTTCTCGGTCTGCTGCTTCTCGGCCTGCTGCGCCATGTCATCCCACCTCAGCCGCCAGCCACAAAAAAAGCCTCTTGCCCTATCGGCAAGAAGCTCCTTCGCTTGGCCCCACCCGCGGGCCGCGAGCATCAAGGCTCGGGTTCTACCCGTCCCTGGTGGAGCGCCTTGCCAGCCTCACGGGGCTGTCCTTAAAGGCCTCCTCCCGCCCACCAAACGGGGCGAGGGGCGCGTGTCTCCAACTGGCCCAAGCCTACCACACGACGCACCGAGTCGCAACGACGGTCGTTCCCAAAGGCGGCCGCCGCCCGCCGCCGGGAGGCCGGCTCCCGTGGGAGTGCTCATGGGCGCGAGAATGGAGCGATTTCCGTTGCGCCCAGCGTTTGAGCCAGGGGCCTGCCGCATGTATAATCCGGAGGTGCTCACTGACCAACGCCACAACCCCCCGCTCATGATCGCCGTCATCGGCGGCAGCGAACCGTCCGCGCTGGCCCGCGACGCCGCCTATCAGGTGGGGCGGGGCCTCGCGACACGGGGGGCCATCGTGGTGTGCGGCGGCCTGGAGGGGGTCATGGAGGCCGTGTGCAAGGGAGCCAAGGAAGCAGGTGGCACCACCGTGGGAATCTTGCCCGGCAATGACCCTCGCGACGCCAACCCCTACGTCGACATCCCGATCTCGACCGGCATCGGCTGGGCCAGGAACTCCATCGTCGCCAAGGCCGGCCTGGCGATCATCGCCATCGACGGCGCGTACGGCACCCTGTCGGAGATCGGGCACGCCCTGTCCGAGGGGAGCCCGGTGGTGGGGCTAGACACCTGGACATTCTCGGCCCACGGCAAGGAAGACTCAGCGATCCACCGCGTGACGCACGCCGACGCGGCTGTGGAAAAGGCCATCGCCCTCGCGATCGAGCGTTACGACGCCGCTCAACCAGGAGCCACGTCATGAGCGGACAGCCGACCATCATCGCAGTTCACGGCCGCGAGGTCCTCGACTCGCGAGGCAACCCCACCGTGGAAGTCGACATCCGCCTCTCGGACGGCTCGCTGGGCCGCGCGGCGGTGCCCTCGGGCGCCAGCACGGGCCAGCACGAGGCTGCCGAGCTCCGTGACAAGGATCCCGCGCGCTACGGCGGCGCAGGCGTACTGCGGGCCGTGGCGAACGTGGCCGAGCGGCTCGGGCCCGCGGTCGTGGGCCTGTCGCCCTTCGACCAGCAGACCGTGGACCGGCGGCTTCGCGACCTGGACGGGACCGACGACAAGTCGGCGCTCGGGGCCAACGCCATCCTGGGCATCTCGCTGGCCGTGGCCCACGCGGCGGCCGCCTCCGCCGGCGCGTCGCTCTACCGCCACCTCGGCGGCGACGACGCCCGGCTGCTGCCCGTGCCGATGCTCAACATCCTGAACGGCGGCAAGCACGCCGTCGACTCCTCGGACATTCAGGAGTTCATGGTCGTCCCGGCGGGGATATCCAGCTTCCGCGAGGCCCTGCGCGCGGGTGCGGAGGTGTACCAGGCACTCAAGGGGCTGCTACGCGAGGGCGGAGACGCCACGAACGTCGGCGATGAGGGTGGGTTCGCCCCGTCGCTCCCCACCAACCGACACGCACTCCAGGCCGTCAACGACGCCATCGAGCGGGCCGGCTACCGGCCGGGCGTCGACATCTTCCTGGCCCTGGACGTGGCCGCCAGCGAGATCTTCGTCGATGGCAACTACGTGCTGGAGCGGGAAGGTCGCAGCCTGACGCCCGAGAAGATGGTCGGCTTCTACGAGGGTCTCGTCCGCGAGTTCCCCATCATCAGCATCGAGGACGGGATGGCTGAGGACGACTGGGACGGCTGGGCCCTGCTGTCGGCCCGCCTGGGCGACCGGGTGCAGCTTGTCGGCGACGACAACTACACGACCAACGTGGAGCGCATCGGTTGGGGCATCGAGAGCAAGGCGAGCAACGCCGTGCTCATCAAACCCAACCAGATCGGCACGCTGACAGAGACCTTGGCCGCGGTCGAGATGACGCGGAACGCCGGCTGGGGGGTGGTGATCAGCCACCGCTCGGGCGAGACGGAGGACACGACGATCGCCGACCTGGCGGTGGCGACCGGGGCGGGCCAGATCAAAACGGGCGCGCCCGCGCGGTCGGAGCGTGTGGCGAAGTACAACCGGCTGCTGCGGATCGCGGAGGAGCTGGGCGAGCGGGCGCGGTACGCGGGGATGGAGCCGTACGCGCGACTGGTGGGCCGGTCGTAACCGGCGCTTCTCGTCGCTGTCGGGGATTCCGGGAAGAAGGCGGGCACCACTCATAGGAGGCAGCATGGCCACGCGGATTGGAATCAACGGGTTCGGCCGCATCGGACGGCAGGTGTTCAAGGCGATCCGGGACCGCCACCCAGACTCCCTGGAGGTGGTCGCGGTCAACGACCTCACCAACACCAAGACCAACGCCCACCTCCTGAAGTACGACACTAACTACGGCCGCTTCCCCGGCAAGGTTGAGGTCCAGGACGACGCTCTGGTGGTTGACGGCAAGAGCGTCCGCGTCTTCTCCGAGCGTGACCCCGGCGCCATCCCTTGGGGCGAGGTCGGCGCGGAGATCGTCGTCGAGTCTACAGGCGTCTTCACAGACGCGACGAAGGCCGCCGCTCACCGCCACGACACCGTTCAGAAGGTGGTCATCTCCGCGCCAGCCAACGGCGAGGACCTCACTGTCGTGCTGGGCGTCAACCAGGACAAGTACGACCCCGCGAGCCACAATGTCCTCTCCAACGCCTCCTGCACCACCAACTGCGTGGCCCCCCTGACCAAGGTGCTCCTGGACAGCTTCGGCATCAAGAGCGCCCTCATGTCCACCATCCACGCCTACACCAATGACCAGAACATCCTGGACGTGGTCCACAGCGACCTCCGGCGCGCCCGCGCGGCCGCCATGAACATCATCCCCACCAGCACGGGAGCCGCTCGGGCCGTCGGCATCGTGGTCCCCGAGCTTCAGGGGAAGATACACGGCATGGCCTACCGCGTGCCCACCTCCACCGTCTCGGTCACCGACCTGGTGGCGGTGCTGGAGCGCGACGTGACGGTCGAAGAGGTGAACGCGGCCTACGCAGAGGCAGCCGCAGGTCCGCTGAAGGGGATCATGGCCTACTGCGACGAGCCACTGGTGAGCAGCGACTTCAAGGAGGACCCCCACTCCTGCATCTTCGACTCGATGACGACGATGGTCATCGGCGGCAGCATGGTCAAGGTTCTGGGCTGGTACGACAACGAGTGGGGCTACGCCTGCCGCACCGCGGACCTGTGCGATTTCCTGGTGGGCAAGGGGCTGTAGCGGCGGTATGGCGCGTCCTGTCGGGCACGCTCTCGCGGACGGGCGGCGTCACGACGGCGAGAACGCGTTGGCGTCTCGCGACCCATCGACCGAACGGCCGCGAGGAGCGCCGGTTGCCCGACAAGTCTGACTTCGAGATCGGTGGCCACGTGCCATGACAACCAACCTGCTCGAGGGCCTGAACCCCGCCCAGCGCGAGGCGGTGGAGCACGCCGAGGGCCCCCTGCTCATCGTGGCGGGGCCGGGGAGCGGCAAGACCCGCGTCATCGTGCACCGGGTAGCCCACCTGGTGCGCTCCGGCGGCGTCTCCCCCCGCCGCATCGGCGTCGTGACGTTCACCAACAAGGCCGCCCGCGAGCTCCGGGAGCGGCTCGGCCGCCTGCTGGGTCCCCACGTCGCCCCCGAGGTCACCGCCGGCACGTTCCACGCTCTCTGTGCCCGCATCCTGCGCCAGCACGGCGAGGCCATCGGCCTGGACCGCGGGTTCACCATCTACGACCGTGACGACCAGCTCAGCATCCTGAAGCGAGCCTTCGAGCGGGCCAACGTCGACAGCAAGCGCTTCGCTCACGCCGCCGTGCTCGGCGCCATCTCCGGCGCGAAAGCCCAGCTAGAAGACGCCGAGGCGTTCCGCTCGCGCGTGCACTCCTACTTCGAAGAGGTGGTCCTCCGCATCTACGAGGAGTACCAGAGCCTCCTCCACCAGAACCAGGCAGTAGACTTTGACGACCTGCTGATGCGCACCCACTACCTGTTCAGCCATCACGACGATGTGCTGGATCGGTACCAGGAGCGATACCTGCACCTGCTCGTCGACGAGTTCCAGGACACCAACTTGGCCCAGTACGCCCTGGCGCGGCAGCTTTCCGGACGCTGGCGCAACATCTGCGTCGTCGGTGACCCCGACCAGTCCATCTACTCGTGGCGGCACGCGGACATCCGCAACATCCTGAGCTTCCAGCACCACTTCCCGGACGCCCGCACCGTGATGCTGGAGGAGAACTACCGCTCCACCGAGAGCATCTTGGGTGCGGCGCAGGGTGTGATCGCGGGCAACCGCGCCCGCGTCGAAAAGCGCCTGGTGGCGATGGCGCCCGGAGGCGGGCTCGTCCAGGTACACGAAGCGTACGACGAGACCGAGGAGGCGACCTGGGTCCTACAGGAGATCGAGCGGCTTCGGAAGCAGGGCGGGGCCAAGTACGGCGATTGCGCGGTGGCCTACCGCGTGAACGCGCAGTCCCGCGCCTTCGAGGAGGCGTGCCTGCGCTACGGCATCCCCTACCGCCTGGTGGGCGCGCTGCGCTTCTACCAGCGCCGCGAGATCAAGGACGTCATGGCCTACCTGCGGATCCTCCAGAACCCCGCCGACGACGTGAGCATGGCCCGCGTGCTCAACGTG
The DNA here is from genome assembly GCA_964436745.1 of uncultured Dehalococcoidia bacterium. GTDB lineage: Bacteria > Chloroflexota > Dehalococcoidia > Lucifugimonadales > UBA1127 > CAYTEC01. The sequence goes on along the minus strand of CAYTEC010000014.1, from coordinate 4,622 downwards.
CCGCCGCGTGGGATCGGGCAACGGACGGTGGACGAGATCACCCGATGGGCGCGGTCTATGGAGGTCTCGCTCCGGGAGGCCCTGGTCCTCCTGGCCGCCGAGCCCGACCGGGAGACCCCCATCCCCCGCACAGGCCGGGCCGCGCTGGAGCGGGTCGCGCTGATGCTCGACGAGCTTGACGACGCGAGCCGCACAATGGGCGTGCCTGATCTCCTGGACCGCGTCACCGCGCGCACCGGGTACCACGCCTACGTGCTGCAGGAGGCGGAAGGCGGCGAGGAGCGGTGGGACAACGTATCGGAGCTGCGCAGCGTGGCCGCCGACTTCGCCGGCGTGCCGCCCCCGGAGGGCCTGGAGGCGTTCCTGGAGCAGATCTCGCTGGTATCGGAAACCGACAACGTGGACGAGCAGCTGGACGGCATCACCCTCATCACCCTCCACCAGGCCAAGGGCCTGGAGTTCCCGGCCGTCTTCATGGTCGGCATGGAGGAGGGGCTGCTGCCGCACGTACGCTCCCTGGACGACCCCGACGAGATGGAGGAGGAGCGCCGCCTCTGTTACGTGGGGATGACCCGAGCCAAACAGCACCTCTACCTTGTCCGCGCCTTCCGGCGTACCGTGTTCGGCAGGAGCGCAACAGGTGTGGCTTCCCGATTCCTCCAGGACATCCCACCGCACCTTGTCGCATCGCCCGGCGCCGAGCGCGGCCCACGGCGGGCCTCCCCTCCCAACCGCCCCGCGACCGGGACGGTCACGGGCGGCAGCGATTCCCCCACTTTCCGGGTCGCCGGGGCCCGGTGGGCAGACCGGCCGCCGCCAACGGAGCAGACCCAGGGGCCGCCATTCCACGCAGGGGATCGGGTGCGGCACGGCAAGTTCGGCGAGGGCGTTGTCGTGAGCTGCACCGTCTCGGCAGGCGACCATGAGGTCGCGGTGGCTTTCAAGGACGGCGGCGTGAAGCGGCTTCTCCATTCCATGGCTGGGCTGGAGAAGGTCGCCCGGCGAGGGTCGCTTGGCAGCGACTGAGGCCAGTGCGATCGGTGGGGCGGGCGTTGCCGCCAACGGCCTCTCCTACCTCCAGACGAGAGGGCACAAGCGCGCCCTGTCGTCACTGGACGGCGGCACGAGCATCGCCTTCCAGTCGGTGGGCGGCTTTGCGCTAGTGGTCGGCCAGCCCGTGGGTCCCGTTGAGACGTGGGGGCCGCTCCTCCGCGACTTCGAGGCGCTGTGCGACAGCGAGAGGCTCAGCGCGGCTTTCTGCGGCGTAAACTCCAGCGGCCTTACGCACCTCCGGGAACGGGGGTACCGATCGGTGCGGGTTGGTGACGAGGCTGTCGTGGACCTCTCTAACCTTCATCTGAAGGGCGGTCGGTGGCGGGAGTGCCGCGCGGCGCTGAACCGCGCGGAGCGCCGGGGAGTCACGCTCCAGTGGATCGCGCCCGGACGCCTCACCGAAGAGTTGCTTCGGGAGCTCCGAGGGGTGTCGGACGAATGGCTGGCGCGGCGACGCCTCCCTGAGCTGGCCTTCCTGCTGGGCGATTCCGGCGACTTGGCGGACCCCCGGTGCCTCCTAGCCGTTGCCCGGGGCGACAGCGGACGCGCGGAGGGCTTCGTCACGTGGACGCCCGTGCCGGGGACCGGCGGATGGATGCTCGACATGATGCGCCGCCGCGCCGACGCCATGCCGGGCCTCATGGACTTCCTCATCGTGGGGTACTTGCTGCGGATGAAACGCGATGGTCTTGGGACGGCGAGCCTGGGTGGGACGCCGCTCTCGAACGTCGGGGGTGAGACGGGCGGGCCGCTGCGGTGGGCGCTGAACGTCGCCTTCCGCCACGCGCGTCTCGGCTACCGGTTCCGGCCGCTCCACCACTTCAAGCGGAAGTTCAACCCGCACTGGGAGCCCCTCTACCTGGCGGTCCAGCCCGGCGGCGCCCCTGCCGGAGCATTGGGAGCGGTCCTCAGGGCATGTCTCACCGGGGTCCGCCCCGGACACTTGGTGCGGGCGGTGGCCGGCATACGGTAGCATGGTGTCAATCGCCCGCGCCCCACGGAGGTAATGCCGATGAATCTCGCCCTGGTTGAAGGCGATGTCCTGGTGAGCCCACATATCCGGGAGCTCCTCTCGCTCTCGATGGGCGATCCAACCCCCGCAGCCCTCGACGACGTGGGCCACCATTACCGCGAGGACCCCGCGTGGGCGCTCTTCGGCTACCAGCGCGATGGGTTGGTGGTGGGGTGCGTTGGGATCGAGGTCACCGCCCAGGGGCAAGCCACTCTGCGGCACCTGGCCGTGGTCCCCGACGAGCGGATGCGTGGCATCGGACGCTCGATGATCGACGGTGTGTCGGAGCGCCTCCTGCTGAGCACGGTGGTGGCCGAGACCGACGGCGACGCGGTCGGGTTCTACAGGCGATGCGGGTTCACGGTCGAGAGCATCGGCGAGACGCACCCCGGTGTGGAGCGGTTCCGCTGCTCCCTGGGACCAGGAGGGTAGGCAGCAGGGTGGGGGGGAGGGGCGTCCGCCAAAAGCCTTTCCGTGAACAAGAAACGACCGGCCATGTCGCCGGTCGTTTCTTGTTGGCCGGGTTCGTGTGTTGGGCGGAGTTATGGAACCGCCGGACCGCCGAAGCCCGTGGCCGGATCGTCACCCTCATCGTGCAGGGCCCGCGCCTTGGCCTTGGTCTGGAGCCAGGTCCGCACTTCCGGCGCAGTCGTGACTCCGTCTTCGCCGGCGGCGACGCCAGCCGCTCGGACCCCCGCCCCTACACCACCGTGTGGGCCGTGTGCTCGCCGAAGACGGTCCGCATGGCGTCCATCATCTCGCTCAGCGTCGCCAGCGATTCCACGGCGTCAATTATGGGCGGCATCAGGTTGCCGGCGCCGCGCGCGGCCTGCTCCAGCGCCCTCAGCGCATCCGCCGTGGCGCGGCCGTCGCGCACGCGCCGGAGCTCCCGCAGCCGCTCCACCTGGCGGTGCTCGCCCTCCGCATCCACCCGCAGGAGGGGGATCTGGACGGCGTCGTCGGTCACGTGCTCGTTCACCCCAACGATGACCCGCTCCTTCGACTCGATCTGGCGCTGGTACCGATACGCGGCATCCGCGATCTCCCGCACCATGTAACCGTTGCCGATGCACGCCAGGACGCCGCCCTGGTCCGCGATCCGCCGAAAGTAGTCGCGGGCGTCCGACTCCATGCGGTCGGTGAGCTGCTCGACGAAGTAGCTGCCGCCAAGGGGATCGACGGTGCTCGCGACACCCGTCTCCTCCGCGATGACCTGCTGGGTCCGCAGCGCGGTGACCACCGCCTCCTCCGAGGGGAGCGCCCAAGCCTCGTCGAGCGAGTTGGTGTGGAGCGACTGGGTCCCGCCGAGGACCGCCGCGAGCGCCTGAATAGCCACTCGAGCGACGTTGACCTGGGGCTGCTGGGCCGTCAGCGCCACGCCGGCAGTCTGAGCGTGACAGCGGAGCCGCCACGAGCGTGGATCCTGGGCGCCGTAGCGCTCCCGCATCTCCCGCGCCCAGATGCGGCGAGCGGCTCGAAACTTGGTGACCTCCTCGAAGAAGTCGTTGTGGACGTTCCAGAAGAAGCTGAGGCGGGGCGCGAACTCGTCGATCTTGAGACCCCGCTCCAGCGTCCAGTCCACGTACGCCAGGCCGTCAGCCAGGGTGAACGCCAGCTCCTGGACAGCCGTGGAACCGGCCTCGCGGATATGGTAGCCGCTGATGCTGATGGGGTTCCAGCGCGGCATCTCCCGCGCCCCGAACTCGATCGTGTCGACGACCAGCCGCATCGACGGCTCAGGGGGGAAAATATACTCGTTCTGGGCCAGGTACTCCTTGAGGATGTCGTTCTGGAGAGTCCCGCCGAGGCGCGCGATAGGGACCCCCTGCTTGCGAGCCATGACGATGTACATAGCCCAGATGATGGCGGCCGGTGCGTTGATGGTCATGGAGGTGGTGACCCGGTCCAGTGGGATGTCGCTGAACAGGTCTTCCATGTCCCAAAGTGACGACACCGCCACGCCGCACTTACCGAACTCGCCGATGGCTCGGGCGTCGTCGGTGTCGTAGCCGTAGAGGGTCGGCATGTCGAACGCCGTGCTCAGCCCGGTCTCGCCGTTCTGGAGGAGGAACTTGAAGCGGGCGTTGGTCTCGGCTGGGGTGCCGAAGCCCGAGAACATCCGCATGGTCCAGGTCTTGCCCCGGTAGCCGGTGGCGTGGACGCCGCGGGTGTACGGGTACTCGCCGGGCATGCCGATATCCCGAAGGTAGTCGGTGTCGCCCATGTGGGAAGGTGTGTAGAGGCGCTCGACGGGCGCGCCGGACAGCGTCTCGTGGAGGCGAGGCTCCTCGGGGGCATCGGCGTTCGCCGCCCGCCATGCCTCCTCCGCCTGCCGGATCCGCTCTCGCTCTGATGGGTCGAGCATCTTGACCACCTTCCGCGTGCGGCGCCGCCGCCAGTAGCAGAGTTGGGCCAGTGTACGGACTTCCGCGGGGGCGCGTCAACGCGGGGGAGAGGGAGGGGCGAAGGCGGGGCGACCGGATCTCCCAAGCCAGGCCGGCCTGGCCTGCCCCCCGAAAACTAGTCCAGGAGTAATGTTAGACTTGGACAGGAAAGG
>CAYTEC010000013.1:8186-35371 GCA_964436745.1 uncultured Dehalococcoidia bacterium | reverse complement strand
CCCGCTCGTGGTGTGCTTGTCGAACCACGGGCGTGGGCGATCCCGGTGGATAGAGGAGGACCGGTTGCAGGAGCGAACCCCCCTGGGCGTCCGGCGCATGTTCGACCGGATCGCGCGCCGGTACGATGTCTTCAACACGATTGCGTCCCTTGGCCGCGACGAGGCATGGCGGCGACGCGCGGTGCGGCTCGCAGCCCCCACCGCCGTCGAGCACGGCCTGGACGCCGCCACCGGCACGGGCAAGCTGGCCGCGGCCCTGGCGACGCGCGCGGGAAGGGTCACCGCCCTCGACTTCTCCCCTGCGATGCTCCGCGGGGCGAGCCGCGAGCTCGACGCCGGTGGCCTCTCGGACCACGTCGCCCTCGTGCAAGGCGACATCCTGGCGTTCCCGTTCCGTTCGGAGACCTTCGACTGCGCGACGGTCGGGTTCGGCGTCCGCAACCTGGCGGACATCCCCGGGGGCCTTGAGGAGTTCCTGCGAGTGCTGCGTCCTGGCGGGCGGCTTGCGATCCTGGACATCGTCAAGCCTCGTCGGACGCTGCAGTCCCTGGTGTACGCCGCCGTGTTCCGACAAGCGCTGCCGCTCGTGGGGTGGGCGCTCTCCGGGGACCGGGACGCGTACCGGTACCTGCCGGCCTCCGTGGAGCGGTACTTGGACCCTCCTGAGCTGGCCAGCGCGATGCGGGACGCCGGGTTCGTGGACGTCAGCTACCGGACCCTGGCCCTCGGGAGCATCGCCATCCACGTGGGCGCCAAGCCCTGAGGCCCGCCTAGAACACCGCTACCGGGTTCACCGGCGAGCCCGTCCCGTACTGAATCCGCAGCGGGGCTACCGTGAGATGGAACTCCCAGCGTCCCCGCTCGGCGCAGGCCCGGGTCACGCCTTCCATGTTGCAGTTGTCGAGCAGCCACAGCCCCATGTGCGGAATGCCTATCTGGTGGATGGGCTGTAGAAGGCTCGGGTAGCCGCTCGGCACCACGTCGCTCACCGGGTCGCCGCACAGCACGGCGACGCCCCGTTCCCGGAGCCACGGGAGGCACGCCGCGTGGAGTCCCGGCCAGCCGCCGGCCAAGGCTCGCGGCCCCTCCTCGTTCCGTCGCTTCAGGTGGCCGGTGCGTACCATGAGGATGTCGCCTTCCTCCACCTTCACGCCCTGGGCCGCCTCCGCCGCATCGAGCTCGTCCGGCATGATCCCTTCGCCGGGCTCCAGCCAGTCCACGCCCCGCAGGCGTGCGATGTCCAGCAGCACGCCCCGGCTGACCACCCCGTCCTGCAGAAGCTCGATCGACTCAGCCGTGGCCCCCTGCCGGGTGGTCACGAGCGCCGACGAGCGACCGTTGTACATCTGGCCGTTCCAGAAGATATGGGAGAGGGCGTCCAGGTGGGTGATCGAATAGCCGTGGAAGACCATGCCGATGAAGTCGCCGGACCCTTGCATGCTCCCGGGCGGGGACTCTTGGAGCGCGAACACTTCGCCGGAACCGGTCATGTAGTGGATGGGGGGCGACATGGCGTCCGCCGCCGGGCCCGTTTGGATGGGCCGTGAGCAGGTGATGCTCACTCCGTCACGCACCAGGGCGGCCGCCTGCCGCCGCTTGTCGGGCGTGATGAGGTTGATAGTCCCGAGCTGGTCCTCGGGCCCCCAGCGACCCCAGTTGCTCAGGTTGCCGGTGTAGCCGCGGACCTCCGCTTCCGTTGGAACAGGTCGGGTCGTCATCTCACATCCTCCTCTTCCACCTGGGACGGACCGCCATCCGAATCCCTCTCGACGCTGCCCGATCATCCCCCTGCCCCCGCGTACGCTGGCTCGGTCTCCTTGTTGGCGAGCGCGTCGAGTTGTGCCTAGGATCTCCGGTCTAGTATTCGCCCCGGCCAGGCAGCCGGAGACCTTGACTCGGATTCACGCTGCCTCCATGGAGCCCGCATCCCGCAGTCCTGCGGCGCGCGCACGCGGGCGGCCGGCGAATCCCATAAGTCTGCTGGTATTGGAGGAACAGGTGTGCCTCTGCGCACTCGGGGTCGCTGGTGACACGCCAATAAACGCGTGTTTCCCAGGGACTGATTCCCGCCCTCCGCAGCCAGTTGTGGGCACGCGTGCCTCCACTGTGATGACCCCATCCCTCGTGCGACAGTCCCAGTGCATCTGCCAGGAAGCTTCCGAGGCGATGTCTCAAGCTCGCATACTCGGAATCCGTCATGCCCCCGATGTACAGGATTGGCGCAGGGGCGGGTTCCCAGCTAGGCCAGGCCGCCTCCGGAACGACAATGACGTATGCGCCTTTCTGATCGTCTTCCCAGGGGATCTCAGAGGGCCAGGACATCAGTTCCCCAAAGCACCATGGACCGTCTAATCGCTGCATGCGCACCTCCGTGACCCAAGCTTGCCCCCGCACACCCTGGCTCGGTCCCGTTCGGCGCCAGGACGACTGCCTACTCCCCGGACGCCTCGGCGGGCGCCGACGCCTCCCGCTCCACGCGCAGGTCCGGCAACCATCGCAGCACCGGCGGCATGTACCAGTTGGCGTTGCCCAGCAGCCGCATGGTGGCCGGAACCAGGACCGAGCGGATGATGGTGGCGTCCAGCAAGATCGCCACCGCCAGCCCGAAGCCCACCTGCTGGAACATGACCAGGTTGCCGGACGAGAACGCTCCGAACACCGCCACCATGATCAGGGCCGCACCCGTGATGAGGCCCGCGGTCGAGCGCAGACCGTACGCCACCGCCTCCGAGTTGTCCCCCGTCTGGTCGTAGCGCTCGCGAATCCGGCTAAGCAGGAACACGTGGTAGTCCATCGACAAGCCGAAAAGCACCGTGAACAGGAACAGCGGGATCCAAGCGTCGATGGCTCCCGACTGCTGGTAGCCAAGCAGCCCCGCCCCAACCCCCTTCTGGAACACAAGCACCATCAGCCCGTAGGCCGCTCCCACGGAAAGGAGGTTCATCAGGATGGCCTTGATGGGCACGACGATGGAGCGGAACACGATGGTGAGCAGGACGAAGCTGAGTCCCAGCACGACCGCGAAGACGATGGGCGTGAAACGGTCCGTCAGCTCGAAGAAATCCTGGTTGAATGCAGGGGCGCCGGTCACCAATACGGTGGCCGGGACGCCCGCGAACGCAGTTGGAATGTGCTCCCCACGGAGCCGCTTGACGGCCCCGACCGCAACGTCGCCGCTCGACGGCCCCGTAAGGGGAGCCGATAGCAGGGCCAGGTCGCCCGCGGCGTTGGCCTCCAGCGTGGGCTCCCCGACGAACGCCTCGTCCCTCAGCACAGCCTCCCGCAGCCGGTCGATCCCGTCGCGCACCGCCGACGAGCCGATGTCGCCGTCGATCACGATCTCCAGGGGCGATACAAGCCCGAAGGAGAACTCCTTCTCCAGCAGCAGGAACGCTTCCTTGGTCTCGAACCCGTCGGGGAACGACGAGACGTCGTTGAAGCCGGTCTTCATGTCCGCGACTGGGATCGCGGCCGCCCCGAGGATGCCGGCGGCTATCACCAGGCTGACCACCGGCCGTCTCATCACGCTGCGGGTGACCCAGTCCCAGAAGCCCCCGTTCGCCTCGGCGGTTCGCGTGCCCCCGCGTCGCCCGATCAGCGGCACTCGGAGTCGGTTGACCCTGTCGCCCACCAGGCTCAGGATCGCCGGCGAGAGGGTCAGCGAGGCCGCCACCGCGGCGACGACTGCCAGGATCGCCCCGAGCCCCAAGCTCTGGAAGATCACGGTGGGGATGATGAGCATCCCGAAGAGCGCTACGACCACGGTCACGCCGCTGAAGAACACGGCCCGCGTGGCCGTGGACCCCGCTCGGCCGATAGCGTCCAGCTTCTCCAACCCGCGAGCCCGCTCCTCCCGGAACCGCGACACGATGAACAGGGAGTAGTCGATCCCCACGGCCAAGCCGATCATGGTGATCATGTTCGTGACGAAGAACGAGAGTTGGAACGTCTGCCCGATCAGCGCCGTGACCCCCAGCGCGAAGACGATGGTGAACACGGTCAGCGTCATCGGAAGAAGTGCCGCCACCAGCGTCCCGAACACCACGATCAGGATGGCGAACGCCACCGGCACGCCCGTGAACTCGGCCCGGGTCAGGTCGTCCGCCGCCACCTCGTTCATCTCGGCGGCGATGCTGGCCTCGCCAGCCACCACGACTCGGAATGCGTCGTCGACGCTGGCCCGACGGGTGATCTCGAACACTTGATGAATGTTGTCGGTAGCAGCGTCGAAGTCGTCGGCCATGACGATGGGGATCAGCGTGGTGTGCCCATCGGCCGATGCCAGGGAGGAATCGAGCGCCTGGTAGTAGTGCGTTCCGCCGGCCACGACCTCCGGGCCGAGCTCCGCCAGCTCCGCGTATAGCGACTCCACGCGCACGTGGAACCCCTCGTCTTGGACCGTCAGCGTGTCCGAGCGGACGATGACGATCTCCCTGGCCATCCGAGGCCCCCGAAGCCTTGTCTCCAGCAGCTCATCGGCCCGCTTGGAGTCAGGGCTGTTGGTGAAGGTGAACTCGGTGGTCAGGCCGTCGGCCAGCAGCGTGGCGATGAGCGCCATGGCCACCGCCAGCCCCACCATCCATGCCCCCACCACCCGCCACGGGCGGCGCGCGCTCGCCAGGGCTATCGATTCGAACGACAGGGCTCTTGCCACAGGGAAGCCTCCTTCACACGAGGGTCAACGGTATCACACCTCAAAGGATGCACGGAAGGGCAGCGGAGGGTCATTTTCTCGCTCCGCCGGGTGCCGTCCCCCTACCTGGCCTCGGCGTCGCCAGAACGGAGCGCGCGCAGGATCTCCTCCCGCCATGGCGGGTGGCGCTCCGCCCAGGCTCGCGCCAGCCCGAAGCAGCCCGCCAGCATCATGTCGCCGTGGGGCGTCGCGAAGTAGGGCGCCAGCGTGGAGCTCTCCATCAGGCCGCGGCGGGGTCCGGTCACCGCCAGGAAGGGCATGGCCGGGCACGTCTCCAGGGTGATCGCCCCGTGGCCCTGGCTCAGCCATACTTCCTGGTCCTCCAACCCCCCAAGCACCAGCCGAGACAGGTAGTCCTCCAGGGTGTCGCGGGTCAACAATCCCGTGTGGTGCTCAAAGAGCCCCTGGACGGTGTTGGAGTGGAGGTGGAAGGCGATTGTGTGCTCGTTGCCCAGGTTGGCGACCACCTTGCACCGCTGCTCGGCGACGCGGCGGTCTTCCAGCGCCCCGATCACGCCCGCGACCGCCGTGTCCGTCACCAGGATGGGTGTGTCCGGCCCGGCGGTCCGGACCACCGCCGCCATCCGCGTCATGGATTCGGGCGCCTCGTGGCCCTTGTACGACAGCGACCGGACGTCCCGTTCACCTCGCGCGGCCTGCTGTCGCAGGTAGTCGAAGCGGAACTTGCGGTCGGAGTAGCCGGGCGGAGCGTCGCCGTGGTCGAACACCGCCACCGCCAGGGCGTCCCACTCCTCGTCGACGTTGAAGGCGGCGAGGGCGTCGCGGACCCTGCCGATGTCCAGGTCCCGCAACTCCACGGCCAGCGCGCCGGGGACTCGTAGGACCTCATCCTCTGTGGCCAGGGTGACGCCCATGGCCCGCACTTCGTCCAGGTCGTCGTTGAAGGTGACGGCTGCCTCCCCCGTGGCATGGACAGCCAGCCCCGCGGCCACGTGAGCCGCCATCGCCTCGGTGACCGGCCCGCCCCCCATATTGACCCCGGTGAGCGCCAGCGGCCGCCCCTGCCGGGTGGCCTCCCTGATGCGGTCGGCCGCGATGACGGTAGGCGCCGGCATCACCAGCTTGAAGCAGTTCTCGATGGCCTTGGACGAGTCGAACAGCAGGATGTCCTGGGTCCCCGTGCCGATGTCGAGCGCCAAGATTCTCATGTCTCACTCATCCGGTTGGTCCTCCACCGGGTCTGATCGTGGAACGGGGGCGGCGCGGACTCATCGAGGCAGAGCCAGCCTGGTCCTGGTGTCCAGGTCCGGAAGCCCGCCACACAACCGAGGTGGTTGCTGCCGCCGCATGTTTTCGTGTCCGTGGCTCGATAGGCTCACCACGAACGGACAGGGCGTGCCCTGCACCTGCTCGTGGAGAGGGTTGGCAGCACCCCCCTTTGCGGAGTCGTCCGATTGGGCCTCCCCCGCCCCTGGCTCGATAGGCTCACCACGGTCCGAGGGGTTCACCCCTTCTTGGGAGACAGGGCATTAGTAGCTGGAAAAGAGGCGGCCCCAGGGGGTCTCCAGGGCTCGCCGAATCCGTCGCTTGCCCACCACGTTGCGCCAGTAGCCGTTATGGTAGACGTTGGATGCGAAGAATGCCCACGGCGCCAGGAACGACCGGAGCAGCAGGTTCTCCAATGGCTTCAACGGCCCCCAATAGATCATCTTCTGCCCGCGGCTGGCGAAGGTGTTCTCCGAAGACCGATAGCCGAAGTTCACACCCGAGATGTCCTCGCCCACCACCTCGATCTCCGACGGATCGCCGCAACCCAGCCCACGCTCGTGGGCCAGCCGGATGAAGCCGATCGAGAGTGGGTCGAAGCCCATCATCTTCGCCGCCACGGCATCGATGGCCACCTGGTCCGCCGAAGCCAGAAGCACGCCGGGAGTGTGCCAGCGCATCGCCCTTGGCCCCGGCCCGTCCCCCGCGAAAGTGCCGTCCATGACCGCGAAGAGCCCGGGGTGGATCTCCTTCTGGATCGTCAGCAGGTCCACCAGCGTCTCGTGGATGACAGAGTGAGTCCAGTGCCGCTTCCGGTTGAGCAGCCCGCCGAAGGCGTTCTTCATCGCCCCGGTCATCGTCGTGAAGACGTGAGTCTTCATGGTGGGGAGCTGAACGATGCTCTTTCCGGGAAAGCTCTCCGGGATCTGCAGGCCCTCCGGGAAGATCCGGTCCAGGACCAGCATCTCGCCCTTCGGCTGGTAGGGTATCCACCGGTTGGGAGGCACATCCAGGTGCACGGTGGGGAGGGCCAGGCGGTCGGTCACTGCTTTGTGCTTGTTGGCGACCTCGCCCTCGAACGAGTCGACGACGACGGTGCCGTTGTGCGCCCCGATGAGGTCCGCGTAGCCGTCCTCTCGCAGCGCTTGCACCACGCCCTCTAGCTGCCACGGCGATGTGGAGGTGGCGGGGTACCAGTGCTGCCACGAGATGTTGATCTTGAGGAGGACCGGAGCGCTCGTGGGGAGGACGGCCTGGTAGCCGGCGAGTCGCATGGCCCGGCCCACGTCCGCCACCACCGTCTCCGGCGTTGTGCGCACGACCGCGACCACGGGACGGCGCCCGGTGGGGGCGCTGGACGCATCGAGGGGCGGAGGGGGCTGGGTCGTCATGGGGTGGGGCCGCGCGAAGCGTTCATGGCGAATATTCTACAATAGGGAGTTGCGCGCTGTCCGCACGGGTTCCGGCCCTTCGGGGAAAGGTATGCGGCGAGCGGTAGCTGGTCCAAAGCCCTCTCCCGCTCGCGGCAGCTTGTTGAATCGTGGACGCAGGAAGGGGCTCCCTCCCGCGGAGGGAGCCCCTTCCATGTATTCGGTCGTCGAGTAGTGTCGGCCGTGCTCCTAGGAAGCGGGCGCCGGGGCGGCAGGGCTGCGCCGGGTGGTGCGGCGCTTGCGCGCCGTGGGTCCGGGCTTGGCGGCATCGGCGGCGCCGTCGTCGGGCGCGGGCGGCTGAGGCTCCGGAACTTCGTCCACGGCGGGTGGCTCCGAATCGAAGAGCCGCTGCAGGTCTTCTCCGTCCACGGCCTCATGCTCGATCAGGTAGGCGGCGACCTGGTGAAGCTTTGCCTTGTGGGACACCAGGGTCTCACGGGCCAGGCCGTAGGCCGCCTGCACCAGATCGTAGACCTCAGAGTCGATCTGCTCGGCAATCTTGTCGCTATAGTCGCGCTGCTCGGAGATCTCGCGTCCCAGGAAGATCAGCTCCTCGCGCTTGCCAAAGGTTCTCGGACCCAACTTGGCGCTCATGCCGAAGCGGGTGACCATCTGCCGGGCGATCTGCGTGGCCTGCTCCAGGTCGTTGCTGGCGCCCGTGGTGATTTCGCCGAAGGTTAGCTCCTCAGCGACGCGCCCTCCCATGGCAACGGCCAGCCTGTCTTCGAACTGGTCCTTGGTCCAGAGGTGGCGGTCCTCCTCCGGGATCATGCGCGTGTAGCCACCCATGCTCCCCCGAGCCACGATAGAGATCTTGCGGACCGTGTCAGCGTGGCGCAGGCTGTGGGCGACCAGGCCGTGGCCCGCCTCGTGGAACGCGGTCAGCTCCCTCTCGTGCTTGGTGATGACTCGCGACTTGCGCTCCGGCCCGCCGATGACCCGGTCCACCGACTCGGCGAATTCGTCCTTGCCGAACGCTTTCTTGCTCCGCCGCGCCGCCAGGATGGCGGCCTCGTTTACCAGGTTGGCCAGGTCCGCGCCGCTAAAGCCGGGCGTCTCCCTGGCGACGGCCTCCAATTCAGTATCCGGCTCCATGGATTTGCCCTTGGCGTGGACCTGAAGGATGGTCTTCCGTCCGACCAGGTCCGGGAGGTCCAGGGTTACCCGCCGGTCGAACCGACCGGGCCGCAGGAGCGCGGGGTCAAGGATGTCGGGCCGGTTGGTGGCGGCGAGGACGATGACGTTGTTCCCAGTCTCGAACCCGTCCATCTCCACCAGGATCTGGTTGAGGGTCTGCTCCCGCTCGTCGTGGCCGCCGCCCAGGCCGGCGCCGCGGTGCCTGCCCACCGCGTCGATCTCGTCCACGAATATGATGCAGGGGGAGTTTCGCTTCGCCTGGTCGAACAGGTCGCGGACGCGGGATGCGCCCACACCCACGAACATCTCCACGAACTCGGAGCCGCTGATCGAGAAGAAGGGTACCGCCGCCTCCCCTGCAACGGCACGGGCGAGCAGGGTCTTGCCCGTGCCTGGAGGGCCGACAAGCAGCACGCCTCGCGGCACACGCGCGCCCAGGGCGGCGAACCGCTCCGGGAAGCGGAGGAACTGCACGACCTCTTCCAGCTCCTCCTTCGCCTCGTCCTCTCCAGCGACATCGCCGAAGACAACGGAAGGACGGTTGCTGATGAACACTCGGGCACGGCTGCGGCCGAAGTTCATCGTCTGTGAGCCGCTGCCCTGGGCCTGTCGCATCATGAAGAGCAGGAGGGCGCCGAAGAATATGAGCGGGAGGAAGTTGATGAGCACCGAGAACAGGCTACCCAGGCCGCTGCCGCCCTTGACCTCAAGCGTCAGGCCCTGTTCGCCGGGAGACACCCCCGCCGCCTGAAGCGTCTCCACCAGGCTGGAGCCGGCCTCCTTGCGAGACCGGAAGATCTCGCCGCCCTTCGTGGTGACGGTGAGTTCGTCGCGGTTGACCTCTATGGATGAAAGCTGGCTCTGCTTCGCCAGCCCCACGACATCGCTGATCGGTCGTTCGGTGGGGCCGTAGCCGGGCTGGAATATCGTGAAGAAGATGGCGATGACTGCCACGGTTATCAGGAAGTAGATGAAGCTATTGCGCATCAGGCGCGGATCCATGATTCCTCCAAGCTCCCATCGCCGGCACGGAACGTAGGCCGAGCAAATTCATCATACCCCACGCCCAACCGAAAAGCCAAGCGAGGGTCTACCAATCAGTTGGATGCGAAGCTCCCCGTCGCAGATACGGCGATCGGTCCTCAGCCGGGGTTACGGAGCACCCCATGGGCCAGCGCGGCAGGGGAGCGAGGACAGATCCGGGAGGTCGCCCTAACTTGAAGGCGCGTGGTGCGCTATTGGCGCTGAGCGCTGGTGGACGACCCGGCTCAGAAGAGGGTGGAATAGGTGCAGTGGTGGTCCCCCCGATCGATGCGCTCCAGGGCCTCGACGGGGGTGCCAAGGAGGCAGGCGATGAGCTCCCGGTCCAGCGCGCACACGGCCGGATTTCCGATGGCCACACCGCGAAACGGGCAGTTTTGCAGGTGGACGCGCAGCTCCCCCGACCCCCGCTCCACCCGCGGGTCGAAATCCTCCGCCTCCAGCGCCAGGATCAGGAGCTGGACGCGGTCCGCAACCGCCGATACCTGGTCCGGCGTGGCGTACTCGGACGCGATGCGCCTGGCTATCCGGCCCATGAGGGTCTCGGACTCCACCCTGGCGGTGTGCTCGCCAACGACGTCTTCGATGCGGCGCATCTCACCGAGTATGCGCTGCAGCAGGAGGTCGTAACGCTTCGGCATCACCTCTTGGCCGGCGGCAGTCAGGAAGAAGAGGTGCTCCGGGCGCCCCTGCTTGCGGCGGATCGCGCGGTAGGAGACGAAGCCGTCGCGCTGGAGGATGTCCAGGTGTCGCCGGATGCTGGCCGGGGCCATCCCCAGCGCACCGGTCAGCCCTGCGATGGGAGTGTCCTGGTGCTGAAGGAAGGAGAGGATCTGTAGGCGCGTACCGTCCATTGAGGTCCTTTCCGCCGAGGCGGCGTCACTGAAGGCATTGTAGGGTCGAGGAGGAGGTGTGTCAACGGGCTTGGCGCATTGGAGGTATATTTACTATTATAACGCGAAAACCTTGACAAAGACGAAATCGTGTGCTATGGTCATGCATCGATACTCTCGGCAAAGCCAGGAAGGCACGGAGATGAGCAGGGAAGAAGCAGTGTTGACTATCCAGGACACCCAGACGGTCGCGCCGGAGTGCACGCACCACTGGGTGATCGATACGCCGTCGGGGCCCGTGAGCCACGGGACCTGCAAGCGGTGCGGCGAGATCCGCGATTTCCCCAACTACGTGGAGAACACGCCATACTGGGAGGACGAGCTGGATCGGGCCGCGCCGAAGTCGCCCGTGGGCGATAGGGCCGCCCGAGGCGTCGCCGAGGAGTAGTCGATGCTCCCGCTCGGAGCTCCGTACGGGGCGCGCTACTCTGCCGAGGGCGCGTCCCCTTGCTCGGTGACCGGGCGCTCGCGGAAGTAGAGTCCCCACCGTTGCATGAGCCCGCGCACCCGCGGGTCCTCCATCGCAACCAGCTCCCGCAGGAAACCCGCGAGGCCGTGGGCGTGTAGCAGATCCGCGGAGCACACCCAAGACGCCTCCCCCGGAACCGCGTACAGGACCCCGCTCTGGTGGGCGCACTCGATCTCTACCCGCGTGCCCTCCGCTCCCCGGTGGACGCTGATCCCGCTCTCGGACATGCTCTCGCCCTCTCTCCCGCCGTGGCCTCGGCGCTTTTCAAGCTGCCGCCAAGTCTACCATGCGCCGTGCGCGATTCCGCGTCTGAGCTATTCGGTCCCTGCAATCGCCTCTCGCGCGGCGCGCTCGATCCCCGCGAAGTCCACTCTGGTGGCGGGCGCTCGTTCCACGAACGATTCGATGATCTGCAGAGCCTCTTCATAGTCGCCCTTAAATAGCGCCTGCCGCGCTAGGAGTTGGTGCGTGAACGTCCGTTCCGGCGCGAGCTCCTCCAGCGTCTCTAGAAACGGCTCGAGCTCCGCCAATTCCGGAGTTGGCCCGGTGGCCTGCTGGACCGTCAGCAGCACGGCCGCGAGCAGGCGGGCGTTCTTCGGGTCGCTCTCCACGGCGCGGTCTGCCTCCGCGTTTATGAACTCCAGTGCGACCGACCGTTCAGCCGGGCTCATGTCGCCCCACGTATCGTTCAGCACCAGGAACATCTGCTGCCGGTTGACGCTCGCCAGAGGGGGGAAGGCGTCGAAGCTCTTGCGAGCCAGGTCCAGACGGTGCTCGAGGCTTATTGGAGCGTGGAGCGCCGCCGCGAAGGTCCGGGCCGCGTCGAACGGTCGGTAGTTCAGCGAGTAGAGCGTGGCGACCAGCGCCAGCGTGGCGAGGCCGATGGCGGCGCCCAGGGCGGTGGCGCTTCGCAGCGCATTGGGAACACGTGACGCGTGGACCCCGTGTGGGGAACGCCGCCCACGGCTCTCCGGCTGCGCGGGAGGCGCGGCGACCGGGCGGGACAGCGTCTCCTGTCCCGCTGCCCAGGCGACGAGCAGGACCCACTGGAGCGTCGTCGCAGGCGTATCGAACAGCACCAGGTTCTGAACGAAGTACGCGGCAAGACCCCCCAGGATGGCGTACGCTGGGACTTCGTCGTGCAGGGGTCGCCGGCGGCGGACCACCGCCCACACCACGGTCCCCCATAGGACGGCGTAGGCTGCGGCGCCCACGATCCCCTTGGTCGACAGCTCCTCCATGACCTCGTTGTGGGCCTGGTCGAAGGTCTGGCTGCCGTACGTCTGGTCCGGCGCCCTCACGAAGCGGTCGAAGATCCGGGCGTAGCTGTCCTGCCCCCACCCGAGCACAGGCCGATCCAGGAACGCCCTCCAAGAGATGCGGTACAGGGCGATGCGGGTGCCCACGTTGGCCTCGTCCGTGGTGGTGCTGATCAGGCGGCTAGGGGTCGAGGCGGTCTCGCAGCCACGCGGTGACGGGATACCAACGGTCTGGTCGAAGGCGAACAGCCCCGCGGTCAGCAGCAGAACCCCGCCGGCGGCCATAGCCACCGGGCGCAGCGCACGACGGTCGGCGAAGACGGCGGCGGCGATGGGCATCGCTAAGGCGCCCGCGAGCAGCCCCACGAACGCCCCGCGGGTGCCCGCCAGGAGCAGCACCCAAAGGCCCAGCACCACCACGACGGCCCAGAACCCCCGTCGCCAGCGGAGACCCACGACATCATGGCGGGCTTGCACCCGCCGCTCGGTTCGGGCGGCGCCCTCCGCTGGAAAGAACGACCCAACGAAGAACCCCGCGGCCAGCAGGACAGCCACCGCCAGGATGGCCGACAGGTAGGCCGGGTTGCCCAGGGTCGCGTCGACCCGGCATTCGTAGGTCAGGAAAGGGAGCCTGGGAAATTGCAGCTCCTGGCTGATAGCCAGGAGACACAGGACCAGGGCGACGCCCAGGCTCACGTTGAGCAGACCACGCCAAGCCTCGGCGGAGCGGAGGGTGGAGGCGGCGATGACCACCACAAGGAACCAGTGCGCCAGGTCAAACAGCCCCGTCATCCGGTAGTAGTCCGACCAGAGGGAGCTGGTAAAGCTCACGCCGAGCGCCGACGACAGGAAGGCGACCCCCACGTACGCGAGGAAGGCCCCCCCAACCCACGACCGAGGTATCCGGTAGCTCCGGTCGGTCAGCAGGAGGGCAAGCCATAGGACGATCAGGACCTCGATGAGCCCCCGAGCCAAGAGCGCCTTGCCCACCACGAAGGGGGAAATGGTGGACCGGGTGACCACCAGGGGCATCAGGAGCAGGAGCGCCAGTCCAACGTAAATGGCGGCTGAGAGGAGCGCGCTGGCAGACGGCTCGCTTCCGGCGGAGCTGGATGTTCGTTGGCGCAACTCGGACCGTACCTCCGCGGTGTGGATTGCGATCTTGGCCCAAGTAGCGGCGCCTGGTCGCGCCACCAGGGCAGCGTGGCACGGGGACCGTCGCCCCTCGCGCCGCTCTGGCTGCGGCGGCTCTAGAGCCTAGCCCCCGCCCATGCTCAGCACGATCTTCCCGAAGTTTCGGTTCGCTTCCATGTACTCGTGGGCCTGCGAGACCTCCTCCAGAGGAAAGACTCGGTCCACCACGGCCCGCAGCCTCCCGGAGGCCAAGAGCGGCAGGACGTGCCGCTCCATCTGCCTGGTCAGCGCCAGCTTCTCCTCAAGCGTCCTGGCGCGCAGCACCGTCCCCTGAACCCGCAGCCGCTTTGGCGAGAGCAAGCCCAAGTTCGTCTCGAGCCGCCCGCCGCCCAGGGCGCCCACCAGGACCATTCTCCCCATAACGGCCATGGAGGCCAGGTTGCGCTCCCAGTATGGCGCGCCCACCACGTCCAGGACCGCGTCGACGCCGCGGCCCTCCGTCCGGTCCCGGACCACCTCCGCGAAGTCCTCCTCCTGGTAGTTGATGCCCACGTCCAGCCCCAGCTCGGCTGCCCGCGCGAGCTTCTCCGCCGAACCCGCCGTGGCGAAGACGGTGGCGCCGACCTGGTGCGCAAGCTGGATCGCCGCGGTGCCCACCCCGCTGCCGGCGGCGTGGACCAGCACGGCCTCGCCCATCTGGAGCTGGGCCTGGTTGAAGAGCGCGTCGTAGGCGGTGATGAAGACCTCTGGCACGGATGCCGCGTCTTCAAAGCTCATGCCCTCTGGGATCGGCATGAGCATCCGCTCGTGGATGACCACCCGCTCGGCGTAGCCCCCGCCGGCCAGCAGGGCGAAAGCCCGCTGCCCCGGCGCCACGGAGGTCGCCCGCTCCCCCACCTCCAGGACCACCCCCGCCATCTCCAGCCCCGGCACATCCTGGGCGATACCGGAGGGCGCGGGGTACCGCCCGCGTCGTTGCATCAGGTCGGCGCGGTTCAGCGCGGTCGCCCTCACCTCCACCAGCGCGTCCTCCGGGCCCGGCTTGGGGTCCGGGATGTCCTGGATTCGGAAGACCTCCGGCCCTCCGGGCTCCGATACCACTGCCGCTCTCATGCAACCTCCTTCAATCTTTCACGGATGCCGCCGCTATTGTAGCGCGGTCGACCGGGCGCGGGTATTCCCGTTGGCTCGCGGGTGTATAATCGGGTGCAATTCAGCTCGCGGTGCCGTGTCAGGAGGGGTGCATGCAGTATCGCCGTCTAGGTCGCTCGGGACTCCAGGTCTCGGCGGTAGGGCTCGGAACCAACAACTTCGGGGGAAGAATAGATATTGAGCGGACCACTGCCGTGCTCGATCAGAGCATAGAAGTGGGGATCAACTTCATCGACACCGCCAACTCCTACGGGGGAGGGCTCTCGGAGGACTTCATCGGCCAAGTGCTGGGGAGCCGCCGTCACGACGTGCTCCTGGCCACCAAGGTGGCTAGCGCCGTCGGCGAGGGACCGAACCAGCGTGGCGCTTCGCGCATACACATCATAGCCCAGGCCGAAGTGAGCTTGCGCCGCCTCCAGACCGACTACATCGACCTCTACCAGATTCACTTCCCCGACACGGAGACGCCGATCGACGAGACCTTGCGCGCCCTGGACGACCTGGTGACGCAGGGCAAGGTCCGCTACATCGGCGCGTCGAACTACTCCGGCTGGCAGCTTTGCGAGGCTATCTGGACGTCCCGAATGGAGCACCTGACGCCCTACGTCAGTCAGCAGGTGGAGTACAGCATGCTGAACCGGGGCATCGAGCGGGAGGTGGTTCCGTTCTGCAAGCAGTACGGCGTTTCCATCATCCCCTTCTTCCCCCTGGCCAGCGGCTTCCTCACAGGCAAGTACCGGCGCGGCGAGCCGGCCCCGGAGGGAACCCGGCTGGCCACTGGACCGATGGGCGCCCGGTGGCTCAGCGACCGCAACTACGACATCCTGGAGCGGCTCGAGACGTTCGCCGCCGCCCACGACCACACCGTGACGGAGCTGGCCTTCGCCTGGCTCCTGGCAAACCCCACGGTGGACTCTGTCATCGCGGGGGCCACGCGGCCCGAGCAGGTGATCGCCAACGCGAAGGCCGCCGATTGGGACCTCACGCCGGAGGAGAAGGCGGAGGTGGACGAGCTGCTGAAAGACGCGCGGTAGGCCCGGCGGTCCGAGGGCTGGAAGACGGAGGAAAAGGGGGACACGTATGGCTATCGACTATATCCCGAGGCTGCAGGCCAACTTCAGCGCCCAGGGGTTCCCGGAGTATCAGTGGACCAGCAATGACAGCGCTCCGTTCACGCCCCTCAAGAAGCCGCTCTCGGAGTGCCGGATCGGGGTCGTCAGCTCCGCCGGGGTGCACCTCGCCGAACAGGAAGCCTTCAACCCCGTTCGCGACGACCTGACCTTCCGCGAGATTCCCAGGAGCATGACACAGGAACAGGTAGTGATACACCACAACAACTACGACAAGACGGACGCGTACCGGGACATCAACTGCGTGATTCCCTTCAAGGCGTTCAGCGTGCTCGAGGAGGAGGGGTTCGTCAAGTCGGTCGCCGATCCGGTGTTCACCTTCATGGGGAGGGTGTTTCGCCGCTCGGCCCTCAGGAACGATATGGCGCCCTGGGTATACCAGCGGTTCCAGGAGATGGACGTGGACGCGGCTTTCTTGATACCCGTCTGACCGGTCTGCCATCAGTCCGTTGGACTGCTAGCACGATACCTGGAAGAGCAGGGGATGCCGACCGCGACCGTCACCAGCGGCCGGGACATTACGCAGAAGGTCAACCCGCCTCGAGCCGCTTTCCTGAACTACCCCCTCGGCCACTCCACGGGCAAGCCGTTCGATCTGGACGACCAGGTGGGGATCGTCAGGGCCTCCCTGGGGATGCTGGAGTCGGCGACGGCCGGTTCCACGATGCTGGACCTGCCCAACTCGTGGGAGGACATCGCGCCGGGGTGGGAGGACAGGGCCTACCGACGGGGGACCCCTGAAGCCGAGCACTGAGCGCGCCGTTTCCTCGGCGGGCGAACCAGGCGTACCAATCGGCCTCCATTCTTTCCAGGCACGGGAAGGATGGAGGCCGATCTCATGTGCGCCTTGCGGTCGTGCGAGGGTCCGGGCTACAGAAAGAGATTGAGGAGCTTGGTCAGCACCCACCCCAGCACGAAACAGACCGGGTAGCTCAGGATCCAGGAAACCAGGATTCTTCTAGTAACGCCCCAACGCACGGCGGAGAGCCGTTCGGTCGCGCCCACGCCCATGACAGTGCTCGTGATGGTGTGGGTTGTGCTCACGGGAAGACCCATCGTGGATGCGGTTTCGATTACGGCCGCGGCGCCGGTCTGCGCGGCGAATCCGTGAACGGGCGTGAGCTTGGTCACCCGCATCCCCAGGGTCTGGATGACCCTCCAACCCCCAATGGCCAGCCCTGCGCTGATGCTGAGCGCGCTCGCCAGGAGCACCCATAGCGGGACCACCAGGTCCTCTGAGGACCATCCGTAGTGGATGGCCAGAGCGAACGTGATGATGCCCGCCGCGTTCTGTCCATCGTTCTTGCCGTGGGCGTACGCCATCCAAGCCGCGGAGAAGACCTGGATGCGTCCGAACAGGCCGTTCACGAAGGAAGGCGTCGACCTTCGGAAGCCCCAGAAGAGGATGTGCATCAGCAGCAGCCCGCCAAAGAACCCCACGAACGGGGAGGCGGCTAGGGCGATCACCACCTTGACCAGCCCGCCGGCCACGACAGCCTCTGTCCCCGCGCTGGCAATCCCAGCTCCCACGATGCCCGCGATAAGGGAGTGGCTGACGCTGACCGGTATTCCAAAGCGAGTCGCGCCCTGTACCCACAGGACGGCGGCGAGGATGCCGCCCATCGCCGTGGACTGGTCGACGAGCTCCGGCCGCACGATGCCCTTGCCGATCGTCTCGGCCACGGCGGTGCCCGTGAGTGCTCCGAGCAGCTCCATGGTGCTGCCCATGATGACGGCGTGCAGGGGGCGGAGCACCCGGGTCGAGACCACGGCGGCAATAGCGTTTGCCGCATCGTTGACACCGTTGGAGTAGGCGAACAGCAAGCCCAACACTACGGTGATCGCCAGGGCTATGAAGTTGCCGTCAATCTGGGGCATACGGCTCCCGGCGGGCGTCCCCGGTCAGGATCCCCAGTCGCGGCCCACCGGGCGCGACGAGGCTCTTCCGCGGACACGTTGTCTTGGAACGCGCCGGGGGGCCGGCGGTTCGGTTCGTCCCGGCTCCGCGACCGGCCGTCCTTGCCGCCGCCGGCGGCAAGGACCGTCCCCGATCGGGACCGACGCTAGGCATGCTTCAGAACGATCCCCTCAAGGACGTTCGCCGCGTCTTCGGCCCGGTCGGTGGCTTGCTCCAGGTAGGCGTAGATGTCGCGCCACTTGAGAATCGTCATCGTGTCTCCGCCGTCGCTGAACAGCTCGCCCAGCGCCCGGCTCGTGACGTGGTCTCCCTCGTTCTCCAGACGGTTCAGCTCCACCGCGTGCGGCAGAAGCTCCTTGAGCCGGGACCCGCGGAAGTGGAGCAGCCCCACGGCCTTCGCCAGCTCCTCGCCGCACCGGCAGATGATGGCGGCCATCTGGACCGCGTACCCTGTGGGCGTCTCGATCCGGTACTCGAGCATGCAGCGTGCGGCCTCCTCGATGGCATCCACCACGTCGTCCAGCCGTTCGGCCAGCATCGCGATGTCCTCGCGGTCGATGGGCGTGACAAAAGTGCGGTGGAGGGCGGCCATGATGTCGTGGATCACCTGGTCGCCAAACTCCTCCAGGGTCTTGATCTCCGCCACCTTGGCCGGCACGTCCGTGTAGTCTTCCATCAGCTCCTGGAGCCGCGTCGAGACCTTCTGGATGTTCATGGCGCTCTGGTGGAGCATGAAGAAGAACCGCTCTTCCCTGGGCAGGAATGACAGGCGCATGCTAGCTCCCTCTCCGACTGGCCGACCCGGTCCCCCGGTCTCTTGGCCCGACGATCCACTGCGGCGTCACGAAAAAACACCCCTCCGAGGGTCCGAAGGGGTGTCGGTCCGATGGCGCGCGCCCGCCGGAACGTCCGGCTGCAAGCGCACAGCCTAGCATTGCGTATCGTGTCAACGCGGAGCCACCCTCGGCATGCCTCTCGCGGGCACGCACCTAGCATGTCTGATGGAATTGTGAAAAGGATGACGACTCTCGCCTTCGCTGTCAACCCCTGGCTGGCGCTTGGGTGTGGGGGTCCCGGGGCGTGGTCGTCAGGTTGACAGCCCCACGCGGCGCTCGTACACTCCGGCCCGTCGGCACTGGCGCAGGCGCTCCCAAGGAGGTGGTCCGTGGCTGGATACAAAGAGCTCAGTGGACAGGTGGCGATTGTCGGCGCGTCCGAGTGCGACGAGATTGGTGTCGTGCCCAACAAATCGGTCCTTCGGCTCCACGCGGAGGGCGCGCGCAACGCTATCAACGACGCGGGCCTGAGCAAGAGCGACATCGACGCCGTGTTCACGGCCGGGACCAATCCCGCCGTCCTCAGCGAATACCTGGGCCTCCAGCCGCGCTTCGTGGATGGGACCTCGGTGGGAGGGTGCTCCTTCGTCATCATGATGGAGCATGCCATGATGGCGCTGCACCATGGCATGTGCAACTACGCTCTCATCAGTCACGGGGAGAGCGGCCGCTCGCGCATCGGGGTCGACCGGCCAGGCGCAGGCGCCTCCACGCCCGGCGGGCAGTTCGAGGCCCCCTGGGGGGTCTTCGGAGCGCCATCGACCTTTTCCATCCCCATGATGCAGTACATGAACACCTTCGGAGTTACCCGGGAGCAGTTCGCGGAAGTTGCCGTCTCCACCCGCAAGTGGGCCAGGCTGAACCCGCGGGCAATGATCTGGGACCCGGCGTACCACAGCGACGAGCTAACCGTGGAGGACGTGCTCGAGGCGCGCATGATCTGCTATCCGCTCACGCTCTTCATGTGCTGCCTGGTGACGGACGCCGCCGGCTCCGTGATCCTGACCACGGCCGAGAGGGCCAGGGACCTGCCCAGACCCCCCGTCTACCTGTTGGGGACCGGGGAGGCCGTCAGCCACCAGATGATCGCACAGATGCCAGACTTCAACCGGGCGGACGGCTTCGTGATGTCCGGCGGTCGGGCCTTTGACATGGCTGGGATAACGCCCGACGACATCGATGTCGCCGAGCTGTACGATGCCTTCGTCCACACTCCGGTGTACGCGCTGGAGGCCTTGGGCCTGGCGAAGCCGGGGGAGGGCGTCCACCGGTTCATGGAGGGCCGCGCCGCTCCGGGCGGCGACTTCCCGATCAACACCAACGGCGGCGGGCTGTCCTACACTCACCCTGGGATGTACGGCATGTTCGTCATCCTGGAGGCGGTCCAGCAGCTCAGGGGTGATGCAGGGCCTCGACAGACGAAGCATCGCCGCGACCGTAGCCAGAATGCGAAGATCGCTCTGGCCCACGGCCCGGGCGGGATGTTCTCCGCTGCGGGCACGGCGATCCTGGGCAACGTCATCCCGTAGCTGCGTGACCCCGTCGGTCGGTCCGTGCGCTCCTCTTCGCCCGAGGAGCGGCCAGCCCTCCCGTCGCCCGCCGGAGACTTCCTGCGGCCCATGCCCTCCGTGCGGCCGCCGTTTCCCTCGTGCGAGCGCTTTCCGTAGGTCGCTGGGTGCGATATCATGGTTTCAGGATCAGGAAGGTGGGAACACATGGAAGCTGAGTACGATGTCGTGATCGTGGGCGCTGGGGCCGCTGGCCTGAGCGCGGCGCTCTATACGACCAGGGCCCAGCTGAAGACCCTCGCCGTGGAGCAGCTTCTCCCCGGAGGCCAGATCACGGTCACCGCGGAGATCGAGAACTACCCAGGGTTCCCGGAGGGGATCGAGGGACCGGTGCTGGCGCAGCGCATGGAGGCGCAGGCCCGTCGCTTCGGTGTCGAGATCGAGTCCGATACGATCGAGCGACTGGAGACCGATGGTGACGTGAAGGTGGCCGTCGGGGCCGACCGACCGTACACGGCTCGGGCGCTGATCATCGCCACCGGGGGCGAGCACAACAAGCTTGAGGTGCCGGGAGAGGATGAGCTCTCAGGCCGTGGCGTCTCATACTGCGCCACCTGCGACGCCAACTTCTTCGCGGGGCAGGACGTGGTGGTGGTCGGCGGAGGAGATGCGGCGCTCGACGAGGGAATCTACCTCTCACGCATCGTGAACCGGGTGACGGTGATCCACCGGCGGGACGAGCTTCGGGCCAGCAAGGTCCTTCAACAGAAGGCATTCGAGACGGCGAACATGGATTTCAAGTGGAGCCACGCGGTGCGGGAGATTCGTGGGAACGGCAGCGTGGACCGGGTCCTGGTGGAGGACCTGAAGTCCGGCACGGCGTACGAGTACCCGACCGCCGGGGCGTTCATCTACATTGGATTCCACCCCAACTCGGTCTTTCTGCAAGGCACGGTGCCCATGGATGGCGGCGGCCACGTCATCTCCAATATTCGCATGGAGACCTCGGTGCCCGGCGTCTTTGTGTGTGGTGATGTCCGGCAAGGGTCATTCCGCCAGCTAGGGAACGCGGTTGGGGACGGCATCGGCGCCGCTCTTTCGGCATACGAGTATCTGTCGACGACTCCCTGAGGGCGGCGAGCGCCCACCGCGTCCCCCTGTCACGGGGCAGTGTCGGATTCGTCTTGACGCGGTCATGGGGCGTTCCTATAATAGCTAGAGCATCACTCCATACGACAAGAGGTAGGATCGTGGCCAACGAAACAGGAAAGCGGTACTTCTGCTCGGTCTGCGCGGCCGAGTTCATTGTGACAAAGGGCGGCGACGGGCAGCTCTCCTGCCACGATCAGCCGATGACGAGGAAGTAGCCCGAGGGCGCCTTGCACGCTCCCGGCGCCCGGTTACTGGAAATGGAGGCATCCCGTGCCTAGCCAATTGGGACGACGCTACCAGTGCGGCAACTGTGGGACCATCATTCTGTGCACCAAGGCTGGCGACGGCCCCATGGCCTGCTGCGGCCAGGAGCTGGAGCTCCAGCAGCCGAAGAAGCTTCCCTCCTCCGACTAGCCGCCTCCTCGGCGTCGCAATACATCGGGGCAAACGAAAGCGAGCCACCGGTCCGTAGTGGACGGGGGCTCGCTTGTACTTTGTCACGGAGGCGGCGTCAAGCGATTCCCTGGGTGCCGGTGCACTGCCATCGGCACCCACCGCACAGCGCCACGAACGCCGCCAGGCAGTGGGTTGGTGGCGAGAGGCGTCGGCTAGCGAACCACCCGTATGACGCCCACCACGCGCCCGTGGACCTCCACGTCTGAGGCGTCCACGTAGATGGGAGCCATCTGCGAGTTGGCAGGCTGGAGGCGGACCCGGTCGCCCTCCCTGTAGATCCGCTTGAGCGTGGTTTCCCCCTCGCCGACGAGCCAGGCGGCGACCATGTCGCCGTCCCGGACATCCGCGACCCGCTCGAGCACCACCACGTCGCCGTCATCGATGAGCGCATCGATCATGGACAGGCCCTTGACCCGCAGGGCATATACACGGGACGGGTCCGCGACCATGGAAGTCGGGAGGTCCAGCGTCTCCACGGTCTCAGGATCGATGGCGTCCTGGAACGTCAGGAGGGGTTCTCCGGCGGCGATGGAGCCAAGCACGCGGACCGAGATCGTGGATGGGGTTGACGGAATGCGGCTGAATTCGGCCCCCACGAGCTCGATGCCCCGGGAGATTTCCGGCGAGCGCCGGATGTGGCCCTCGCGCTGGAGGATGTGCAGGTTGTAGTCCACCACGGACGTGGAACTGATGGAGCAAGCCTGCTGGATCTCCCTCACGCTGGGGCCAAACTGGCGGTCGCGCATGAAGGACCGGATGAACTCCAGGATCCGCTCCTGGCGCGCGGACAGCTTCTTCATCGCGGTCATGATCCTCCCCTCCCGGGCACGGGTCCACCTTGGAGGTGAAACGAATGTTCTCCAAAGGTACCAGAGGCCCGGTTCTCTGTCAAGCGAACTGAGGTGTCTGGTAGGGGCTTCCGATTGTCCACCGGGAGTCTGTTCCCGCTCATGGTGAGCTTGTCGAACCACGAGCGGACAAGAACGCCATTGCGTAACACCAATAGGCCCTGAGGTGTCTGGGAGTCTCCTACTTTGATGCAGCCCGGTTGATGAATTAGAGGGCGGTAATCCCGAGTCCCAAGATGACCCCCATGCCCAGTCCCGTGCCGACCTAACCAACAAGAATGAACCCGATGACGCCAACAAGCGACGGCAGAACCGCCCAGAGGAAGAAGGCTGTGTGGGAGAATCTGTAAGGCTCCCCATGGCGGCGTCTCATCCGTGCGCCCCAGTTTCTCCTGAACGATAGCCCCCCGCCCCGTCACGCTCCGACGCGCACGGGCGACGACGCCACGGGCCAGCGATACTCCTCCGCCTCCGCAGCCTCGACCGCCTCCGCGACGAGCCGGTCGACCGGCAGATCGGACTCTATCCGCTCCACGTCCCCCAGTCGCCCACGCGTGACCGGGTGCTTGGGGACGAAAAGCGTGCAGCAGTCCTGGTCCGGGAGGATGGAGATCGGGTAGGTCCCCAGGGCTCGCGCCCGCGCCACGATCTCCTCCTTGTCCATCCCCACCAGGGGCCGCAGGATGGGCAGCCGGTCAGCGGCGGTATCGATGACGGCGATGTTCTCCAGCGTCTGGGAGCTGACCTGCCCCAGCGACTCCCCGGTGATCAGAGCACGGGCCCCGTTCCGCGCCGCAAGCTCCTGCGCTATGCGCACCATGAACCGCCGGTAGAGCAGGACACGGTACGCCGGAGGGGTGGACACGATGATCTGCTGCTGGACCTGCCCGAAGGGCACCTGGAGGAGGCGGGAACGGAACTGGTATTGCGTCAGGAGCCGCACCAGGTCCTGTGCCTTCTCTCGTGAGGTTGCGTCCACCAGCGGGAACGCGTGGAAATGGATGAAGAGCGCCGTGCAACCCCGCTTCATCATCATGTGCGAGGCGACGGGCGAGTCGATGCCCCCGGACAGCATCACCGCCACCGGTCCGCCGACGCCCACCGGCATCCCTCCCTGCCCCGCCGCGTGCTCCAGCGACACCAGCGCGCTCCGACGTACCAGCTGCACCCCCACCGTGAGATCGGCGTGCCTCAGGTCCACCGGCAGCCCCGTGAGTCCTTGCACGAAGGCGCCCAGATCGCGGTTGACCTCGGGCGACGTCATCGGAAAGCTCTTGTCGGACCGGTGGGTGTCGATGCGGAACGACCGAGCCGAGTGGCCCTCGAGGATCGTGGGCAGCACCTCTTTGATCGCGTCCAGCGAGGGTTCGACCCGGTACGCGCGCCCTAGCCGCTCGATGCCGATCAGGTGCTCAAGGCGCTCGCGGATGACGGGCCATTGCGATTCGTCTCGCAACGGGATCATTGCCATCATGGGGCCGCGCTGGATCTTGCCGACGCCGGCGCCCGCAAGCGCGAGGTCCAGGTTGGCCGCCATCCGCTTGAGGAACCATGGGCGGTTCCCCTTCTTCAGGGCGATCTCATGGTAGTACCGCGCCAGGACCACCTGTTCCATGCCCCGCCGCTCCCATCGCCCGCGCGGCTCTCCCGGTTGCGTGGGCCACTCCGGAGGACCGCCGGTGGATTGCGTCTGTCGATTGCCGCCCGCGACGACCAGCGGGGCCGCTCAGCGCGAGCGCGCCCGTTCGACGGCTCCCGGGCCGCTCCAGCTCGGCTGGAGGTCCAGCAGCAGCCGACAGCAGAGCGAGCCCAGGTCCGCTCCCGGGCGCAGTGCCTCGGGGTCCACCCATCGGAACGCTGCGTATCGGGTGCCGGGGCTGCTGGGCTCGTCCGCGTTCGGCAGCACCGGCTCCGACGCGGCGAGGTCCGCCTCGTGGAGCGCCATCCGCAGGAGGTAGCCTGCGCGTTCCTGACTGCCCGTGGCCAGCACACGTCCTGGGCGGAGCTCGCCCCCCAGCTTGGCGACACCGATACGCCGCACAGCGTCCTCGGTATCCTCGCTGGGGCGGAGGGAAGTCGCGGGGAGGCCCCACACGCCGGGGAGCTCGTCGTCGCTCTCGGGGCGAAGAACCGCGAGCAGGCGCGTCGGGTCCCCTTTGGGGCGCACGACGATGGCGACTGCTTGGACGGTCTTCATGGCTCGACCTCGGCGGGGGGCGAGGGCGTCGGCTATCCCTGTCCGCTCTGCGCGCCGACGGCGGCGTTGAGCCTCCGGGCCAGGCGCGACTTGGTGCGGGCCGCCTTGTTGGGGTGGATCACGCCTTTGCGGGAGGCGCGGTCCAGGGCCGAAAGTGCCCGTCGGACTGCCTCTTCGGCGTCGTTCGGGGCTGCGGTGATGGCCCGCTCGGCGCGGGTGCGGGACGTGCGTAGACTGCTGCGCACCGTGCGGTTTCGCAACCACCGTCGGTGGGCCACGCGGGCTGATCGTTCACTGGGCACGGGTCGTGTCCTCCTGGTCGCCTTCTGCGGGCATTATACCGGAATCGCGCGCTGGGCGATAGCGGCCTTTCGGCGAAGCGGTTCCCCCGGCGGTCATCGTCGCAAAATCGGAGTAGGGTCGCGCGCGCGTGCGCTTGCGGGCTTCGGTCGACGAGTATCGGCGGTGGACGAGTCAGGCGGCGGGAGGCTGGACTGCGCCCTCCACACGCCGCACGCCGACGGCCCCTCTGATCCCCTCCAGCTTGGCGAACAGCCGGCTGAGCTGCCCGACGCCCGTGGTGTAGAGGGTGAGGGTGAGGACCGCGGTCCCGTCCGAGGGCTCGGTGGTGACCATGGAGGCGATGTTCACCTTTTCAGCGGCGACCATGGTCGTGATGTCACGAAGGAGGCCCACTCGGTCGAATGCGATCACTTCGACCCGAACGGGGTGCAGATCCTGTGACGGCCCCCAGGAGACCCCCACCAGGCGCTCGGGCTCGTCCTCGTTGAGCACGTTGGCGCAGGTTGCTCGGTGGACCGTGACGCCCCGGGCGCGGGTGATGTAGCCGACGATCTCATCGCCGGGGAGAGGGCTGCAGCAGCGCGCGGTGCGCGTCAGCAGGTCGCCCACGCCCAGAACCTTGATGCCGGTGGCCGGGCTCTCGGGCGGGAGGCTCGCGGGCGCCCGGCGCCAGGCTGGCTCCTCTGGCGGGGCGAGGCGGGAATCGAGCTGTGCCACCGTCAAGTTGCCGCTCCCGAGGGCGACCACCAGGTCCTCCACGGTATCGAACCGTAGCGCCTTCGCGACCTCTTGGTCGGACATCTGGACCGCCAGGCGTCGTCGTGCCTTGGTCAGCAACTCGCGGCCATGCTCCAGGTGGGCGCCCCGCTCCAGGCGGCGGAACCAATGCCGGATACGCTGGCGCGCGGAGGCGGTGGTCACGTACCCCAGGGCCGGGTTGAGCCAGTCCATGCTGGGTCCGCGGGCCTGCTTGGAGACCATGATCTCCACCGTGTCCCCGTTCTGCAGCGCCGTCTCCAGGGGGGCCAGCCGCCCGTTTACCTTGGCGCCGATGCAGCGGTTCCCCAGGTCGGAGTGGATGCGGTAGGCGAAGTCGATGGGAGTGGCGCCCACCGGCAGCTCCCGGACGTCGCCACGGGGAGTGTAGACATATACCTGATCACGGAAGATGTCTGTCTTGACCGACTCCAGAAACTCGTCGGTTCCCGAGACATCCCGCTGCCACTCCAGGAGCTGGCGCAGCCAGGTCAGCTTCTCCTCAAACAGACGGTCGCCGTTGCCCCCTTCCTTGTAGCTCCAGTGGGCGGCGACGCCGTACTCGGACACCCGGTGCATATCGTAGGTGCGGACCTGGACTTCCAGGGGCGCCGCGCCCTCGCACATCACGGTGGTATGGAGCGATTGGTACATGTTCTCTTTGGGATTGGCCACGTAGTCGTCGAACTGGCCGGGAATGGGGCGCCAGAGCTGGTGGACTATGCCGAGGGCGTTGTAGCAGTCTCCCACGGAGTCCACCAGGACGCGGACGGCGTAGAGATCCAGGATCTCGCGGTACTCGTTTCCTTCGGCCGCGTACCTACGCATCTTCTTGTAGATGCTGTAGATGTTCTTTGGCCGTCCGTAGACCTCGCCGCGCACGCCCGCTTCGGTGAGCGCCTCGGTCAGGACTTTGCACTGCCGCTCCAGGTATCGTTCGCGCTCGGTCCGCCGGGTGGCCAGGCTGCTGGAGATTTCTCGATACGTTTTCTCGTCCAAGAACCGAAAAGCCAAATCCTCCAGCTGCCACTTGATCTCCCACATACCCAGCCGGTAGGCCAGGGGCGCGTAGATATCAAGGGTCTCCTGGGAGATGGCCCGCTGCCGGTCCGGGGGCTTGGCCTGAAGAGTCCGCATGTTGTGGAGCCGGTCGCACAGCTTGATGAGCACCACGCGGATGTCTTCGGCCATGGCCACCAGCATCTTACGAACGCTCTCGGCGTGGCCGCTGCTATCCTCGGGGGCATCGGCGTCCCGGCCCATCGCGAGCAACTCGATCTGGGTGAGCTTGGTGACGCCGTCCACCAACTTGGCGACCTCGCCGCCGAAACGCTGTTCCAGGTCGGCCAGGGGGACGCCGCAGTCCTCGACGACGTCGTGCAGGAGCCCGGCGGCGACGGTGGAGCTGTCCTGGTGCAGGTCGGCCAGGTAGAGGGCGGTCTGGAGGGGGTGCTCGATGTAGGGCTCGCCCGAGAGGCGCGACTGGCCGCGGTGCATAGCTTCGGCGTAGGAGAACGCCCCCTCGACCAGCTCAAGCTGCCCGGCGGGGAGGTACGCCTTCGATTTTTCCAGCAGGTCCGCCAGCCCAACCGCCACATCGACCCCCAGGGAGACAGGCAGGCTACTTCACCTGGACCCAGTATACG
>CAYTEC010000013.1:0-8086 GCA_964436745.1 uncultured Dehalococcoidia bacterium | reverse complement strand
GTATAGAGGGGCCAGTGACCAATGCCAAGGGTCTTCTGGTAGGGGGCGCTGCCACCGGTCGTCCCTCACGCCGCGAACGCACCGCGCCTGTCGCTGATGGCTACTGCACCTGGTACACGAACACCTGATTTGTCCCGTCGGGCTCGTCGCTGCCGGGCACGGATGCATAGGGCTCGGTTACTTCGATTAGCCGCCACTCGCCGGCTTTCTCGTGGGCGTCCATAATCTCCCTGAACCGCATCACCACGTCATTGCGGACCGTGAAGATCATGTAGCCTTCAGGCCGGGTCACGCGCAGAAGCTCCGCGAAAGACTCGGGCGGCGCGTGTCCTCCGACGAAGGTCCCGAGGCACACTATCGCCGCGAAGTGGTCGCTGGGGAAGTCCAGGTGTTCGCCCAGGGCCATCTGGCGGACCTGGGCGTAGGCCCCGGTACGCTGCGCCACCGACAGCATTCCGGCCGACAGGTCTATGGCTGTCAGGTCGCCGTATCCCAGCCGAGCGAGCGCTTGGCCCATGTTCCCCGTGCCCGCCCCCGCGTCTAGGAACGGCGCAGCGCCGCGCGGGACGTATCTGCCGACGAGTCCCGCCACCAGGGCCGGCGACTGGTAGCCGTACGCCTGGAGATCGGCATCGTACTCCTCGGCCCACGAGTCGTACCGCTTTTCGACCTCTTCCTTGCTGGTGGAAGAGATCACCCAGCTCACCCGCTGGTCCCGACCGGGAAGTGTCATTGCATGCCTCCATCGGTTGGTCAGAGTTGGCGCCGGGCCGGTCGGCCACCGTACCGCTCAACGACCCGGGTGTCAAACGGCGGAAGCGCGGCGGTGCGTGCGACGCGAAGGGCGCTGTCGGCGCGGAGATAGCCCGTGGCTCACGACCCGCCGCCGACGTTGAGTCGGCGCTCCGATTCCCGTACAATCGCCAGAGGCGGGGCGCGGGGTGGCGGCAGGTGAGCCGAAGTGGCGGAACGGTAGACGCGACGGTCTCAAAAACCGTTGGGCGAAAGCCCGTGTGGGTTCGATTCCCGCCTTCGGCACCATATCTGAGCCGTATCTATCGATACGAGGCGCGCGTCCCCCGCTGACCAGGGTATGTTGCACATTCCTTACACATGGTTCCCGCGGGGCCTCTCTGGCCAGCGGGTACCCCATTGTGGCCGCCACTGGTTTCACCAGCGCGTGGATCTGGAAGCGGGGGCCGGCAGGCGACCCGGTCCCTGGCCAAGGGGGAGGCCTTGTGGGGCCTCCGCGGGTCGCTCTTGGACACCAGGGCCTGCGGGTGGCCACGGGGAGCCTCCGGAACAGGGGTTGGCCATAGGGTTCACTACAGGGTTCGTGTAGGCGCTGAGGGCGTCAAGGCGCTGTTCCTTCAGCGCCTTGACGGCAGAGTTGAGGTAGGGGTTCGGGCGCGGCTTGACCAACTCTGTGACTCCACCTGGGCCCGCAACCGCCAGTCCCAGAGGTGTCAGTCGCTCCAGCACGCCCGTGAGACGGTCGACGCCGGTTTGTGGAGGGTGAACGAGGTACACGTAGTCGAAGATGCTGCCCGCGAACCCTTGGCTGACGGGTGAGCTTATCGGGTTGACCAAATACGCCAGCGCCTGGTCCACTCCGTCGTAGTACATAGGGGGCTTCGTCGTCCTGCCTGCCTTGCCCCATCCCTTCAGTTCAAATCCGACGACCTCCCCGCTCTGCCTGACCTCCAGCAGGTCGATGTCAGGTGAGAATGTGAAGTACGTGTAGTCGGTCACCTCCTGCCGCCGCTTTCCAAGGGCCCCCGTGTTGCTGCTCTGACGCACCTTGGCGAAGCAACGGCTCCCGCGTTGGCGCCGTGTGTTCCACATGGCGAGCATGACTGCGTCCTCGGTAAAGGGGAGACCGCGCGACACGATGCGCCGGAGCACTTCAAGGCCGTGGCGGTCGACATCGACGTGCTGGCCCAAGGACCCGGTTCCCAGGGTTGTTCTGCGGCGTGGCATGCTCATCCCCCTTGAGGTAGAGGGTGGCTGCTCAGCAACGGGCCCCAGCGGCGAGCAGCGGCCGGTGGCGTGCTCCAGGGCCAGGGTAGTCAGCGGAGATGCTCCACGTCAATGCGTGGGCCACGCGACGGTCAAGGTCCGGGCGAGGGCGAGTTCCTCACGAGGCGCACTCGACAGCCAACGCAAGCATGCAGGTCTTGCTGCCACCTGGCTGGAATGGGGCCGCCCCCTCCATGGCAAGCACAATGCCCCTGCACGGGCCCGCCAGGGGCCCTCAACCGGGCGCTCGCCTCTTCATCCTGAACTGGATGTGCGAGCCGGGAGACGTGCGCTCCCAGATGGAACTGGCCGCGAACCGTATTCTACCCCATTTCAGGGGGTGAGCGTTCGCGGCCCCGGTTCCCGCCGCCGAGGCCCGCAGCCCACGATTTGAGGCCCAGCCCGACTTGGGTCTGGGGCTGGGCCTCTCGTTGCCGACTCGAACGAACGCGTCGAATCGCCTGGCCTAGCGGCGCACGAGCATGTCGGTCACTGGGGTCACACCAGGGGCGCTCGCCACCAGGCCGATCTCCGCGCCCTCCACCTGCATGGTAGAGGTCCCCCGCATCTGCCGGACCGCCTCCACCTGGAGCTCGAACCCGTGGATGAAAGCCTCCGCCAGGTTTCCGCCACTAGTGTTGATGGGGCACGATCCGTTCGGCCAGTCGATGGCGCCGCTCTGCACGTAAGCCCCGCCTTCACCGACCTTGCAGAACCCGTGCTCCTCCAGTGATATGAGCACGGCGCTCGTGGAGTCTTCGTAGATCTGGGCGACATCGATGTCGTCTGGGGTAATCCTCGCGCGCTCGTAGAGACGCTGGGCCACGCCGCCGCCGCGCACCGATGATCCGAAGTTGCCGCCCGCCATCTCCGCGCGGAAGGGGTTGTCCCCCGCCCCGTACTGGTTGCCGGAGGCGGCGGCCAGGATGTGGACCGGCCGCTGCTTCAGGTCGCGGGCGCGTTCCGCGGACGTGATCAGCACCGCGGCCGCGCCGTCGTTCTCCTGGCAGAAGTCGTACAGGCGCAGCGGGTCGGCGATCATCCGGGAGTTCTGGTGGTCCTCCAGCGTGATGGGACGTCCGTACATGACGGCCCTCGGGTTCCGGTTGGCCGCTCGGTAGCACTGGACCGCGATGCGCCCGAAGTCCTCGCTCTTGGTCCCATACAGCGCCATGTGGCGTCGCGCGCGCATTGCGCAGATCCGTTGGGGAACGACCCCATATGGCGCCTGGAACGCCGTGTCGCCGCCGGCTCGCTGGCCCGCGCGGGACTGGCCGAAGCGACCGAACTGGCCCTGGCAGAGCGACCGAAAGGCGATGATGTAGTTGGCGGAGCCGCACGCTACCGCGTGCACGGCGTTCATCACGGCCCCCGACCCGCCGCCGGCGCCGCCGCCCCACTGCATGACGGAGGTCTTCAGCTCATTGCACCCCAGCGCCGCGGACAGGCGAGGGCCGCCGTTCCGGTCGTTCGCGTAGGAGCAGAACCCGTCGACCTCGGCCGAGTCCAAGCCGGCGTCCTCGCACGCAGCGAGGGCCGCCTCGCACGCAAGCTGGAACTCGCTCTTGGTCGCCCGGCCCCAGCGCATGTACTTCCCGTTCTCAAGTCCCTCCCCGATTCCGGCAATGCACACCTTGTCCCTCGGATACCACTCACCCGCGCCGAGATCCGCTGTCGCCATCCCCGTCCCTCCCCTGCATCCGACCAATGCTCGATCCACGAGCGCACCGGCGCGCGCCCGCGAGTCGAGGGCATGCTAGCAGCGACGACGCGGGCCCGCAACCGCTCGCCGTCGCCGGTGCAGGGGAGGGACGGGGCCCGCGCGGGAACCTCCGGCGCGGACGACGTCCAGGCCTAGTGCGGGTGGGCCGGCAGCCTGAGCAGCGCCCCCACGCCGCCATAGTCCTCCAGGGCGCCCGCCGCGGGGCCATGGACCACCTCCAGTCCCGCTCCGCGACGCCCGGCGAATGCTGGGAGCTCCGCCCACATGTCGGCGCGGAGGCAGCGCTCGCCGCACTGCGGGCAGTGGACGTCCTCCGGGGGCAGCAGGAGGTCGCAGGCGACGCAGTAGCGCGCCTCCGGGTGGGCCTCGCCCGCCAGGACCACGCGATGGACCTCGCGGCGGTTCAGCGCCCAGGCCGTCGGCCCCACCCCGAGCACCGCCGCGTGGTTCTTTTCCCCTCGTGTCACTAGCTCGTCGACCAACGTCCTCTCATCCGCTCGCCCCGCCTCCTCCGCGGCCCGGACCAAGTGCCGGCGGACCTCCTCCGGGTGGGCGTGGGCGTCGAGCGGCAGGTCGCTGACGACCATCCGCTCGAGCTCCGTGGACAGCGTGGGGCGGAAGAGAGCGACCGTCTCCGGGGGGCCCCGGACAAGAAGAGCCGGCGGAAGGGAAGCTCGAGGCCCGCGTACCGCGCGGACCCGCGGGGAGTGCCTGGTGGACGCGTGCACGTCCGCGCCGGACAGAATACCACTGACCATGGGGCGCCCATTTGCCCGGTATGCCTGAAGTGCGTTCCACCCTGTCGCAGGTCTCGGCACAAGGAGCTACAATCAGGGCCGACCCAGGGTGTCTGCCAGCCGTTCACGGCTGAGGCGGTGGCCTCGGCCGAGGCGATGGCAGGACAGCAGTATGAGGAGGATGCTCGGGCTGGGGACGGAGGGTGTGATTCGTCGTCTCTTGGTCTTGGGGAGGCAGTTGCGTTCTAGGGAGCTGGAAGGGCCACAGAGTGGAGGATAGCGCAGCTACCTGATCGTGAGGGCAGGCTGCGGAGGATGTGACGCCCATTCTCGCCCCGGCCGCCGCCACTGCCGTAGGCTGACCCAGACCGCCCATTACGAACCGAGGGGGTGCATGTGAAGATCTCGACAGTCTTGGACCACGTGGACAGCGGACGCCTGGCGCTTCCCGAGTTCCAACGCGGGTACGTCTGGAACCGCGACCAGGTGCGGGGCTTTCTCGACTCGCTATATCGCCGGCACCCGGTCGGGGGTCTGCTCGTGTGGGCGACCGAGTCCCAGGCGGCTGCCCATCGTGGGGATGCACAGACCCCAACGGGCATGTTGAACCTACTTCTGGATGGGCAGCAGCGAATCACGACGCTGTACGGCGTGGTCAGGGGCAAGCCCCCGGCCTTCTTCGATGGCAAGCCGGAGACGTTCACGGGCCTTCGCTTCCATCTCGGGAGGGAGACTTTCGAGTTCTACCAACCGCTCAGGATGCGTGACGAACCACTCTGGGTCGACGTGACGGCCCTCATGCAGAGGGGCACTGCCGGGCTCGGTGAGTTCGTGACCGACCTGAGCAGGAACCCTGAGCTTGCTCCCAGGATCGGGGAGTTCATCGGTCGCCTCAGCCAACTGCTCAGCATCGTGGACGTGGATCTTCACGTGGAAGAGGTCACTGGGGAGGACAAGTCCCTCGACATCGTCGTGGACATCTTCAACCGAGTGAACAGCGGGGGCACGAAGCTGTCCAAGGGCGACCTCGCCTTGGCCAAGATCTGCGCCGAGTGGCCCGAGGCGCGAGATACCATGAAAGATTCTCTGAAGGGATGGGCGAGTAGCGGATACCGATTCAACCTCGACTGGCTGTTGCGATCCGTGAACACCGTGCTGACAGGCGAGGCCAGGTTCAGCTTCCTGCATCAAAAGGGCGCTGAGGAGTTGCGGGATGCCCTCAACCGTGCCACGAAGGGCATCGACCGCAGCCTCAACATGATTAGTGGGCGGCTCGGGCTCGACCACGACCAAGTTCTATTCGGCCGCTTCGCCGTTCCGGTGATGGTCCGGTATCTCGACCAGCGAGGCGGAGACCTCTCGACAGAGGAGTGGGACAAGCTCCTCTTCTGGTTCGTGCAGTCCGGGATGTGGGGTCGCTTCTCTGGGTCCACGGAATCCTACATCGACCAGGACCTGGCGGCTCTGGAGGATACTGAGAAGGCCGTGGACCGGCTCTTGGACCAGCTCAGGCTATGGCATGGCGGCCTCCGCGCGGAGGCCGGGCATTTCACGGGTTGGAGCCTGGGCGCTCGGTTCTATCCGATCTTGTACATGTTGACCCGAATGGGGGGTGCGCGGGACTGGGGCTCGGGCCTTCCGCTACGGGCCGACCTCCTTGGGAAAATGAACCGCCTTGAGGTCCACCACATCTTCCCGAAGGCACAGCTGTACAAACGGGGCTACAAGCGCCCCGAAGTCAACGCCCTGGCCAATTTCTGCTTCCTCACCAAGGACTCGAACCTCCAGATCAGCGACCAGCTTCCCGAGAAGTACTTTCCCAAGATTGAGGCGAAGCATCCTGGGGCGCTGGCATCTCAGTGGATCCCAACCGACCCTTCGCTTTGGAGGATGGAGAACTACTTTGGCTTCCTCCAGGCTCGTCGCGAGCTTCTCGCTGCCGAGACCAACCGCCGCATGGAGGGAATGCTGCACGGCGACACACGCTGGCTCCAGGCTGCGACGGCACCCCCAGAACCCGCGCTGCCGGTGACGGTACCCGGCGGCATCACGAGCGAGGACGAGGAACGGGAACTGGAGGAGCTCAACGACTGGGTGGAGGCTCAGGGGCTCCCCCGCGGCAGGATGTCCTTCGACTTCACAGACCCGGCCACCGGTGAGCAGCGCGCGGTTTTCGACCTCGCCTGGCCAGACGGCCTCCAGGAAGAGCTGAGCCAGCCCGTCGCTGTCCTGTTCGACGAGGAAGCGCCGACACTGGCTATCGCCGCCGCCGCGGGGTTCCGATGCTTCACTCGGAAGGGGGACTTTCTCGAATACGTGGCCTCGGAAATCCTGGCCGCGGATGAGGGAGCAGCAGCGCAGGGCTTTGCGATGGGACGGCTGCCTTGAGCATGACGGCGATCAGCGACCGCCTGGACGCGACGGGCTTCCAGATCGACGTGCTATGGAACTCGCCAGCTGAGATCAACGCAAGGACTCGATCTATTTACGATGCTGCGATCCGGGACTCTCGGAACCTACGAGAGGGCAACTTCGGCAGGATCTCGAGCGAGGACCTCTCGTTCCTGTTCAAGCGCTACGACTCAGGTTTCTTCGATGGCCACCTCGATACAATGATCCGAGCGGCGGGCTCGACCCCATTGGGACTGCGTCCATCGACGAGGATGACCAGCTCTGGTGGAACAACAACGCGGCGCGTCCTCGGGAAGCAGGTCGCATATGAAATCGCCATCGCGGCGGATCTCCTGTTCAGGTCGTTCAACGACGCGGGAGAACTCTTCATGCCCGGTCCACGCGCCACGAACTGCGGTGCTTCAGACTCTGGGGCGACCCTGGTAGACGCGAGCGGCACCGTCGTGGTCAATGGCATTGTGTGCACCGACCGCCTCCAGGCTCTCCAGAGGATTCTTGAGCACGAGTTAATTCACCTCACCCAGTATCTTGTCTGGAGCACCTCGAGTTGTCGGAGGTCCCGTTTCCAGGTCCTATCCCGTCACGTGTTTGGCCACCGGGCGTTCACGCACGAGCTGCCCACGCGCAGGGTTCTGGCTCGCATCGAGCACGGGATTCAGTCCGGTGCCCGGGTATCGTTTCGCCACCAAGGAGTTCGCCTCGCGGGCGTAGTCTCCCGGGTGACGAAGCGAGCTACCGTGCTCGTGGAGGCCCACGACGGCAGCCCTTACAGTGACGGCAAGCGATACAACACCTACTATGTCCCGGTGAACCAGCTCACGAGGGAGGATGGCTAGTCGTGTGTGCCAGCGGATGATCGGAGGTTGATGCCTCGGAAGTTCATGGAACGTGAGGTTCCAGCATTCTGTACAGCCGTAGCTCACAAGGCCGATGGGGCCGTTCGTTCGGCATGGCTGTCGAAATCGTCGGTCCAACCTCGGCCCGCAGGTGTATAGTCGGATGGAATCCGTCTTCCGAGTCGGCAGGCGGTTCGCCCGACGGCGAAGGAGGCTTCATGGCCACTGCCGCCACCGGTTTCCTACCAGGCTCGCTCGTCAGAGCGCGGGGTCGTGATTGGGTTGTCGTACCAGCCGAGGAGGATGGCGTTGTCCGCCTCCGGCCAGTTGATGGCGTGGAGGAAGACGCCGTCGGGGTG
>CAYTEC010000012.1:30304-37246 GCA_964436745.1 uncultured Dehalococcoidia bacterium | reverse complement strand
CGGCCACGGTCACGGAGCCAAAGTAGACGACCGGGCCGGGAGGGGGCGCCCCCTGGGCAAGCGCCGAGCGCGCCACCAGAAGGGCCACGGCGATGAGCACGGTAAGTACGAGAAGCCTGACCACAGTGGGAGTCGCACCTCCGGGATGGCACGTCGGTTTCCGGGGTCGGTGGCGAGCAGCCCGACAGTCACCCTGGCTCATTCGGTCCGGGTGCGAGAGCGGCGGGGCCCGCAAACACGCAAATATACTATACACCCTCTCTCGCCGCGCGTCCGGCGACCGGATTGGGCCGCCAAGCGCGCCGTTACGCCCCGCCGCCGAAGGTCTCCAGCGCCCGCTCGTAGTCCTTCCGGGTATTCAGGTCCAGCCGCGCCACGGGTGAGGCCACCGGAACGCGCGTGGTCTCGTCCTTGTGGCGCTCCATCACCTCGCGGACGCCCTCGCCCTCCTCGGTTATCTCCAGAAGCTCCGGCAGCAAGCTGATGCTGAACAGGATCGGGTGGCCGCCCCTTCCCTCGTGGGCCGGGTGGGTGATGAGCGCGCCGGACTCTCGGTGCTCCCTGACGACCAGCGCGATGAGGTTCGACGGACGAGGCTGGTCGACAGCCAGCAGGAGGACGCCCTCGGCCTCCGGGTCCACCTCGCGCAGCCCTCGTTTGACGGACGTGGCCTTGCCCCGACGATAGTCGGGGTTGACGACGACGCGAAGGGTCTGGGGACCGGTCACGTGAGGGGCCACCGCCTCAACATCGTGTCCAAGCACGACGATCACGGGGTTGGCGCCCGCGGCGTCAAGGGCAGCGATCTGGGAAGCGACGAGGGTGACGCCAAGCCAGGGCAGCAGAGACTTGGGCCGCCCCATGCGGGAGGACTCGCCCGCGGCGACAAGCACCGCCGCGATACCGCGGGGCGTGCTGGAAGGCGGCTGGTCCACTAGCGGCGCACTCAGTCCCACCCGCCCACTCGGGTGATTTCTTTGCTGGAGGATACCAGCGTCCTTCACCGGATCCAATGAAGGACCGGAGCCCCCGTGCTTTCCGTGGGAGGCCCGAGCGGCGCAGCCCTCAGGAATCCACCAAGCGGGTGAGTGGAATCGAAAGGAATAGAGCGGGCCCCTAGATGGGGGTGGCGACAGCCTCGCCCTTCTCCCGAGCCCCCAGGCCCTTGTCTCGGGCCTTGCTGAAGAGCCGGTCGTCCATCCGCATCGCGCCGCCCTTGCCGCCCAGCCGGTACATCTGAATCTCCGACAGGATGCTGAGGGCAATCTCGTCCGGTGTACGGCCGCCGATGTCGAGGCCCACCGGAGCCCGGATTCCCCTGATGCGCTCCTCGGGGATTCCCTTGCGGAACAGCTCTTCGATGATCATCAGGCTCTTGCGCTTGCTCCCGATGAGGCCGATGTAGCTCGCGGATGTCCGCGCGGCCGCCTCGGTCGCCAGGTCGTCGTACCGGTGGCCCCTGGTGGCGATGACGATGAAGGTGTTGGCGTTGATGGGCACCTGGTTCAGGGCCTCGTCGTACTCTCCCACCACGGTCGCCTCTGCCATGGGAAACCGCTCGGGGTTGGCGAACTCGGGGCGGTCGTCGACTACGTAGAGCCGGAAGCCGAAGGGCTCGGCGAGGCCGGCCAGGGCCTTCGAGATGTGGCCGCCGCCCAGCAGCACCATCGTAGGTGGCGTGGTGTACGCCTCCACGAAGAGCTGGGCGCCCTCTCTGGTGGTCAGATAGGTGTTCTTGCCGTGGGCAGTCAGGTCCTGCGCGGCCTTGACAGCCTGCGCGTCCAGGATGGGGTCGCCCAGAGTGCCGTCGGTAGCGCCGTCCTCGCTGACCAGGATGCGGGCGCCGATTGCCAGGCCCCGGCCCGCGGGTGAGCGGGTGAGGGTGGCCAGGGCCACGGGCTTGCCGCCCTCGTAGGCACGGACGACCTCCTTGGCGTGAGCGACGATCGATCCAGGCTCCCGGATGGGGTCCAGGAGGAAATACATGGTGCCGCCGCACACCAGGCCGTCCCTGGCAGCCAGCTCCTCGTTCAGGGTGTAGTCACGAACCTCGGTGCCGCCGCCGTCGCGGAGCAGCTCCTTGGCGGCGAACCAGATGTCGCCCTCCACGCAGCCGCCACCCAGGGTGCCGACCCCGCTGCCGTCCTGGCGCACCAGCAGCTTGGCGCCAGGCTTCTGGGGCGTGGAGCCCTTGGTCCGGACCACCGTCGCCACCACGCACTCTTCGCCCCGCTCCAGGGCGCTCGTCATCTCGCGAAAAACGTCGTACATCCTATGCCTCCCCCTCCACGACGAACCGGGCCATTGTACACCAGGCGGTCGGGGGGGCGCCAATTGCACTCAAGGCTCGCGACGACGTTGCCGGACGGCGGCCCGTATTCCGGTCTGGTGACGCTTTTCACCATCGCGCCGGGGGGCGTAGAATAACGTTGTGGCCGGGACTCGACGCCGCATGCACACCGGAGCCGCTGACGACCCGAGAAGGACGATCCGATAAGGAGGGCGCCTTGACCACCGAACCCAAGGTTCGCACCGAGCGGGATTCCATGGGGCCGATGGAAGTGCCGGAGGAAGCCTACTACGGCGCATCGACGATGCGGGCGGTCCTCAACTTCCCCGTCAGCGACCTCCGCTTCTCGCGACGATTCATCCGCTCCCTCGCCCTGATCAAGCTGGCGGCCGCCCAGGTCAACATGGACCTGGGGCTGCTGGACCGTCGGCTCGGCGAGGCCGTCGTTCAGGCGGCGCAGGAGGTGGCGGACGGCGGGCTCGACAGCCACTTTGTCATCGACATCTTCCAGACGGGCTCGGGCACGTCCACCAACACGAACGCCAACGAGGTCATCGCGAACCGCGCCACCGAGATCCTGGGGGGCGACCGGGGCTCGCGGCTGGTCCACCCCAACGACCACGTGAACATCTGCCAGTCGTCCAACGACGTGATCCCAACGGCCATCCACCTGGCCGCGCTCGCCGCCATCCACGAGGACCTGGCGCCGGCGCTGGAAGGGCTGCGGGCCGCGCTGGCCGCCAAGTCCAAGGAGTTCTGGCCCATCGTCAAGACGGGCCGGACCCACCTTCAGGACGCCACGCCCGTCCGCCTGGGGCAGGAGTTCCGAGGGTACGAGGGGCAGATCGAGCGGGCGGTCCGGCGGCTGCGCCACGCGCAGGACGAGCTGGCCGAGGTCGCGCTCGGCGGCACGGCGGTGGGCACGGGGGTCAACGCGCACCCGGAGTTCGCTCGGCGCGCCTGCGAGCTGCTCACGAAGAGCGTGGGGAACACCGTGCGCGAGACCGACAACCACTTCCAGGCCCAGAACACGCTGGACGGGGTGGTTGAGACGAGCGGGGTGCTCCGGACCGTCGCCCTCAGCATGCACAAGATCGCCAACGACATCCGGTGGCTCGGGTCTGGACCGCGGGCGGGCATCGGCGAGATCGCGCTGCCGGAGGTCCAGCCGGGCAGCTCCATCATGCCGGGCAAGGTGAACCCGGTCATCTCGGAGTCGGTCCTCCAGGTGGTGGCCCAGGTGCTGGGGAACGACCTCGCGGTTGCGCAGGCGGGCCAGGGGGGCTACTT
Organism: uncultured Dehalococcoidia bacterium; assembly: GCA_964436745.1. GTDB lineage: Bacteria > Chloroflexota > Dehalococcoidia > Lucifugimonadales > UBA1127 > CAYTEC01. The sequence goes on along the minus strand of CAYTEC010000012.1, from coordinate 33,666 downwards.
CGAGCTGAACATGATGTTCCCGGTGGCCGCCCACAACCTGCTGGAGTCCATCGCGCTGCTGGCCACGTCCGCCACCAACTTCGCCAACCAGTGCGTCAAGGGCATCACGGCCACCGAGCGGGGGCCGCAGGCGGTCGAGCAGGGGCTGATGCTCGGCACGGCGCTCACTCCGGCCATCGGCTACGACAAGGCGGCGGCGATCGCGAAGGACGCGTCGGCGACGGGCCGGACGATCCGCGAGGTGGCTCGTGAGCAGACGGACCTCAGCGAGGAGGACCTGGACCGGCTCCTGCAGCCAGCGAAGATGACCGAGCCGGGGCTGGGGAGCGGCGCGGGCGGCGGGGGCTAGCCAGGGCGAAGCCCTGGACCCAGGCTGGGGAGGGGGCGGCGCCGCCCCTTACCGCCCCCGTCGGCCGCTCGCCGCCACCCACAGCCCGAAGGCCACATACTCGCGCGGCGTCATGGGCCGGCCCAGCATCTCGCGCTCGTACCAGCGTTTGCGCTGGAGCGTGTAGGGGACGCTGGCGCCCGTCAGCAGGAAGAAGCGCAGGAGGCCCAGGGCGGCCACGGCGATGTGCAACGCCGAGAGCCCCCACCCGACCACCGACGCCACGGGCCTCAGGATGCGCCACCGCACGACTTCCTCCTTGGGCGGGTCCTTCACCAGCGCGCCGGTGAAGGGTGGTTCGACAAGCTCACCACGAGCGGGAGAGGCTCACCACGAACGGGCAGGGCGTGCCCTGCACCCATTCTGGGGTGGGCCACCAGCACTCCCCTTCGCTCTGTTCGTGGCAGTTGGGGCTGCGCCGTTCGGCCGCAGTCCTTCCCACGGGGAAGGGTCGAAGGCCCGCTAGCCCCCACCCACCGGCTGCACCAGCTCGAAGAAATCGCCGTCCTGGACCGTGATTCCCGCGTAGCTTTCCTTGCGGACCACCTCGCCGTTGTGGGCCACCGCCAGGTGCTCCAGGCTATCGATCCGAAGCTCCTTCTGAAGCAGGTCCAGGAGGCTCATCGGGTCGTCCAGGGTGTGAAGCTGGGCATTGATCGCTATCGTGATCATGTCTCGCGCGCCCCTATCGCTTTCTGTTCGAACGCCCTCCGCATGGCCCCCGCCAGTGCTCGGGCCTCGGCCTCCGGGTCGTTGGCCCCAAGGATCGCGCTGATGACCGCCGCCCCATGCGCACCGGCCCCCACTGCCTCGGCGACGTTCTCCGTCGTAACCCCGCCGATGGCCAAGACGGGGACCGAATCGCGCCTCCGGACCTCCGCCAGCAGCCCGACCCCCGCCACGGCCTCACCGGGGTGCGACCGGCTGGGGAATATCGTGCCGACGATCAGGAGATCCGCCCCCTCCGCCTCCGCTCGTGCCGCGCCGTCCGCGTCGTGAACGGATCGGCCGACGATTCGCGACGGCCCGACGATCGCTCGGGCCGCGGCCACCGGCAGCCCGCCCTCGCCTAGCTGGACACCGTCCGCATCGCAGGCGACCGCGACGTCCGCGCGGTCGTTCACCAGGAGCAGCGCCCTTCCCGCCGTGACCTCTCGGAGCCTCCGCGCCAGCGCAAGCAGAGCGCCCGCCTCCATGCCCTTCTCTCGGAGCTGGACCATGCCCACCCCCCCGGCCACCGCGCGCGCCACCCGTTCGGGCAATTCGGCCTCCGGGCAGAGCGTCCGGTCGGTCACCAGGGTCAAGCAGGGAACCGGCACGGCGGCCAAGTTATCGACCGGGGGGCTGCGCCGCTCGGGGGGCGCCCTCGACCGGACTGCTGGCCTGCGCGTACTCCCTGGTGGGTATACGACCGGCCAGGAACGCCTTTCGTCCTGCCTCGACGCCGAGCCGGAAGGCCTCCCCCATCATGCGTGGGTCCTGGGCCTGGGCGATGGCCGTGTTGACCAGGGCCGCGTCCGCTCCAAGCTCGAGCGCCAGCGACGCGTCGGACGGGACCCCCAAGCCCGCGTCCACGACGACCGGCACCCCGGCCTGGGCGATGATGATCCGTATCTCCTCCAGGGTGTGTATCCCCCGGCCGGAGCCGATGGCCGAGCCCAGCGGCATGACGGTGGCGCAGCCGATCTCCTCCAGCTGGCGGGCCAGCACCGGATCGGCGTGTATGTACGGGAGCACCACGAAGCCGTCTTTCACCAGGGCTTCGGCAGCGTGGAGCGTGCCGGCGGGATCGGGGAAGAGGTAGGTAGGGTCCGGGATCACCTCCAGCTTCACCCAGCTGGAGCCGGTGACCTCGCGACCCAGCTTCGCGGCAAACACGGCCTCGTCCGCCGTGCGGGAGCCCGCGGTGTTCGGCAGGACGGTGTGTCGCTGCCAGTCGATATGATCGAGGATGTTCTTCTCGTTGGGGTTGTCCAGCGGCAGCCGCCGAATGGCGACCGTGACCATGTCCGCCCCCGAAGACTCAAGCGCCGCCAGCATCTCCTTGGGCGAACGGTACCGGCCCGTGCCGAGGATCAGCCGCGACCGGAGGGTCTTCCCGGCGATGACGAGGGTGTCGTCCATGCCCGTGGTCTCTCCTTGGCGCAACAAAAAGGCGCCGCGGGGCTTGCCAGCGACGCCTGAGTCGGAACCGGTCCGTCGGCGCGTCCCTGCGCTGGCATTACCCAGGTCAGGTTCCAGCGGTCGGCGGTGGTTTGCCGCCCTCTCAGCCGGGCTCACCCCAGCTCCCGCGATCCCTCTTGCGCGCCGGCCGGGCCCAAAGGCCGGGACGGCGTTTCATTCACGAGGCTAGCACACGCCGCGCTGGGCCGTCAAACGGACGGGCGGCCCCCTACCGCAGCACCCTCGCGAGCCCCACCAGCGCCGCCACGGCCACAAGCGCCGCGGCGAGCCACCAGGGGAATGGCCCCCGCGAGGCACGTGCGGCTCGTCGCCTATCCCGGCGGCGCCTGCGGCTCATCCCGTCCCCCGTTGCAAGGGCGCAAGTGGACATGGCGGCGTCACTCCCCCATCACAGAGGCGGCGCGGCGTCCAGGGCGTCCGTGAGCTGGGCGACCGTTATGTTGGCCCCGCTGAGGACCATCCCCACCCGGGCGCCCCGCAGACGGTCGCGCGCCTGGAGCGCGCCGGCAAGGGCCGCCGCTCCCGCGGGTTCAGATAGCGCGTGGCACGCTTCCAGGTAGACCCGGACCGCCCGGTTCATCTCCACGTCTTCGACGAGCAGGAAGTCAGCCAGCCCCCCGCGCAGTACCGACTGTGGCAGATCGAAGCCGCTGCCCGTGGCGAGCCCCTCGGCGATAGTCCGCACCGGGGCTTCGCGGATCGCTCCCTCCGTCCACGAGCGATGGCCCGCGGGCGCCTGCGCCGACTGCACGGCTATCACGCGGAGGTCCGGGCTCATCGCCGCCGCGAC
>CAYTEC010000012.1:0-30204 GCA_964436745.1 uncultured Dehalococcoidia bacterium | reverse complement strand
CCTGCGCCGACTGCACGGCTATCACGCGGAGGTCCGGGCTCATCGCCGCCGCGACCTTCAGGGGGTTGGCCCCCTTCGGCACGACGACGACGCACCGCACCCCGAAGACGCGGCTGGCGTAGGCGATCGACTGGCCGTGGTTCCCGGTGGAGGCGGTCGCGACCCCCCGGCGGCTCTCCTCTTCCGGCAGCTGGGCCATCAGGTTGAGCCCGCCACGGACCTTGAAGGAGGCGATTGGCTGTGTATCCTCGCGCTTGACGTACGCCCGCGCCCCCAGCATCGCGTCCAGAGCGGGATAGGAGACGAGGGGCGTTGGCCGCAGGTACGGCGCAATCGTGTTCCTCGCCCTGAGCACGTCGCGGAAGGTGGGTGGCGCCGCTCGCTCCGGGTGTGTCATACGTTGAACAACCGGGGAATGCCGCTTCCCAGGAGGAAGGCGATAGCCGCGGCCGCCGTGCCGATGCCCAGTATCTCCAACCCCTGGAGGATGGGCGAGCGCTTAACGAGCGTCCCCTTCCAAACGCCCAGGCCGAAGAGGCCCGTCAGTGCCGCCGCGACCGAGACGGGGACGGCGAGGTCTCGGTCTAGCGCCATGTATGGGACGATGGGCAGCAGGGCCGCCAGGATGAACGCCGCGCCCATGGCGAGGCCGTCCTTGAGGGGGTCCGTGGTGATGTCGGCGCCAAGCCCCAGCTCCTTCTCGACCATGGTCCGCAGCATCAGGTCCGGATCGGAGGCGATGTGCTCCGCCATCTGGTGGGCCCGCGCACGGGTCATCCCCTCCATCTGGTAGATCACCACCATCTCCTCGAACTCTTCCGCCGGGTTCATCTCCAGCTCCCGGCGCTCCTTCTCGATCTCGGCCTTGTGCACGTCGCTGGCTGCCTTGGAGCCAAGGTAGGATCCGGTGGCCATGGAGATCATGCCGGCGAGCGCCGACGCCATGCCGGCCACCAGCACCACCGAGATGTGGGCGCCGGTGACGGCCACCGAGGTGACCAGGGCAACCGTGCTCAGGAGACCGTCCTGCGCGCCGAAGACCACCTCCCGGATCCGCGAGGCCGCCTCCACCCGCCACCGCTCTCGACGCACCTGCTCCACGGCGGTCACGGCCGGTGGGATCTCGAACGGGGCTGGAGGCGTCGCGGCGACACCAGCGGCAGGCGCCGCCGCAGCAGTGCCTTCAAGGGCCGTTTCTCCACGGCCGGCCAGCTTGGCCTGCAAGCCCTCCAGCGCCTGCGTGAACGCCTCCATGTGCCGGCCCTCGCGCTCCATGGCCAGTGAAAAGCTCTCCGCAGCGTCCGTCCGGCCCTCGTCGACCGCCTCTCGCACCATCCTCGGGTAGAGGGTGGCGGCCTCCCGGGCCTCGGCCTCGATCACGTCCCGCAGATTGTCCAGGCTGGGCTTGACCAGTCCGGCGACGCGCATGTGGCTGATGCCGTGGATCACCTCGGCACCGGAAATCTCCTGGAAGACCTGGGCGACCTCCGGGTACCCCTCCTCCATCGCCTTCATGGCGAAGGCGTGGTATCGCAGGTTGGCCAGGGCCTCGTCGGCGATGGCGCTCCACAGGTTCCGTTCGGTCTTGGGCGTGGCTGCGCCGGCAGTCGTCATATGGGCCTCCGAAAGAGTCGCCGCGCGGCGGCGTGCGGGGACGCTACGCAGTGCGAGGTGTGCGGCCGCGGGAAGCGGACCAGTCCTCGTAGGAGGGCACCTCTTCCCCGACGACGTAGAGGAAGTGGAACGCTCCCATTTCGCCAACGAATCGGAACTGCTTGCGCAGGTCGGCGACCGTCTCATCGAACCCGCCGTGGGATCTCAGGTACGCCTGGAAGCTGCCGTGGCGCTCCTGCAGATCCAGCATGCGCCGGGCATTCTGGACCACGGCCTCCAGCTTGCGCCGGTTTCGGATCACCCGCGTGTCGGCCACCAGGGCGTCCATCTCGGCCGGCGACAGGTCGGCCACGGCCTCGGCGTCGAAGCCGCGGAACGCCTCGCGGGTGCCCGGCCACTTGGCCTCGACGACGCGCCAGGAGATCCCAGACTGGAACACGGATTTGCTCATCACGTCCAGGTAGTCTGCCAGGCTCTTCGGCTCGATCTGTTGCGGTGCTTCCACGGTCGTCCCCCAGGCGATTCGATTGCATCAAATCGTACCACACCTCGCCGAGAGGGCGTCCCGCCGCATCCCGGCCCCAAGACAGGCATCGAACTGTGTGAGGGTCGGTCCGCGGGCTAGGGCCGCGGGCCTCCCTCGCCAACCCCAAGCAGCCGCCCAAGGGCCCGGTGGGCACCGGAGTGGGAGCAAGCATTGGCAATTAGTGGACCAGCGAAGTCGAGGCGCGTCAAGAACGTCGCGATAGCCGTCGCGGTGGTGGTCGTCGGGCTCGGCGCCATCCTGACGGCGGTGCCGGGGAGCCCGGTGCAACGGCTCTTCTACCAGAGCTTTCGGGGGCAGGAGGTCGTGTTGGCCGGCACAAGTCAACCCACCAGCTTCGGCGCGGGCGCGGATGCCGACGCGACGACGGGCGCCGACGCCTCGGAGCAACCCGCCGCCGTTCCCACGCCCAGAACCGTGCGCATCATCACCATCATCCCTAAGGACGCCATCCCCGCCATCCTGGACCCGCAGTTCGTATCGGGCGAGGAGGCGGACTCGCTGATGTCGCCATCGGAGCGCGTGATCGGGGTATCGATCAACGGCGACCACCGCGCGTACTCCGTCCCGACGCTGAGCCGGCACGAGGTCGCGAACGACGTCGTGGGAGGTGTGCCCGTCGCGGTCACGTGGTGACCACTCTGCTTCACGGGCATGGTATTTGCCCGCAGCATCGACGGACGGAAGCTCACCTTCGGCGTATCCGGGAAGCTCATCATGAACGCAGTGGTCATGTACGACCACCAGACCGACACGCTCTGGAGCCAGTTCCTGATGGAGGCGGTTGAGGGCCCGCTGGTGGGGCATCGGATGGAGCTGATCTCCTCTCAGCTCACCACCTGGGAGGCGTGGAAGGCCCAGCACCCGGACACCCTGGCTCTGGACAAGCGCGGCCTCCGAGGTTCCGGGTCCAGCGACCCCTACGACAGCTACTACGCGAGCGGCCGAGCCGGCATCTTGGGCGAGAGCAACAAGGACGGTAGGCTGGACTCCAAGGAGTTCGTGGTGGGGCTCGACAACGGGCGAGTCCAGCGCGCGTACCCGTTCCGCCATCTGAGCAAGACGCCGGTGCTCAACGAGACCTACGACGGGGCGGCCATCGCGGTGGGCTTCGACACGGAGAGCGCGGCAACGGCCGTCTTCTCCCGCGAGGTCCGCGGCACAACGCTCACCTTTGACCCACTGGACGAACGCCGTGGCGGCGAGCCGCCGATGCGAGACAGGGAGACCGGGACCACGTGGGGGCGCCTCTCGGGCGCGGCGCTGGACGGCGAGCTACAGGGCGCGGAGCTGGTGTCCGTGCCATCGTTCCAGAACTTCTGGTTCGCCTGGTCCGACTTCCATCCGGACTCGCAGCTGTACGAGCCGTAGACGGACTCACGACATCTTGCTGCAGCCTGGGATCAATTCGAACCACTGCCCTCTGGGTTATGAGATGCGCGCCCGGTGTGCCAACACATGCCGCCAAATACAACCAGTCGACTCGCCCGATACATCCGCCGCCACCGTGCCATTGTAGGCGACGAAGCGAACCGTCTGGTTTCCCTGGGCCCGTGTCACCATTTCATGTCCTCCGCGAACCGATTCTTCGCACCCCGAACGATGACCGACTCGTCCGGTCGCGCCACGGTCACAATGTAGTCGTACATCCCTTGGCCGATTCGCTGGCCTGGTGCGGCATCCTCGGAGAATGTCTTCACGAGCCTGACGAAGCTATCGCCCAGCTCCCGTACATACGTGTCATTGGCTGCGTACGACACTACAATCACCAGGTGTACCGTCTCATCATCTTGCAGGATCGCGGCATCTCGCATCATTTGGTATTCCATGATTACCTGCTGAGCGACTTCTATCTGGTCGTCGGTAATTGGGGCCACCGAAGGAGTCGCAGTGGCGGTAGCCATGGGCGTAGGGGACGCCATGGGCTTGGGGGTTGCTGCAGGCCCCGACGCGGACCCCGCCTCCTGATCTGTGCTCTGGGTGCCACCCCCTGGTGAGACGACCACAGCCAACGCGGACAACGCTAGACCCAGGCCAACTACGATCCCTGGGATAGACTTACGCTTGCCACGCAGTGCCGCTATGAACAACCAGACTGCGCCAATGAGAAGCGCCAAGAACCCTACAACGAGGAGCAGTGCGCTCAGTATCGCCCGTATTCCATCCATCGGGTGCCTCCCGCCAGGCTTCTCTTCCTCACCCGCCCTCCGCGTCGACCATGACGATGGGCGTCTCCGGCAGGTCGCGCTCCCGTCGCCATCGGCCTTGGGCCGCGGGGGCGTCCACCGCCCGCTACTCGATGGCCACCAGGTAGCAGTAGTGGGGCTGGCCGCCGGTGACCACTTCCAACTCCACGTCCGGGTGAGCCGCGCGCAGCCGCTCGGCCGCTCTCTCCGCCTCCTCCTCGGTCGTGTCCGCGCCCCGGTATAGGGTGACAAGGTCGCCCGGGCCGGGCGCGGCCGCGCGGACCAGGCCCGCCAGCGCCTCCTCGGGGGAGTCCGCGACCGCCGCGAGGGCATCGTCCAGCAGGCCCATGATCTTGCCTTCGCGCACCGGCGCGCCATCCACGTCGGCGTCGCGGACCGCCGCCACCACCTCCCCGGAGCGCACGCCGTCGGTCGCCCGAGTCATTGCGGCCTGGCAGTCCTCCGGGGCCCCATCGGGGGAGAAGGCGAGGACCGCCGACACCCCCTGGGGGATGGAGCGCGTGGGGACGACCAAGACGGGCTTCTCCGCCAGCTCCGCCGCCTGCCGGGCCGTGGCCACCACGTTTGGGTTGTTCGGGAGGAGCAGGGCCGCCCTGGCGGGCAGCGCCTCGACGGCGTCCAGGAGGTCCTGCACGCTCGGGTTCATCGTCTGGCCGCCGGGGACCACCACCCCCACGCCGAGGTCGCGGAACACCGCGTCCAGCCCCGCGCCCAGCGAGACCGCGACGACGCCCACGGCGGCGCGGGTCCGAGCGGCTCGGTGTGCCGCCTGGAACTCCACGTGCTGCTCGTCGATGCTCTCCGCGTGGGCCTCGCTGACCGCCCCCACCGATCGCCCCAGGTCCATGAGAGCGTCCGGGTCCAGGGTGTGGGCGTGGACTCGGACCATGCCCGCGTCACCGATTACCACCGCGGAGTCGGCGATGGCGCTGACCCGCTCCCTCAGGTCGTCGGGGTCGAGCCCCTCGCCCTCGACGAGGAACTGGGTGCAGTAGCCGTACTCCAGCGCGTCGGTCTCCTCCAGGAAGCGCTCCTGGACCCGGCCTAGGACATCGCTGACGGGAAGGCGGATATCGCCCGTGCCCTCTCCGCGCAGGAACCGGACCGCTCCCTCCAGCAGCAGCGCGAAGCCTTGGCCGCCGGCGTCCACCACTCCCGCCTGCTTCAGTACGGGCAGCTGGTCGGGTGTGCGCGCGACAGCGTCCAGGCAGCCTTCCAGGCCGGCTTCCAGAAGCCGCGCCACGTCGGCCTCGCCCCGCGCGCACGCGGCGTCAATCGCCTCGGACGTCGCGCGGGTGACCGTGAGCAAGGTCCCCTCCACGGGCTTGCTCACCGCCTGGTAGGCCGCGGCGCTCCCCTCGCGGAATCCTCGGGCCAGGGTGGCGGCGTCGGCGGCCTCGCAGCCGTGCAGTGCGCGGCAGAAGGCTCGGAGGAATTGGGAGAGGATGACGCCGCTGTTCCCCCTCGCCCCCAGGAGTGCCCCGCGGGCCACGGCCTCTCCCACGGCGTCGATGGAGGCGTCGGGGGCGGCATCGGCCCGCTCGAGCACCGTCCGGAGCGTGAGGACCATGTTCGTGCCCGTGTCGCCGTCCGGAACGGGGAAGACGTTGAGGGCGTTGACTGCTTCCGCGTTCTCGGAAAGCACCCCGCAGCCCGCCGCGATCATCCCCCGGAGCTGGTCGCCGTCGAGGGTGGTTCCCGTCGGGGCCTCAGACATGCTTCGCACTCCCGCGCTCTCCGGGGGGGCCACGCCATTCCCGGTGAGCCCCGCCTTCGCGCCGGAGGGGCTTCGGCTTGCCCCTCAGCCGTGTCTGTGATAGAGTTACGTGTCCAGGATTCTACCCACCCCGTAGCGCGCCGTCAAAGGTGAAACATGGCTCACTGCCAGGTATGCGGCAAGATTGGCGGATTCGGCCACAACGTGAGCCACTCGAAGCGGCGCACCAACACCCGCTGGCTCCCCAACGTCCACCGCGCGACGCTGGTGATCAAGGGCAAGCGGGTCCGACTCAACGCCTGCACCCGCTGCATCCGCAACCAGTACAAGGAAACGCGGGTGAAGGCCAGCCGGGCGCCCGCCACCTAGGGCCGCGACCGAAGACCGCCCCTGGATCGTCCGCCGCTACGCCCTGGCACTCGTCCTCGTGACATCGCGCGCCGGTGGGGTGTGCGACGAGGAGAAGGTAGCGCCGCGACCTACGGGGCGACGGCCTCGATGCTCCGCCGCAGCCGAGCCACCGCCTCGGCGACGCTCTCGCGGGGATTGAACACGGCGGCGCCCGCCACCAGCAGCCTCGCCCCCGCTTCCACGACCTGCGGCGCCGTGTCGGCGTCGATGCCACCATCGACCTCCAGCACCGCTCCGCACCCCCGCTCGTCCAGGATCGCCCCCATGCGAGCGATCTTCGGCACCATGGAGGGGATGAAGGCCTGGGACCCGAACCCTGGGTTCACGGTCATCACCAGCACCAGGTCCAGGTCCGCCAGCACTTCCTCGATTGCTCCCACGGGCGTGGCCGGGTTCAGGGCCACCCCCACCTGAGCACCCGCCTCCTTGACCTGGTGGACCACCCGGTGGAGGTGGGCACAGGCTTCGGCGTGCACGGTCACGTTGGTGGCCCCTGCCTGAATGAACGCGGGGATCAGTCGCCCCGGCTCGTTCACCATCATATGAACGTCCAGCGGCACGTCGGTGCGACGCCGCAGGGCCTCCACCACGCGGGGACCGTAGGCGATGTTGGGCACGAACTGGCCGTCCATGATATCCACGTGGATGGCATCGACCCCAGCGGCGATCGACTCCTCCACCTGCGGCCAGAGCGAGGCCGCGTCCGCGGAGAGGATCGATGGGGCCAGCCGAATAGCGGATCTGCCTGCCATTCCACGCTCCTGACTAGCGCATCCGGACACGGGCGCTCCCGATTGGCTCATCGCCCGCGGACGGGGCTCACATCGAGAGTCTTCGGCCTTCTGCTACACTTCGCCGCTCTCTCGGAGGCGGGTGGCGCCGGCGGACGCGGCCTCGACAGCGGCCACGATCTCCTCCTCCGTCACCAGTCCCTCAAATCGCGCGGCGACGCGTCCCTCCCCGCTCACGACAAAGACCCACGGCTCGGTGGGAAGGCCCCACTCACGCGCCGAGTCGGTCAGGACTAGCCGGCCCTCGGTGCGGGCCGCAGCCAGGTCCCACGGCTCGATGTGAATGAAGTCGGCCTGGTCTCCGTACCGCTCGTAGACTGCCGCGACGATGTCCGTCACCGGCCCGCACATCTCGGTCACGCAGAACGCCGGGGTCGAGAACGCCACGACCAGTGGCCTGGGTCGCTCCAGTGCCTCCGCGACCGTCAGCTCGTACAGGGCGGGGACCGGGGGATCGTGGGTCGTGATGGCGGTAAGGTCCGCCACGTCCCGCGCGGTGGGGTTGAGGCTGGATGGCACGGGGTCTCCGAGGGCCGGGGCCGCGGTCCGCTCCTTCACCTGGAAGGCCAGCGTCCCAGTGGACGGCGCGTCGGGGGCAACACCGGCCATGTCGAACCGGGCCTCCCAGACCCCCGCTTCGTCGAACGTTGCCCGGTCCACCGTGTAGATGCCGCCCTTCACGCCGTGGTGGTGCTCGGAACCGTCGGCATGGAGGTGGGGTTGGAGCTCCGACACCGGGCGGAACACGGCATCCGCCTCCGACCGATACTCGTCGCGGCCATCCGGATGCAGTAGGAAGAAGCGAACGTGGACGCGGGCGTCGTCGAGGAGGTCGCCGCTTGGCGAGAGGATTGTGAAGGCGAGTCGATTCTCGCCGACGGCCAGGTCCGACACCAGCAGCAGGCCGCCTGCTTGCTCCCCCGCCTGGGCGGGCGCTTGAGTGGGCGTAGCCTCCGCCGAGCACGCGGCCAGTGCCGCGGCGGTGGCCAGCACCGCCGTCGCCGTCGCGAGGCTTCCGATCCCCTCACGGAGCCCGGTCAAATAGCCCATGGGCCGATTATAGGCGGTAGTCACCCTCCATTCAACACGATTCGACGGGCGCCGGATGCCCACTGGCCGCGCCCGCCGCCCGGTGGTACACTGCGCGGCAATCGGCGGGGGACCGCCCCGAAGCGGATAGGGAGGAAGGAGAAGCGCCATGATGCCTCTGGAGGGATACCGGCTCTTGGACCTGTCTCGGCTGCAGCCGGGGCCGTCCGGCACGCACGTCCTCGCGGACATGGGCATGGAAGTGATCAAGGTCGAGGAGACCGAGCCCCGGGGTGGCATGGGCCGGGACGTTCTCACCCCCGTGATCCCGACCCCGGAGACAGAGGTCTCCTACGCCGCCTACAACGCGTACGCCCGCAACAAGAAGAGCATCGCCATCAACCTGCGGACCGACGAGGGGCGCGAGGCGCTCCATCGGCTGGTGCGGACCGCCGACGCGTTCATCGAGGGGTACCGGCCGGGCGTGATGAAGCGGCTCGGCTGCGACTACGAGACGCTGAGCAAGATCAACCCCCGGCTGGTCTACTGCAGCCTCTCCGGCTACGGCCAGGACAGCCCCTACGTGAACCTCCCCGGCCACGACCCGAACTACTGCTCCATCGCGGGCCAGCTTTCGCTGCAGCGCGATGAGAACGGCACCCCCGTCGGCAACGGCGTGCCGATGGCCGACGTGGCGGGCGGCGTCCACGCAGCCATGGGAATCATGGCGGCTCTCATGGGCCGTGAGAAGACCGGCCGCGGCCAGCACATCGACGTCACCCTCACCCACAGCGTCATGTCCTGGATGGTCGGCGCCACCGCCAACTACTTCCGCGACGGCCCCCGCCCAGAGCGTAGCGAGGGCATCGGCGTTCTCAAGTGCCGCGACGGCGGCTTCCTGACCGTCTCCAACGCCGAGACCCACTTCTGGCACAACTTCTGCGACGGAATCGGCAGGCCCGAGCTCAAGCCGCTCCACCACAAGAACGAGGAGAATGGCCCTGAGTTCGACCAGATGGTGCGGGACATCAAGGCCCTCTTCATGACCAAGGACAGGGACGAGTGGTTCGACATCCTGGCGAAGGCGGAGACCTGCGTGGCCCCCATCCTGGAGGTTGGTGAGCTCTTCGACAACCCCGCGCACCAGCACCGGGGCATGCTCCTGGAGGTGGACCACCCGACGATGGGACCGGTGAAGCAGCTCGGACCGGTGGTCCAGTTCAGCGACACGCCGTTCGAGTTCAAGAACTTCGCCCCCGTGCTGGGGGAGAACTCGGTCGAACTCCTCACGGAAGTCGGCTACGACTCGGCCGAGGTGGAGGCGCTGCTCGATTCCGGCGCCGTGAAGGCGTGGCGGGAGCCCGTCGGGACCCGGTAGCAACCCGAGTAGGACGAGACAAGAGGTGGGGCCTGGGCTGTATTGCCCAGGCCCCGCTCATTTGCTGACTCGGCGTCCTTCGGTTCCGGCTGTGCCTGTACCGGTGGGAGCGGCTCCATCCGTCCGCGGAGCCGTGCCGTGAGCCGGCCCATTCTTAGCCTGCTTAGCCCCTGACCGCGGCGATCGCCTGCTCGATCGCGTCCAGGTGCCCAGACTCGTGGCCGTGGACGTTGCGGAGCACCACCTCCGCCATGCTGCTGTCGCCGGGACCCCGGAAGTTGGGAACCCGCTGCTCCAGCCGCACGTCGCTCAGATCGGCCAGCTCCTCCGCCGCCCGCGCGTGGTTGGCAATCACCTCGTCAAGCAGGGCGTCCACCGAGCGGTCCGCCCGCTCCTCCACGTGCCCGCGGTTGATCTCGTCCACGTTCATCGCGGGCGTCTGACCGGCCGCGGCCGCGGCAAGCCGCTCCTCCATCCTGGCGATGATATAGGCCCGCGACGCGACGTGGGAAAGACAGTCGCGCACGGTCCACTCCCCCTCCAGGAGGGGGGCATCGGCGTGCCCCAAGATGGCTGGCCTGAGCCGCTCCACCCGCTCGTCGGCCTCTCGGAGCGCCTGCACTATCTCCGCTCGGTCCATGCTTCCTCCTCCTCCTGTACCCCGGCCCGGTAGCTTTGGCGATGCGCCGCCAGAGTCTACCATGGATGGCAAGCGCCGACACGCCCAGGGGCCGCGGGGGTTGACGCGCGAGCGAGAGGCCACTACGCTCCGGGTCGCCGTCGCGTGCCTCCTTGGGCGGGACGAGCAAGTGTGGAGGGTGAGGGAGTGGTCGAAACAGCGCCTGGAGTCCACCGCATAGACGGGATCAATGGCAGCAACGCCGTATTACTGGCCGGCGAGCAGATGGCGGTCATCGACACCGGCATCCGCGGAAACGGCGAGTCCATCGTGTCGTACATCAAGAAGCTAGGTCGGAGCCCGCGGGACCTGCGCTGGATCCTGGTCACGCACTTCCACTTCGACCACTCCGGCAGCGCGGCCGAGCTGAGCGAGCTGACCGACGCTCGGGTCGTCGCCCACGAGGCCGAGACGGAGCCCGCGCCGGACGGCCGGTTGCTGCTACGGAAGGGGAACGAGGGCCAGCGCCCGCCGTTCCTCTACCGGTGGCTGACCGGGCGGGGCCGCCAGCGGCCCCGGCAGCTCGCGTACCACGACACGGAGGTGCACGAGACCGTCGCCGACGGCGATGTGCTGCCGTGCCTGGGCGGGGTCCGGGTGATCCACACCCCTGGGCACACCCCTGGGAGCATCTGCCCCCTTGTGGAGGGCCCCAGGGTGCTTTTCCTTGGGGACTCGGTGCTGAACAACGTGGACCGCCTGAGCCGCCCTCTGACGTGGGACCGCTCCAAGCGGCGAGAGCTGGACACCTCGCTCCGTGGCCTTCGCGACCTGGACGCGGACCTGGCGTGCTTCGGACACGGGCCGCCCCTGGCCGAAGACGTGATGGCGAGCGTTCGTGGCCTCACGGACCGCCCCTACGACCTGCCGACGTGGCGGATCGCCTGGAAGAACCGCGAAACGCTAAAGCGTTGGCGGGCCAACTCGGGCCGCAAGGGCCACTGGGAAGGCGGCCAGTAGGGCCCCGCTGGGGCCTCTTTGCATGGCGCGAGGCTCGTCACACCACCAACCTAGGCACACCCTGGGGAGGCGCTACGTGTGTGGGGGCCTTCCTGCGTAGCGCACGTTGCCTCCCACGCCTGACCCAGGTGCTCTTCCGGGTGGGGCTGGTCCCCAGTGGCTGCCGGAGAGAGGGACATCCACACGGGCGTACCGGGAGTTCCCGAATGGGGGTCTGGGGGGTAGCCCCCCAAGAAAGACTGTCCGGGTGGGCGGGTGGGATAGAGTGCGTCCCATCCGTGGGACCGAGTGCTACGTCGCCGCCCCCAGCCGCTCCTCGTACGCCTGGATCCTGTCTTCGTGCTGGAGCGTGAGGCCGATCTCGTCCAGGCCGTTCAGGATGCAGTGGCGGCGGAACTCGTGGACCTGCGGGTCCTCGTGGACCACGAAGGGCACGCGCAGCCCCAGGGCGTCCGTCAACTCGCATGTCTCCAGGTCCACCGCCATCTCGTAGCCCGAGACTTCCTGCGCACGAGTCATCACCATCGCCACGACATCTTCCGGCACGATCACCGGCACAAGGCCGTTCTCCAGAGCGTTCTTGTGGAAGATTTCCGCGAAGCTGGTGGAGACCACGGCGCGAATGCCGTACTGGTGGATGGCCCACACGGCGTGCTCGCGGGACGAGCCGCTGCCGAAGTTGCGGCCGGTGACGAGCACGGAGGCGTTCTGGTACTGGGGCGCGTTCAGCACGAAATCGGGGTTGGGGCTGCCATCGGCGAGGAAGCGCCAGCTATGGAAGAGCGTGGGGCCGAACCCGGTCTTCTCGATGCGCTTGAGGAAGACGGCGGGGCAGATCTGATCCGTGTCCACGTTGGGCCGGTCCAGGGGCGCAACGACGCCGGTGTGCTTCGTGAAGGCTTCCATATTCTGCTCCTTGTGATTGCTGGCGAGCGCGCTCGCCCTTCGACAGGCTCAGGGTGAGCGGGATTCTTGGTTCATCCCTCGCGAGCCCACGCCCGCTCATGGTGAAGGAATGCGTCCGCCCATGGTACGCCACCCCCGTTCGCGGGGAGCCACCCCCGATCGCGGGGAGCCAACCCCGCTTGCCGGGAGCCCACGCCCGCTCATGGTGAGCCTGTCGAACCATGAGCCCTGGCCAGCTCCTTGAGGCGATCCCAGTTCCTCTCGATCAGCGCCTGCTTCTTCCGCCGTGTCCACCCTTTGATCTGCCGCTCCCTCGCGAAAGCTTCATCCCTGGATGGCAAGTCCTCGACAAACACCAGACGGATAGGCCGGCGCCTCGACGTGTATCCCGGAATCGCGCCCGTCTCGTGTGCCGCAATCCTCGCTTCGAGGTCGTCGGTGTGACCGGCGTAGTACGATCCGTCTGAGCAGTGCAGGATGTAGACCCAGAAACTCATCCCGCGCAGACCGCCTCCTCTATGCTTTCGTACTAGCTCGCCCTTCGACAGGCTCAGGGTGAGCGGGGCGAGCTTGCGCTCATCTCGCTCGGGCGTCCTTCAACCCCCGGTGGGTCTCTTCTGGGGGACACCCCCAGACCCCCGGTTCGAGGAGTCCGGCCCCAGGGTTCCTCAGCGGCGTCCGTGCGCCAGCCGGCACCAGCGGCGCGATGAGCGCCAGCGTTACGGGTGCAGGGCTTGCCCTGCCTACCCTGCCCACTCCCTTATGTCCACGAAGTGGCCGGCGATGGCCGCCGCGGCCGCCATCTGCGGGCTCACCAGGTGCGTGCGCCCGCCCTTCCCCTGCCGGCCCTCGAAGTTGCGGTTGGAGGTGGAGGCGCACCGCTCCCCAGGCTGCAGCACGTCCGGGTTCATCCCCAGGCACATGGAGCACCCGGCTTCTCGCCAATCGAACCCGGCGTCCGTGAACACACGGTCCAGCCCTTCCGCCTCCGCCTGGATCTTGATCGCCGCCGAGCCGGGGACCACCAGGGCGTGGACGCCGTCGCTGACGCGGCGGCCGCGGGCAACCTCGGCGGCAGCCCGCAGGTCCTCTAGTCGGCCGTTGGTGCACGAGCCGATGAACACCTTGTCGAGCGTGATCTCCTGGATCGGCGTGTTCGCCGCCAGGCCCATGTACTCCAGGGCGCGCTCGGCTGCGGCGCGATCGGCGTCGGCCCCGATGGCCGTGGGGTCGGGTACGTTGCCGGTGACCGGCGCCACCATGCCGGGGTTGGTCCCCCAGGTCACGTAGGGCACAAGGTCCGCGGCCTCGATCTCTATGAGCCGATCGAAGTGGGCGTCCGGGTCGGAGGCTAGGGCGCGCCACCGCTCCACCGCGGCGTCATAGTCGGCGCCCTGGGGGACCTGCGAGCGTCCGCGAAGGTACTCGAAGGTCGTGTCGTCGGGAGCGATCATGCCCACGCGAGCCCCCGCCTCGATCGACATGTTGCAGACGGTCATCCGGCCTTCCATCGACAGCGAGCGGATGGCCTCGCCCGTGTACTCGACAGCGTAGCCAGTGGCGCCGTCGACCCCGATGCGGCCGATGATCCCCAGGATCAGGTCCTTGGCGCTCACGCCCTGTGGCAAGGGACCGTTGATGCGAAGCTCCATTGTCCGCATCCGGGCCTGCACCAGGCACTGGGTCGCCAGCGCGTGCTCCACCTGCGAGGTGCCGATGGCGATCGCCAGCGCACCGAATGCTCCGTGGGTGGACGTGTGGCTGTCGCCGCACACGATGGTCTTGCCCGGCTGCGTGAACCCCTGCTCCGGACCGATGATATGGACGATGCCCTGGTTCGGGCTGTGGATATCGTACAGGGGGATGCCGAACTCCTCCGCGTTCTTGCTCAGGGCATCCAGCTGCCTCCGCGACACCTCGTCGGCGATCGGCAGCGAGCGGTCTGTCGTGGGCACGTTGTGGTCGGCGGTGGCGATGGTGAGGTCCGGCCGCCGCACACTGCGGTCGGTCATGCGGAGGCCGTCGAACGCCTGGGGCGAGGTCACCTCGTGAACCAGGTGGAGGTCCACGTAGATGAGGGCGGGGTGCCCCTCATCCTGGTGGACTAGGTGAGACTCCCAGATCTTCTCAAACATCGTCTTGGGGGGCATGTTGCGCTCCTGGCTATTGAACGTAGTCGTCGAGGCACAGGTGTTGGACTCCCCTGGCTCGGGAAGCCATCCTCCAGTCATTTCCGATAATGGCGTCGCAGCGCTCTTCGAGCGCGGTCGCGGCCACGACCGCATCCGCCAGCGAAAGCCCGGTTTGGGCCCTGACCTCGGAAGCCCGGCGAGTTACCGCCCGGTCCAGCGGTCGCAAGACAAGATTGGACGCCCCGTCCAGCAGCAGGTCCACGCGATCCACCGCCGTGCTACTGCCCGGCAGCGACCCCCTCCATCGAGAGGAGCCGGTTGAGAGCGTTGGTGTAGGCCTTCCCGCTGGCGACCAGGATGTCCGTGTCCGACCCGCGACCCGAGTAGAGATGCTCCTCGTGCTCCAGCCGAACCGAGACTTCACCGACCGCGTCCAGGCCGCCGGTGATGGAGCGGACGCTGTACTCGTCGAGCTTGGCGTGAACGCCCACCACGTCCGCCACGGCCTTGCACACGGCGTCCACGGGGCCATTGCCCTCCGCGGTCGCGGTGAGGGCATCGCCGTCCGGGCCGGTCATCCGGACGGTCGCGCTGGGGGCCCGTCCGGTCGCGGTCTGGACCGATGCATCGAGCAGCCGGTAGACGCCAACATCGGCGGTGCGCCGCTGCTCCGCCATGAGGGCCTCCAGGTCGCGGTCGGTGATCTCCCGCTTCTTGTCGGCCAGCTCCTTGAACGCCCCAAAAGCAGTGTTGAGGTCCTCTTGCGACAGCTTGTAGCCCAACTCCTCCAGCCTGGAACGGAGCCCGGCGCGGCCGCTCAGCTTGGCCAGCACCAGCGCGCTGCCAGCCACCCCCACGGAGCGAGGGTCCATGATCTCAAAGGTCGTGCGCTCCTTGAGGATGGCGTCCTGGTGGATGCCCGAGGCGTGGCGGAAGGCGTTGAGCCCCACCACCGACTTGTTGGGCTGCACCGCGAACCCGGTGATCTCGCTGACCATCCGGCTCGTGGGATAGAGCTGGGTCGTGTCCACGTCCACCGTGACCCCAAAGTATTCGCGCCGCGTCCGCAGCGCCATGATCACTTCTTCCAGGGCCGCGTTCCCCGCCCGCTCTCCGATGCCGTTGATGCACCCCTCCACCTGCCGCACGCCCTCCTGGACCGCCGCCAGGCTGTTGGCGACCGAGAGGCCCAGGTCGTTGTGGCAGTGGACGCTGATCCTGGCCCGGTCGATGTTGGGCACGTTGGCGCGGATGCTCCGGATCAGCTTCGCGAACTCGCTGGGGATGGAGTAGCCGACCGTGTCCGGGATGTTTACCGTGGTGGCCCCGGCCTCGATCACGGCCTCCAGCAGCGCGTACAGGTACTCCGGCTCTGTTCTAGTGGCGTCCATCGGGGAGAACTCGACGTCGTCCAGATAGCGCTTGGCGCGGGCGACGTTGTCGACGGCCATCCCCATGACCTCTTCGCGGTTCTTGCGAAGCTGGTGCATGATTTGGATGTCCGAGCTGGACAGGAAGACGTGGATACGCGGGTGAGCGGCCCCCTTGACCCCCTCCCAAGCGGCGTCGACGTCGGCGGGGTGGGCCCGGGCCAGCGATGCGATGATGGGGGTGCGGATCTCCTGCGCGATGCGCTGCACGGCTTGCAAGTCGCCGGGCGAAGCGGCGGCGAACCCCGCTTCGATGATGTCCACGCCCAGCCGATCGAGCTGCCTTGCGACCTCCATCTTCTCGTCGGAGGTCATAGCCGCGCCGGCGGCCTGCTCGCCGTCCCGCAGCGTCGTGTCGAATATGTAGACCTTGTCCTCAGCCATTGTTCGTCCTTCCTCTTCCTGTGTGTTTCCAACGCCGCCCTTCCGTTGGTTGGGCGACGCCGTGTGTGGCCCCGTCAGGAAGAGGGGCTAAGGGCACCGCAGTCCGCCGGTTGGAGCCTTGCCATGACCCCTCCCAGTTGGCGGACTACGTCTCTGTCCTCCCGGATTCCCATTCTCTTTCCCACGCTTCCATCCTCAATCCGCCAGCCCGTGTGGGCCTCTCGACAAGAGGGTTGATGAAGAACCTGTCTCAACAACGCCCTGCCCGCTTCCAATCCCGGCAGGGGGTGGAGCTTGTATCTGGGCGACAGCCCCATGCTGCGAGGGTGCGCCGCCCCGCTGGGTTCCCCTTCTTCCGCACCGTGCTAGAGCGTGTCCTTCAGCCAGGGCATCATCGCCCGGAGCTCCTTGCCCACTGTCTCGATCGGGTGTTCCGCTTCCTCCTTGCGCAGTGCGCGGAAGCGTGCCAGACCCTCGTCGTTCTCGGCGATCCACTCCCTGGCGAACTCGCCGCTCTGAATGTCGCGCAGGACCTGGCCCATCCGCTCCTTCACCTCAGGGCCGATAACCACCGGGCCGCGGGTGTAGTCGCCGTACTCGGCCGTATCGCTCACAGAGTAACGCATATACTCCATGCCGCCCTGGTACATCAGGTCCACGATCAGCTTGAGTTCGTGCATGCACTCGAAGTACGCGCTCTCCGGCTGGTACCCGGCCTCCACCAGCGTCTCGAAGCCCGCCTTGACCAGCGCTGTCACCCCGCCGCACAGGACGGACTGCTCACCGAACAGGTCGGTCTCGGTCTCTTCCTTGAAGGTGGTCTGGAGCACCCCAGCGCGCGTGCAGCCGATCCCCCGACCGTAAGCGAGCGCGACCTGGCTCGCCTGCCCCGAGGGGTTCTGGTCCACGGCCAAGAGGCCTGGGGTGCCCAGCCCCCGCTCGAATAGCTGGCGGACCCGGTGTCCGGGGGCCTTGGGCGCCATCATGCTCACGTCCACCGTGGGCGGTGGCTTTATGAGATCGTAGTGGATGTTGAAACCATGGGCGAACATCAGGGTCTTGCCCTCTCCCATGTGCTGCGCCAGCGACTCGCGGTACACGTCCCGCTGGGTCGTGTCAGGGACCAGAATCATGATGATGTCCGCCTGCCGCCCGACCTCCGCCACCTCGGCCACCCTCAGCCCTGCCTCCTCGGCCTTGGGCCACGAGCCGCTGCCCTTGTACAACCCCACGACCACGTCGAGCCCGCTGTCCTTCAGGTTCAGCGCATGGGCGTGGCCCTGGCTGCCGTAGCCAATGATGCCGATGGTCTTGCCCTGGATCAGTGACAGGTCTGCGTCGGTGTCATAGTAAAGGGTCGCCATGAGTCTCCCCCTCCGCTGTTGCTACGATGGCGGCTCGAAGGCCGGCTGCTGTGGCTCCAGCTCCTCGTCCGATGCGAGCCTTCTGCTGGCTCGGCGAACCTTGCCGTTACCCGCTCCGGGCTCGCCCCGGACCATCGCCAGCCGTCCGCTGCGCATGATCTCCCTCACCCCAAAGGGCTTTAGCAGATTGTAGAGCGAATCGAGCTTGTCCTGGTCCCCGGTCACCTCGATGACGAGCGAGTCGTGGGCCACGTCCACGATGTTCGCGCGGAAGATGTCCACCATCTGGATGATCTCGCTTCGCGTGCTGGGGGTTGCCTTGACCCGCATCAGCGCGAGCTCGCGGGAGATGGTGTTCTCGCCGCTCAGATCGGTCACCTTCACCACGTCGATGAGCTTCCGAAGCTGCTTCGTGACCTGCTCGATGGTGGGGGCGTCCCCCTCCACCACGAAGGTCATGCGCGAAAACCCCGGTGCCTCGGCGTGGCCAACGGCCAGGCTGGTGATGTTGAACCCCCGGCGCCGGACCATGCTGACCACCCGGTTGAGAACCCCCGGGCGATCCAGGACCAGCGCCACGATGGTCTGCTGCTCCACCCGCTCCATCACCGCACCGACTCCTTCGCCCCGGACGGGGTCTCGATGATCTGTGCCACGCCCTGCCCCGGCGGTATGAACGGGTACACGTTCTCCTCGAAGGCCACCTGGAAATCGACCAGGACCGGTCCGGGCCGGTTCATGGCCTCCGCAATGACCGGAGCCACCTCTTCCTTCTCCGTGACCCGCAGGCCAGTGATCCCGTAGGCCTCTGCCAGCTTGACCCAGTCCGGGTTCCCAGTGTAGACGGTCGCGAAGTAGTCCTTCTCGTAGAAGAGGTCCTGCCACTGGCGAACCATGCCTAGGGAGCCGTTGTTCATCAAGGCGATCTTCACCGGCGCACCGGCCTCCACCATTGTGGCCAGCTCCATCAACGTCATCTGGAAGCCGCCGTCCCCCGCGATGGTCCACACCACCTTGTCAGGCCGCCCCACCTGCGCCCCAAGGGCGGCGGGGACCTCGAAGCCCATCGCCCCGGCGCCGCCGGAGGAGATGAACATGTTCCGCTCCTTGAAGCCGTAGAGCTGGGCGGCCCACATCTGGTGCTGCCCCACGCCCGTCGTGATGAGCGCGCGCCCATCGGTGACCTCCGAGAGCTGCTCGATCACGTACTGGGTCACCAGCTTCTCGGACTCATGGTACCCCAGCGGATGCTCGGTCCGCAGCCGGTCCAGCCGCCGAAGCCATTCGGGATGGGTCTTCGGCTCCACCAGCCGAAGCAGTTGCTGGAGAACGCGCTTCACGTCGCCGACGATGGGCACCGCGGGCGTCACGTTCTTGCCGATCTCCGCGGCATCGATGTCGATGTGGATCGTCTTCGCCCGAGAAGCGAACGTCTTGAGATTCCCCGTCACCCGGTCGTCGAAGCGCGTTCCCAGCGCGATGAGCACGTCCGCCTCGTCCACGGCCATGTTGGCGAAGACGGAGCCGTGCATGCCGGGCATCCCCAAGCAGAGCACGTGGGGCGATGGGAAGCTGCTGAGCCCCAAGAGGGTGGTGACCACCGGAATCTGGGCACGCTCCGCCATCTCCAGGAGTTCATCGTACGCCTGAGAGAGGATGACGCCGTGGCCGGCCAGGATGACGGGCCGCTGCGCCCCCTCGATGAGCTTGACGGCGCGCTTGATCTGCGCGGCGTGGCCCTCAAGGACGGGCCGGTGGGCCGGGAGGTCCACTTCCGCCGGGTAGTTGAAGCTTGCGATCTCCGTTTGCACGTCCTTCGGGATGTCGATGAGCACCGGGCCGGGCCGCCCGGTCCGGGCGATGTAGAACGCCTCCTTCAAGACCATCGGGAGGTCGGAGGCCTTCATCACCAGATAGTTGTGCTTGGTGACGGGGACCGTCACGCCTGTGACGTCCGTCTCCTGGAAGGCGTCCGAGCCGATGGCGGCGCGGGCCACCTGGCCGGTGATGGCCACCAGCGGGGCCGAGTCCATCAGCGCAACGGAGAAGCCGGTCACCAGGTTCGTGGCGCCGGGACCGGAGGTCGCGACGCACACGCCCACCTTGCCGGTGGCTCGGGCGTAGCCGTCCGCAGCCATCGCCGCGGCCTGCTCGTGCCGCACCAGGATGTGCCGGATCGCCGAGTATTGAGAAAGGGTCTGGTAGAACGGCAGGATCGCGCCCCCGGGGAGCCCGAATATGGTATCGACCCCCTCCTGGAGCAACGCTTCGCAGACCATCTGGGAACCGCTCAGCTTCATCGCTTACCCCTCATTGCCGCGTCGCTTGCTGGGGCTCCTCCGGTATCACTATCGATGCCCATAAAAAAGACCCGACGCACCAGGGACGGGCCTTGCGAGAAGACGGCCCGCGGTACCACCCTGCTTGCCCTGGTGCACAGGGCCACTCGTTCGCGCGGTAACGGCGCCACCGTAGGACGCTACTGCCTGGCGTCCTGTACCCCGTCAGCCCGGCGCACCAGCAGAGCCGCTGATCCGTTCCTTCGGCTGGCTATGGGTCCAGGGCGCGCCCTGGCGTCCTCCGCTCCGGGGCGAGTTCACGGTGGGTCCGCTGCCGGCTCGCACCTGCCGCCGGCTCTCTGGAGCGGCCCTGCTCCGCTACTACTCCCCATCGTCGCGTTTCGCAATCAGTTGTGAACCCTCATATCTTATCCGCCGCGCATCGGCCATGTCAACGGTTTCCGCTCTCTCGGCGTTGACAGACGCATCCTGCCCGGCAGTATCATGGCTTCGTATCCGCGCCCCCGCCAAGTCCCCACGATCACGCCGTGGGGAGGAAGGACCCCCCAATGGTGCAACGGTATCGCTATTCCCGCTGGGACGGCACCCAGAACCTGTCCGGCCTGGACGACGACCAGGTAATGGAGGAGATGGCGGAGGACCTCCTGAACGACGGGGACGTGCAGAGGGCGCTCCGCAACCTCATGCGTCGTGGCATGCAGGACCGGGAAGGCAACCCCACCATGGGCCTCCGGGATCTGCTGGAGCGGCTCCGGGAGCGACGCCAGCAGCGGCTCCAGCAGAACAATCTGGACGACGTCATGGACGACCTGAAGCGCCGCATGGACGATATCGTCCAGACTGAGCGCCAGGGCATGGACCGCCGGCTGGAAGAGACTAGCGAGCGCAGGGCGGAGCAGGGCGACGACGCCACGCTGGACCGCCTCATGGAGCGGCTGGAGCAGCAGGTCCAGCGCAACAAGGAGACTCTGGACAACCTGCCGGAGAGCCTGGCCGGCGCGACGAAGGAGCTCTCCGAGTACGAGTTCATGGACCCGGATGCGGCACGCAAGTTCCAGGAGCTCATGGAGATGCTCCAGGGCCGCATGATGGATAACATGATGCAGAACATGCGGCAGGGCCTCCAGCAGATGACCCCGGAGGCCATGGCCGAGCTGAGGGAGATGCTGCGCGGGCTGAACGACATGCTCCAGGAGGAGATGCGAGGGGGGAGGCCGGATTTCGAGGGGTTCATGGATCGCTTCGGCCAGTCCTTCGGCCCCAACCCGCCCCAGTCCCTGGATGAGCTGCTGGAGCAGATGGCCGGTCAGATGGGCCAGATGCAATCCCTGATGGACTCCATGACCCCGGAGCAGCGCCAAGAGCTTCAGGATCTCATGGAATCGGTCATGGACCCGGAAACCGCCCAGGAGATGGCGGAGCTGGGGGCGCTCCTGAGCCAGCTCATGCCGGATAGGTTCGGGGGCCCGCGCGAGTTCACGGGCGAGGACCCGCTCACCATGGAGCAAGCCATGGAGGCCATGCGCGAGCTCCAGTCCATGGACGAGCTTGAGCGGCAGATCCAGCAGGTCACACGGCGCGGTGACATCGACGGGCTGGACCTGGACGCGGTCGAGAGCCTGGTGGACGAGGATGCCCGCCGCGACCTGGAGCGGCTCCAGCGCATCGCCCGGATGCTGGAGGAGGCGGGTTACGTCCAGCGGAACGGGGAGCGGCTGGAGCTGACTCCGCAGGGCATCCGGAAGATCGCCCAGAAGGCGCTCAAGGAGGTCTTCCATCACATGATGAAGGACCGGCTGGGACGCCACGACCTGTACACCCGTGGCCGCGCGGGGGACATCTCCGGATCCACCAAGCCCTTCGAGTTCGGCGATCCCTTCGACCTGGCCCTCGGCAAGACCATTGCGAACGCCGTGGTCCGCAATGGTCCCGGCACGCCTGTCCGTATGATCCCCCAGGACTTCGAGCTGGTGGAGCGGGAGGAGCTGACGCAGGCGGCGACGGTGCTTCTCCTCGACCAGAGCCGGTCCATGGGCTACTTCGGGAGCTTCCAGGCAGCCAAGCGCGCCACCTTCGCCCTCTCCGCACTTATGAAGAGCCTCTTCCCAAGGGACGCTCTCTACATAGTCGGCTTCTCCGACTATGCCGTGGAGATCAAGAACGAGGATATCCCCCAGACCAGCTGGAACGCCTGGACCTCAGGGACCAACATGCACCACGCCCTGATGCTGTCTCGCAAGCTCCTGAGTCGGCACAAGTCGGCCACCAAGCAGGTGATCATGGTCACCGACGGCGAGCCGACCGCCCACCTGGAAGGGGATCGGGCGTACTTTGACTATCCGCCGAGCCCCCGGACAATCGCGGAGACGCTCAAAGAGGTGCGGCGATGCACCCAGGAGCACATCACCATCAACACCTTCATGCTGGAGTCCAACGCCTACCTTCTGGACTTCATCGACAAGCTGACGAAGATCAACCGGGGCCGCGCTTTCTACTCGACGCCCGAACGGCTCGGTGAGTACATCCTGGTGGACTACGTGAGCAACCGCCGGAAGCGGGTCGCCGCCTGAAGCCGACGCGCCACGGCTGGGGGTTCGCCCGTCCCGTCGATCGATTTGCGCCCACGCGCTGATGCGGAGAGCCATGAAACCCTACCACGAGCCCCCGTTCCTGCGAACGCGTCCCCCGGCGCCCAGCGACGACCCGCTGTCGCTGGTGGCGCTGGTGCAAAACGGCACCCTGGACGCCGACCTGGCCGCCCTCTTGTGGCTCACCGTCGCGCGACGAGGCTCCATTGTCGTGGCGGCCGCTCCGCGGCTTCCGGGCAAGACCACGGTCCTCTCCGCGGTGCTGGACCTGGCGCCGGCGGGCACGGAGCTGGTGTACACCCACGGGGAGTCTGAGAAGTTTGCGTTCCTGGACGAGACCGACCCCGGGAACACCGTCATCGTCGTCAACGAGATCAGCGACCACCTGCCGATCTACCTGTGGGGCTGGCGCGTCCTCCGCGTATTCGAGGCCCTGGAACGAGGGTACTCGATGGGCGCGACCCTGCACGCCGACACGCCGGAGGAGGTTCTGGAGGTGCTGCTGGACCCGGAGGTGGGCGCCACGCCAGCCCTCGTTCGGCAGGTCTGCCTCATCGTCAACCTGGCGGTCGTCGGACAGGGCGATCAGCCGGCCCGTCTGGTGCGATCGGCGCACGTTGTGGTCACGGACGAAGACGGGCGCCTTGGCGCTGTGCGGCTGGCGGCCTGGGACGCGGGCACCGATAGCTTCCAGCACGAGGGCGCGGGCGCCCTCGCGGCGCTCGCAGCGCGGCTCGGCCTCAGCCTTGAGGCGCTGGACGCGGAGTTATCGGTGCGGAGGGGCGATATCTCCGCGGCGGCGGGTCCGCTGAATAGGGCGGATGCGCGGTGGCGGCTCGTGGAGCTGACGTAATGCGCCGCCAATACCGATGCCGTCGATGGTTGACAGAATTCGTCGAAACGTGCTAATGTGCCATACGATAACTCTAACATTAAGGGGCTTTTGATGGACGAACTGGATCGTAGCGTTATCCAGATCCTGCAGGTAGACGGACGGGCATCAAACGCCCGGATCGCCCGCGACGTGGGCGTCAGCGAAGGGACCGTGCGCCGCCGGCTGAAGCGGCTGATCCAGGACGGCATCATCAAGGTCAGCGCGTTCCCCGACCCTGAGGCGCTGGGCTACGATACTGAAGCGCTGGTGGGCATCCAGGTCGATCCGGACAAGATCGACAGCGTCGCAGTCGAGCTGGCGGCGCTCCAAGAAGCCACCTGGGTTTCGGTGACCACGGGCTCGTTCGATATCTTCTCCTGGGTGACTCTCCCGTCGTCGGAAGAGCTCGGCAACTTCCTGAAGTCTCGCGTCGGGACCATCTCGGGCGTCCGGCGCACGGAAACCTTCGTCAGCCTTTCGGTACGGAAGCGGGACTACGGCCTGGCCCTCTGAGGCCCCAGGCGGTGCGCGCGGTCGCTTGTCCGTCCGGTTGACCTTGGGGCTCCAGCCTCTGCTATAATGCGCGTTGCCGGCAGAACGGTGCGGCGGCCCGACGGGGGCCGGTCCGCGAGGCCCAAGCAGCCGAGAAGGAGATGCCCAGGATGACCTACATCATCACGGAGCCCTGTGTCGACCTCAAGGACGGATCGTGCATCGATGTCTGTCCGGTGGACTGCATCTACACGACGGAATCCGACAACATGATGTTCATCAATCCGGATGAGTGCATCGACTGCGCTGCATGTGAGCCTGTTTGCCCCGTGGCCGCGATCTTCGTCGAGGAAGACGTCCCGGCCGACCAGCAAAAGTACGTCCCGCTGAACTACGACTACTTCCCTGGCAAGGACCTGGACGAGCTCCGAGAGGCCACCAGGGTGGCGCCGCGAAACCTGGGAGAATAGCCGGGCCGAGGGCCCGGAGGGGCTTCGCCTCCCTCATTCGCCTGGGGTCGCCATGAAGCAGCCGATTCGCCCGGAGAACGGACGGCCGTCCGCTCTCCGGGTTGTCTTTTGTAGTGGCGGCGGTGGCCCGCTGGGCGCGCCGTCGCGCCCTCCGTCCCATTGTCTCCCCTCCGGCGCCCTCCGGCTCCTCCGAAGACTCCGTGTCCTCGCGCTGACCCTGGGCCTAGCGGTCGCGTTGCTGGGCGCCCCAAGCTGTGCCGGGGAGCCCCGGGAGGTCCTCGTGTTCGCCGCCGCCAGCCTTGGCGACGCGCTGTTGCCCGTGGGCGAGGCTTTCACCCTCGCGGACGGGACGCCGGTCCGTTTCAGCTTCGCGGGCTCGGGCGAGCTGGCGCAGCAGGTGGACCGGGGGGCACTGCCGGACCTCTTCATCGCTGCCGGAGCCGCGCCCATGGACCGGCTGGAGGCCTCCAGCCTGCTCGAGCCCGGCACCCGCACCGACCTGCTCACCAACAGTCTCGTGGTCGTCGTCCGTCGAGACTCCGGACTGGAAATGGCCGCGCCAGAGGACCTGCTGGCACCTGGCGTGGCACGCATCGCGATGGCGGACCCCCGGCTGACGCCCGCCGGCGACTACGCTCGGCAGTCCCTGACGAGCCTAGGCTTGTGGGCGCCCCTGCAGCCGCGGATCGTGTACGGCTTGAACGTGCGGACCGCGCTGGACTACGTGGCCGCTGGCCACACCGACGTGGGGCTGGTCTACCGTACGGACGCGGAGGCGCGGGTCGCGTTGACCGCGCTCCTGGAGCTCCCGGAAGCCAGCCACGCATCCATCCGCTACCCGGTGGCAGTGCTGCACGAAGCCTCCAGTCCCGCGCCCGCCCGCCGGTTCCTGGCCTTCCTCCAATCGGCGGAGGCCCGGTACATATTCCGTGCGCAGGGGTTCACCCCCATCGAGGGCAGGGCGCGCCCTGCACCCACTCCGGGGACGCCCGGACGTGGGGGCTGACCGCGGGCACGACACCGACCGATCTCCCTAAGCTTTGCCGTGGAAGGATCGAAGGGCCCGCCGGTGTCTCCTGCGCGGACATTCGCCGGAGCGTGAAGGATAAGCGGTTTGCCACGACCGTGTAGGGCGCGTCCCGCACGCAGCCGGGCAACGATGGACTGCTCGGCCCGAGGGAGTGCACTGGGGGGAGGGAATCGTCCCCGAGGCGGGGTGAGGTTCCCCCGGCGCGGCTTGGCATGGCGACGGCTGGGGCGTAGGATGCTGGCGGCCGGCCAGCCTGCATGATGATCCGCCGAGAAAGGAGACGGGATGCCCACGGGGGAGGAGCTTCAGGTCCTGCTTCTCTCCATCCGCGTGGCGGCGGTGGGAACGGCGTTGGGCTTCCCGGTGGGGCTTGCGGCAAGCTGGGCCCTGGCCAAGAGCCGGATGCGGGGAAAGGCGCTCCTCGACACGCTGGTGTCGATCCCGCTGGTGCTCCCCCCGGTGGTAACCGGCTACGCGCTGCTCCTCCTGCTTGGACGGCAGAGCCCGGTGGGCGATCTGCTCCACAGAATGGGCCTGGACCTGGTCTTCACATGGGGCGCCGCCGCCTTGGCCGCCGGGCTGGTCTCGCTGCCTCTCATGGTCCGGTCCATGGAGGTAGCCATCGCCGGCGTTGACCCGCGCCTGGAGCTGGCGGCTCGGAGCCTGGGGGCGGGCCCCCTGCGGACCTTCGCAACCGTCACCGTCCCGCTGGCGATCCGCGGCATCGTGGCGGGGGTACTACTGGCCTTCGCGCGGGCGCTTGGGGAGTTCGGCGCCACGATCGTGGTGGCTGGGAACATCCCCGGCCGCACGCAGACGCTGCCGCTCGCCATCTTCACGCGGCTCCAGGTGGGCGACGATGCAGCGGCGCTCCGGTACGTCGCGTTCTCGCTGGCGCTGGCCCTCGCCGCTCTCCTGATCCACCGAAGAATGACCCGCGGCGCGGTCTCCTGACCATGGGCGACCCATTCCTGACCGTTCAGATCGACAAAGCTTACTCCGGGTTCCGCTTGGACCTTGACGTCACCCTGTCCCGGGGCATCACGGCCATCTTCGGGCCATCGGGGAGCGGCAAGACCACCACGCTCAACTGCATCGCGGGCCTTGCGTCGCCGGACGCCGGCGAGGTGGTCTTGGAGGGGCGCGCGTTGTTCTCGTCGTCTTCCAAGACGAACCTGCCGCCGGAGCGCCGCCGCGTCGGCTACGTCTTCCAGGACGCACTGCTCTTTCCGCACATTTCGGTCCGGGAGAATGTGTGGTATGGGTATCGACGCACCCCGGCTGCCCTGAGGCGGCTCCACCCCGATGCCCTGGTCGATCTCCTGGGCGTCGTGCCGCTCCTCGACCGTCGCCCGGCATCGCTCTCCGGGGGGGAGCGCCAGCGCGTAGCTCTGGCCCGGTCCCTGGCGGCATCGCCACGGGTGCTGCTGCTGGACGAGCCGTTGGCATCCCTGGACCTGCCATCGCGCGGCCGCACCCTGCGCGCGCTGAAGGAGCTCAACAGAGAGTTGGACGTGCCGATGGTGTACGTCTCCCACTCGCTGTCGGAAGTGCTCAGTCTGGCCGACGAGGCGCTCGTCATGTCGGGGGGCAGGGCGGTTGCCCAGGATGCGCCATACCGGGTGCTGCACCAACCCTCGGTTCGGCCGCTGGTGGAGCCGCGAGGCCTGGAGACTCTGCTGGACGTGACGGTGGTGGGACACCGGCCGCGGAGCGGGCTCACGGAGGGCCGAGTGGGCGACGTTCCGCTTTGGCTGCCGCGGGTCGACAGGGACGAGGGCGCGGTGCTCTCGGTAGCGGTAAGAGCGGCGGACGTGATGCTGGCGACGGTGGCCCCGGAAGGGCTGAGCGCGCGGAACGTGCTGGCTGCCACGATTCAGGCGCTGGACCCGATCGGCGACGCGGTGGTGGTGACGGCGGACGTGGGGGCGCCGCTGCTGGCGGAGGTGACGCCTGAGGCCGTCGAATCGCTGGGCCTGCGTATAGGCGAGCGGGTCTACGTGGTCCTCAAGACCAGCTCCATCATGGTGCTTGACTGACGGTCCCTACCCCAGCGACTCCAGCACCCCCATCACCTCCCCCTTGCGGCACGTGAAGATGGGCGTGTCGCGCTCCGTGTACGGTCGGGCCGACGACTCCCGCATCTCCATCACCAGCTCCAGGAACTCCCCCAGGTCGGTCACGTTGAACGAGACCACGTGGTCCTGATCGTCCAGGCCGAAGGAGTAGGTGGTGTTGATGTGGACGCCCGGGTACTTGTGGCCGATGGTGAAGTGCTGGGTCATCATCCCCTGGCGCTCTTCTCGCGAGAGCTGGTACCAGCCGTCGGTCTTCACGAACGGGTACACCACCAGATACGGTGCGTCCTCCGGCCGGAGCGTGGCGCTGGCCCCCTCCTGGCCGGGGTGTCGGTGCCCGCCGACGTAGGGGGAGCGGCGGGTCAGGGCCAGGTAGGAGTAGGGCATGGTCAGGTACTTGCCGAGCCCGGTGCGGTAGACGCCGGTGGCCATCTCCTGCACGTCCCGGAGGTCCGTGGCAACCTGCCAGAGCAGGAAATCCACGTCGGCCCGAAGGCCCACAAGCGTGTAGCTCCGCACCTCCATGCGCCCCCCAAACTCCCCCACCACCGCCTCCAATTCCCGTCGGTGGTCCTCCCTCTCCCCGTCGGGCAGCCGGCGCCACGCCGGATCGACCCGGTAGAAGCTGTACTTCACGAACTGTCGCACGCCCTCGGCCATTCGCCGCTCCTCCTCTTGCTGTCCGCTGTGCCGACGAGAACGCCGTGGGCCGCCTCGCTCGTTCCGACGACCGTTCCATGAGACTCAAAATGAACCTGATTCAACCATCTCCCGACACCCAGACCTGTCGGATTGGAGATGGAGCGTGGGTCTGGGAAGGCCCCATTCTTCACCGGACCGTCGGAGGCCCGCCAGTGGAGCCTGGTCCCTCTGGACTCCCCTTGATCCGCACCGCGCGGAGGGGGCGGCGTTGGCGCACCACGCCACAGCGGTGAGGTTGGGAAGCCATCGGCGCACCGTCCGCGGATCGCCGATGGGAACGGGTCACGCGCCCGCTGCGGCGATGGGGACGAGGGCGGTCTGGCGCGACGCGCACGAAAGCGTGGGGCCGCTTACCCTTTGAGCCACCCTCGGACACGGTTCCAGAGGGATGAGCCACCCTCCGGGGTGTATTCCACAACCTTCCCCCGCCACCGCACCTGCGACTGTGTGTCACGGGGCCGGGCGAAGAAGAGGGCGTAGGCGACGATGAAGAGGATCAGCCCTAGCCAGAAGAAGACGCCCACCAGCCCGCCCGCGACGTTCTGGAGCAGAAGGGCGGAGAGGAAGAGAGCCAAGCTCGTGATGAAGAGGACCCGGGGCGACAACACCCGACGGATGCCCGCCGCAAGCGTGCCGGAGCCGGACCCACCTTCCTTCGCGGGCTTCCGCGGCTTGCTGGCTGCTGGAAGGTCCTGGGTCTTCTTGAGGATCTCGTCGAGCTCCTCATCCAACCGATTGGACATCAGCCACCCCCCTACGCTCCGGGCCGACCTCGCCACCGTTGCGAAGACCCGCGCGCTTCCACGAGCCGACCACCACGCCGCGACGCTCCAATCCCCTCGGACGCCACGATTCCCCCAGCTTCGCCGCACCGGCCGAGCCCCCTGGATGGACAGGACGACCACGGCAGAACGCGGGGGACGCCTACAGGCATCGTAGCCAAAAAACCGGCCCGATGTCAAGAACCGCGTGGGTCGCGTTGACGCCGCTTCCAGCGCTCGCGTATGCTCGGGTACGAAGGCTCGAATCCATGCTGCCCGGGCGGGCAGTCCAAGAGACGGGTCGCTTCGGCGAACCTGCTTCGAATCGCACCGATCACCCAGGGGGATGGCCGTGACCACCAAGCCAGCGCGGTGTCTCGTCACGGGCGGCGCCGGGTTCATCGGCAGCCACATCGTCGCCGCGCTCGACCGCCGCGGCCTCCAGACCACCGTCCTCGACGACCTCTCGACGGGCGACCCGAGCCGCCTACCGCCGTCGACGCGGGTCGTCAAAGGCGATATCCGAGACTCGGCGCTCGTGGACAGCCTGGTCTCCGAGGCCGACTACGTCTTTCACCTGGCGGCCTACATCTCAGCATCGGGCAGCGTGCTCGACCCACGGACCTGCTTTGAGACGAATACGCTGGGGTTGCTCGGCGTGCTGGAGAGCGCCCGAAGGTGGCGCACCAGGAAGATCATCTTCGCAAGCTCGTGCGCGGTCTACCAGGGGGACCGGTCTTCGGCCCGCAAGGAAGGGGAGCGTCCGACGCCGGCCAGCCCGTACGCGGTCACCAAGCTGGACGGCGAGTACCTCCTGGGCATGAACCACCGCGTCTCCGGCATCCCCTACGTGGCGCTCCGCTTCTTCAACGTGTACGGTCCGGGCCAGCGAGCGGGGGGCGAGTACGCGGCGGTGATCCCTGCG
Source organism: uncultured Dehalococcoidia bacterium (assembly GCA_964436745.1). Classification (GTDB taxonomy): domain Bacteria; phylum Chloroflexota; class Dehalococcoidia; order Lucifugimonadales; family UBA1127; genus CAYTEC01. Next base: position 438 of record CAYTEC010000012.1, on the reverse strand, counting down.
TTCATCCAGGCGGCCACTTCTGGTCACGACCTCCAGGTCTTCGGCGATGGGGGCCAGACTCGAGACTTTGTGTACGTGGAGGACGTGGCGGAGGCGGCCGTGCGCGGGATGCAGGCAGGGCTCGGCGTGTTCAACGTGGGCACTGGGCGCTCCGTCACGATTCTGGAGCTGGCGCGGACCATCGTGGCGCTCACCGGCTCGCGGAGCGAGGTGCGCCAAGCTCCAGCGCGGGCGGGGGAGTTGCGCCACTCGCTCGCCGGCGTCGCCAGGGCGCGACGGCGGCTGGGGTGGGAGGCACGATGGTCGCTGGAGGATGGGCTGAGCGAGATCCTCCGTCGCTCCTCCGGCCTTCCTCGGTGAGTCAAAGCCCTCGGGCCGTCGCCCGTCACGGCAGCTCCCGCCAGCGCCGCCACTCCGGGAGCCAGTAGACGCCCTCGC
>CAYTEC010000011.1:0-40058 GCA_964436745.1 uncultured Dehalococcoidia bacterium | reverse complement strand
TTCCAGTACTGGCGGGACTAACATAGCGTCTGGTACAACCATTGGGGGCAGGTCATGTGTAGATTCCGTGCTCGAAGGCCATCTACGTACGTGGAATCACGGCAGTGGTGCAGGTGAACGGGCGCCAATGACGAGCCCGAAGGAAGCTCCGCGGCGACGAGGGGTCGTGGGCCGATGCTCCCGGCGGCGCGCCGCGGGCCATCGAGGGGTCGACAGGCACGCCAGGGGGTCGCCAGCGGCGGGAGGCCCCGCGGCCCTCAGCCGCCCGCGATGGCGGGGATGAAGTGGACCTCGCTGTCCTCCTCCACCGGCTGCATCATCCCAAGCCCCGAGTCCATGCCGTCCACGACCACCGCGAGCCCGGGAACGATCTCGTCGCCCTCGCACAGGTGCGGCCGAATGCCGGGACACTCCGCCTCCAGGCTGTCGATGACCCGGCGGATCGTGGACCCCGAGACGCGAAGCCGCTGGCGGCCCCCTGTAACGCGCTGCATGGCAGGCGTGACCCACACTTCCGGCACCGCGCTACCCTCCCGCGCCGTCCTGCTCGGGCGTCCGCCCCCACAAGGCTTCCAGCACGCGTGCCGGCGACATCGGCAGCGCGGTCATCCGAATGCCGATGGCTTGCTGGACCGCGTTGGCGATGGCCCCCATCGGCGGGATGATGGCCAGCTCCGCAACCCCGCGGACCCCGTACGGGTGCCCGGCGTGCGGGACCTCCACGATGACCGTGTCGATCATCGGGACGTCCAGGCTGGTCGGCATCCGGTAGTCCAGGAAGCTGGAGTTCAGCATCTTCCCGTCCTGGACGTAGTACTCCTCGCTGATGGCCCAGCCGATCCCCTGGGCGGCGCCGCCTTGCATCTGCCCTTCCACGTAGGCGGGGTGGATGGCCTTCCCGGCATCCTGGATCGCCGTGTACCGCAGTACGTCCACCTTCCCGGTCTCCGGGTCTACCTCGACATCGACGATGTGGGTAGCGAAGCCGGGGCCGCTGCGCCTCTCGTTGGTGGTCGCGCGCCCGACGATCGGTCCCCCAGTGTTGAGGAGCCGCTCGGCCAGGGCCTTGAAGGTCATGCGTAGCTCCGTGTCCGAGGCGTGGCGCAGGACGCCGTCCTCGAACTGCACGGTGTCCGCGGGGACTTCCCATATCTGTGCGGCTCGCGCGACCATCTGGCGCTTGATGTCCTGGGCAGCCTCGTAGCTGGCCCACCCAGTCTTGTACGTCACGCTGCTGCCGCCGCTCTGCGACGTGAACCCGATGGAGTCGGTGTCCGCCACCATGGCTGTGACGTCCGCGATGGGAATCCCCAGCGCCTCCGCGAACTGCATGGCGATGCTTATGCGGCTGCCGTTCAGATCGGGCGAGCCCTCCACCAGGCTCACCGTCCCGTCCGGGTTGACGCTGGCGATGGCGCTCGACGGCCCTCCGCCGTTGCCCCAGAACCCCGTCGCGATCCCGCGGCCCCTGTTTGGGCCGCCCAGGGGCGCGGAATAGTGGGGATGCTCCTGGGCCGCCCTGAGGGTCTCCAGGTAGCCGATGGGGCCGAACACCGGGCCGGTTGCCTGCCGGGTCCCCTCGCGGGCGCCGTTCAGAAGACGAAATTCGATCGGGTCCATGCCCAGCTTCCCGCACAGCTCGTCGATTGCCTGCTCCGCCGCGAAGGCGCCGATGGGAGCGCCGGGGCCACGGTACGCGCCAACCTTCGGCGAATTCACCACCACGTCGAACGCATCGACAAGCGCGTTGGGGATGTCATAGGGGGCGAACATGCACCGCGCGCCGCCCCCCACCGGCGACCCTGGAAAGCCGCCCGCCCCGTACACCAGCTCTGCCTGGGCGGCGGTGATTCGGCCGTCGCGCGTCGCGCCGATCTTCACCTTCACATAGCCACCGGACGTGGGACCCGAGCCTGTAAAGACCTCTTGCCGAGTCATCGAGACACGAACCGGCTGCCCGGTCTTCCGGGAAAGGGCCGCGGCCACGGGCTCCACATAGATGATCAGCTTCCCCCCGAACCCGCCCCCGATCTCCGTGGGGAAGACGCGGATGGTGGAGACGGGCACGCCAAGCACCGCCGAGGTCTGCTCGCGGACCGAGAATTGACCCTGGGTGCTGGACCAGATCGTGATCCTGTCCGAGCGGTCCCAGAGGGCCGTCGCAACGTGCGATTCCAGGTATCCCTGGTGGACCGGGACCGTGTGGTACTCGCGCTCGACGATGACGTCGGCCTCTTCGAACCCCTTCTCCACGTCGCCGAGCCTGTGCTCGAAGTGCTTGCTCACGTTGGTGCCCGGCGCCTGGTCCGCGTCGCCGGTGCCGCCAGGGCCCTGGGCCACGGTGGAAGTCAGCAGCAGCTCGTGGAGCAGGGGCGCCCCCCCCTTCATGGCGTCCAGCGCCGAGAAGACCGCGGGCAGCGTCTCGTAGTCGATGTCGATCAGCCCAAGGGCCTCCTCCGCGATGTGGGGGCTCGTGGCTGCCACCGCCGCCACCGCTTGTCCGTGGTACAGCACCTTGCCCCTGGCAAGGCAGTTGGCGCTCAGGAACCCTATGTTGCGGAGCTGCCCCTCGCCGACATCGACCAGCCGGTCCGATACCGCTGCGAAGTCGTCGCTGGTCACCACGGCCTTCACCCCCGGCAGCGCAAGGGCACGGCTTGGGTCTATGGAACGAATGCGGGCATGGGCGTGGGGGCTGCGCAGGATCTTACCGTGAAGGAGACCAGTGAACGGAATGTCCGCGGCGAACTGGGCGCGTCCCGTGACCTTCTCCAGGCCGTCCTTGCGGATCGGTCTGGTGCCCAGGACCTTGTAGTCAGTATTCGACAGGACAATATTTGGCTTGTAATCCAGCATTCCACCCTCCGTGGCCCGCTTCTGTAGTCAGGATCCTGACAGCCTTCACACTCTACCACAGGCCCCGGTGGTCAACCAACGCAGCCGCCGGCCCCGGGCGCTTTGACGGAGACCCTGCGCGGGCGTATGCTGCGGCTGCCAGCAGCCGGATGGACGCCCGGTGGCCGGATCGCGGTCCCGAGGCGGGGAGCAAGGGGGGTAGCCATGTCGCCCAGCAACCAGAGCGGAAGAGGCGGCAACCGAGCCGCGTTCACCACCCCGGCCATGCTCGGAGGCCCGTTGGACACCCACCCGGACGTCCTCACGCTCCGATGGCTGGGAACGGCCAACTTCGAGGTCACTTTCGGCGACAGCGTGATTCTGCTGGACTCCTTCTACGACCGAGGCCCCCGGATGCGGCCCCTGGGATTCGGCCCGGAGGACGTGGTCCGTGCCCAGCAGATCTTCATCGGACACCCCCACTTCGACCACATCTCGGACGCGGCCCAGGTCGCGAGCCAGACCGGCGCGACGGTAGTCGGCCACCCCATCGCAGCCGACGTGGTCATCGGCCAGGGCCTCCCCTCGAGCCAGACGCTCGGGCTGACGGGGCTTGGCGACGGCGACTTCCTCGAGTACCCCGAGTTCAAGGTGCGTGTCCTCCACGGCTACCACCTCTTCTCGGAGCAGGAGCCCGCGCCGGATCCACGGCCCGCCGTCGACGCCCTCCGGGTCGCCCGGGGGGAGTGGGAGTCGGACGAGCCGCCGCTCACCCCGGAGGAGGAGGAGTGGTCCGCGCGGGTCCACGCCAAGGGGGCCTCGAACCCGCGAGTGCTGGAAGAGGCCACCATGTGCCTCATATTCGAGTTCGGTGATTTCAAGCTGGTCTACCGCGACAGCGCTGGGCCCATCAGCCGCGAGGAGGCGGGCTACTTCAGCACGGTGGACGGGGTGGACGCCGCTATCGTCGGCTTCACGGGCCGCCCGCTGATGCGCCGCCAGCTAGACGAACGGACGATGCCGATGGTGGAGATGTACCGGCCCAAGGTGCTCATGGCCGCCCACCACGACGACCTTTTCCCGGTGTTCATGGACATGGCCACGGAGCCGCTCAAGATGGCGATCTCCCACAGCCTGCCGGGCACGACCACCGTGGCCCCCGTGTACCTGGAGCCGGTGCGCATCCACATGCCCACCGGCCGCGTGCTCCAACCCGGTGAGACGCCGTAGGGGCACGCTTGTCGCCCCGTGGGTCGCGCCGTATAATGCGGCTGCCGCGCTTCCACGCCCTGGCGACCCTTGGCGACAACGCGCGCGGCGGTCTACTGCTGGAGGCGACCCTTGGAGAATGACGAACAGATTCGGAAGGCGTGGGGAAACTTCCCGTCGGGGGTGACCGTGGTCACCACCAACACGGAGGACGGCCAGGTCTACGGCATGACCGCCATCCGCGTGATCGCCTGCGCTGACAACCCCCCGATGGTGCTCTTCTTGCTCGGCCGCCAGCGGCAGACGTACGACAATCTGGCCCGGAGCGAGCGGTTCGGCCTGAGCATACTCGCGGGCAATCAGGTTTCCTGGGCCGACTACTGCGCCCGCGCCCCCGAACAGCGCGACTGGCAGACCCCCGGCGACTACCGCTTCACCGACACCGGCACGGCGATCATCGATGGCGCTCTCGCGTTCATGGACTGCCGCGTGGTGGCGGTCCACGAGGTCGGGACGCAGACTATGATGATGGTAGGCGAGGTGGAGAGCCTGGAAGTCCAGGAAGGCATGCCCCTCCTCTTCCACCGCGGCGAGTACCTGGACGTCTCGGGCGACGACGAGGCCCCCACGTAGCCCACGACCGCCGCTCCGCTTCCCCTCTCCCCCGCCCCGTCACTCCGGCGCCACGGCGCTGACCGTCGGACCGGCAGCTACGCCTGGCGCATGATGGCGTACATGTGCCGGAACAGCTTGCCCAGCTCCCGTGCCATGTCCAACGGCCCCAGCGACCGCGTCGGGTCTACGTGCTGGAAGAGCGAGAACTCGGTGTAGCGCACGTCGCCACGATCCCCGAGGGCCGCCACCAGCCGCCGCGACTCCGCCGAAGGGACCAGGGCATCGTTCCGGTCGTGCATGACCAGCACGGGCGCGGTCAGCCCCTCGATGTACGTCTCGGGGGACGCCTTGGCCATCGTGGCCTAGAGGGCGCGGGGCAGGTGGCCCAACACCGCGTGCACATCCGCCAGCGAACCGCCCTCCAGCGTCCTGTACACGGCGTACGCCTCCCGCGACAGGTCGTCGGCAGCGAGAGGCTCGGCTCCCTCCAGCGCCCTCACGACCAGCGCCGCTTCCGCCTCCGAGGGCAGCGACTCCACGAGCAGTGTCCTTGCAACCTTCGTCGTCAGCCGGTCCGGCGCCCAGGGCACTCGATCTCCACCCCCCATCGAACTGGACCGCGAGCCGAAGGCCCTCACCAGCTCACGCAGACTGTAGTAGGGGCCGAAGGCGTTCACGAAAGCCACTTCGTCGCGGACCTCCTCCTGCGCGGCCGCCATCAGCGCAAAGGACGCACCGACGCAGAAGCCGCCGAACCCCACGCGATCGGCGTCCACGAAGGGCTGGGCCTGCAGGTATCGAAAGGCGGCGACCAGGTTGTGGATGTCGGGCAGGTGGATGCGGCCGGCGATCTTTTCGGGCGACCAGTAGACCAGGGCGACCATGTTGGCCCTGGCGAGCCCCGCCGCCACTCCGACAACCCGGGGGTCGTCCGGCCCGGCCGGGGCAACGCCCAGGAATAGCACCACCGCCGCGTGCGGACCGCCGTCCGGGGGCCGGTACAGGTCGGCGTGGCGAGGGCCTTCGGGGGTCGGCACCATGACCCTCTCGTGGATTGGGGTCGGCTGGAGCCAGGTCACATCGGGGACCGCCGGGACCGTCTGTGTGACGAAGAGTGCGGCGTTCCACCCCGCCCGTCCCTGGGGCGTCAGTGCCAGCAGAGCCACCCCGAGGGTCGCGACACCGGGGCAAAGACGACGGCGGTCCGGACAGCCCAGCGTGCCATGCCGCCAGTCTACCACCGGGCGGTCGGCCAAGCCGACAGCTAGGAAATAGGGGAGTCCAGAGGGGCAGCGCCCCTGTGTCGGGCCTTCACCGGACCGGTCGTGGGGGTGTCCCCCAGATACAAGAACCTGCTCCCTTCCTCGTGGGGAAGGGGGGAGGGCCTTGGTCGAGCGGAGATTGTCGGCGGCCTGCTAGACGGCTCCACGCTCCCCCAGCCGGATCAGGTCCGACTCCGAGTAGCCCAGCAGGTCCTGGAAGACCTCGCGGTTGTGCTGGCCCAGGAGAGGCGCGGGCCGGTAGGGCGCGACCGGAGCGTCGCTGAGCTTGAATGGCGTCGTGGAGTAGCGCCCGGTCCCGGCGAGGGGGTGAGTGACTTCCTGGAAGTAGCCCCGGGCATCCAGCTGAGGGCACGCCACCACGTCATCAAGGTTCTGGGCCACTCCAAACACGAAGCCGGCCTGTTGGCCCTGGTGGAAGACTTCGTACTTCTCCCGTTCCTTCAGCTTGGCGGTAAGCACATCTTGGATCTCCTGAGCGTACACCTGCTGGCCCTGGGGCGTCAGGAACCTGTCTTCGATGAGCTCCATCGCGTCGAAGAAGATGGCGTAGCCATCCCATGCCGCGCGGCCCTTGAGCGGCATCACCCACCCGTCCTTGGTCTCGTATAGCTCCTTGTTCCCTCGGGCGCCAATCATGCCGGTGTAGCCGTAGAGGGCCAGGTTGCTGTAGTAGAAGGTCGCCACCGACTCCTGGATCGAGACATCCACGTGCTGCCCTTCATCGGTCCCCCGAGCGTGGAAGAGGGCCGTGAGCGTGACGGCGGCGGCGTTCAGCCCGCCGACCATGTAAGCCTGGTGCCGCGGCATCCTCAGGGGCTCTCGATCCCCCTCGCCATTGAAGAACATGAGGCCCGCCAGCGCCTGCGACGTCATCTCCGTCGATTCGAAGTCACGGTAGGGTCCCGTCTGCCCGAAGCTGGTGATGGAAGTCACCACAAGGCGAGGGTTGATCCGAATAAGGTCGTCGTAGCCAAGGCCCAGTCCCGCCATGACGCCGGGCTTGTGGTCCTCGATGACGATATCTGCCCACGCGGCCAGCTTTTTCGCTGCCTCCCTCTCCTCCGTCGAAAGGTCCAGGGTGACTCCGCGTTTGTTAGTGTTGAGGAACAGGTGGAGAGCGCTGGTGGCGACATCTCCGGCCGGAGCGAGGCTGGGGCCCACCCGCCGAGAGTCGTCCCCGACCTGGGGCGGCTCAACTTTGACGACATCGGCGCCCATATCCGCCAACAGCTTGGCACAGAAGGGAGCCGACACGTAGTGGCCGAGGTCGAGCACCTTCACGTGGTCTAGTGGGCCGCTCATGGGGCATCCTCCTGGCATTGCCTCTTCTTCATTCAAGAAATCCCCGTCTTCGCCGTTCGGCCTGAGCCTGTCGAAGGCCGTACCAGCATTCGTAGTTCGCCAGCTCAACGGCCTACGGGTCGATGCCCAGGCGCTTCCGATAGTCAGGGTTGTAGCCACGGATTCTGCCCTGTCCCGCCATGTTCTTTCGTTCCTCTGGAGCAAGCGGCGCGCCTGGCGGGATATCGGCGTATATGGGACGCGTCCCGATAACGCCTTCCCGCTCCAGCTCGTCCAGTTCCTCCCGGTTGATCCCCAGAATGCCGGAGAAGACCTGTTCGTTGTGCTGGCCCAGCATGGGCGCCGGGCGGTCGATGTCGCCGGGAGTGCGGGACATGGCCGCGGATGGTCCAGGGAATGGCCGCCTACCCACCCTCTCCTGACCGGGGTCGTGGTCCACCATCCGGTAGAAGCCGCGATCGCGGAGGTGGGGATCGAGCATCAGGGTGCTCGAGTCGAGGGTCACGCCGGCCGGGATGCCGTTCGCCTGGAGGACGGCCTGGACGTCGTACGGCTCCTGCGTGGATGTCCAGGCGGTGAGGGCGGCGTCAAGCTCGTCGCGGTTCGCGGTCCGCCCATCGACGGCCTGAAAGCGCGGGTCCCGCGCCCACTCCGGGTCGCCCATAGCCTGGCGGAAGCGCTGCCAGTCGTCGTCTGTCCGGACCTCCAGGGCCACCCAATTCTCCTCGCCGCGACAGCGATAGACGCCGTAGGGCGCGACCGACGGGTCGGTGTTGCCCAAGCGAGGGGGAGTCTCGCCGGTAAAGGAGTGCTCCACGTAGACATCGCCGATCATATGGATGCCCACTTCGTACTGCGATAGGTCGATCCACTGGCCCTTGCCGGACCATCGGCGCTGTTCCAGAGCGGCCATGACCGCGAGAAAGCCCATGTAGGTGCTGGGGTGGTCCGTGTACGGGATGGCGCTGCGCATCGGCGGCCCGTCCGGGTACCCGTTGAGCCACGAGATGCCCGACATTGCCTCGGTGATCATGCCGTAGTTGCGATAGGCGCTGTAGGGACCGCCATGCCCGTAGCCGATGCTCGAGATGTAAATAAGGCTCGGGTTCACATCGCGGAGAGACTCGTAGTCCAGTCCAAACTGCTTCATGACTCGGGGCGGGTAGCTCTCCTCGAGCACGTCGCTCACCGCCACCAGCTGCTTGAACAACTCCACGCCCTTGGGCTGGTCGAACTCCAGGGTAACGGAGAGCTTGTTGCGCATCTGTTCATGGAACACGGCGCCCTGGTTCCAGAAATCGCCTCCAGGGGTGTTCTCTGGGTAGTGGCTGATTCGGGATGGGTCCGCGTGGGCGCGCGACTCAACGCGAATGACCTCCGCGCCCCAGTCCCCCATGTAGCGAGTCAGAAACGGCCCCGCCTGGACGATGCCGCAGTCCAGGACGCGGAGCCCCTCAAGCGGCTTCTTCGCCATGTCGCCACCTCCGTCACGTGGATGCCCGTCGTCGCTCTCCCTTGCCCTCGCGTTGGGGGCAAGGCCGGTGAATGTGAGACAGATGTTAGGTAGTCGAGAGAGCGGTGTCAATGCCGCACTGACTCACGTGCTGCCGGATGGCGGGACGGAGAGCGCTGGCGGGGATCATTGGCTTGACTCACACCGCCTACCATATGGTGCTCAATTGCATACCGATGGCTGAACGTTCTATTCAGGCACGGAGCCGCGTCCTGTGATAGAATCCAGCCAACCCAACAAGGAGGATGTCCACCGTGCCTGAGAGCGCCCGCGGGGGGTCGGTTCTATGGATGGGCGGGCGACCGTTCTACGGCTGGGTCCTCGTTGGGATCACGGCGTTCGTCCTGGCCGTGGTCATCAGCCCCGTTCTCCAGGGCATCGGCGCCTTCTTCGTAGCCCTGGAGGACGAGTTCGGGTGGAGTCGAACGCTCCTGGCGGGAGCGTTCTCGCTGGCCCGCGCCGAGGACACGATCATCGGGCCGCTGGTGGGGTACCTGACGGACCGAGTTGGCACGCGACGCCTGGTCCTGATTGGGTTCGTGGTCCTGGGTGCGGGTTTCTTCCTGCTGGGCTCCATCCAGAGCGTCGTCGGCTTCTACGCGGCCTTCATCGTCATCACCGCCGGAGCTGGCTTCGCAGGGTTCCTGCCGCTGATGGGGGCCATCAACCACTGGTTCGTCAGGCACCGGACCACCGCGATGGGCATGGCCCAGGCGGGCGTGAGCATCGGCGGGCTCCTGGTGCCCGTTCTCGCCTGGAGCATCACCAACTTTGGATGGCGCGACACGTCGTACGGCATGGGCGTGCTCATGCTGCTGCTCGCGCTCCCGGTATCGGCCGCGATCCGCAACCGCCCGGAGCCCTACGGTCTGCTCCCCGACGGCGACAAGCCCGGCGCGGCCCCCACGGGCGACGGCCCCGGCGCCGACGAGCTTGGCGCCGACCCCGGCGACTACACCCTGAGGCAGGCTCTCCGCTCCCGCGCCTTCTGGCTAATCGCCCTGGCCCACGCGTTCGCCGCCGTGGCGTTCCTCACGCTGGGCGTCCACGCCATCCCCATGATTACGGACCGCGAGGTCTCGCTGGCAGTGGCCGCGAGCGTGGTGGCGACCTACACGGCGGTGGCGGGAGTGTTCCAAATCGGAGGGGGCATCGTGGGCGACCGGGTGCCCAAGAGGCTGGCCATCGCGGTGTTCATGTCGATCCAGACCGCCGGGGTCCTGGTGGCCGCTCTGGCGCGGAGCACCGGGATGATGTTCGTGTTCGCCGTCCTGTTCGGCATTGGATCCGGGGGGCGCATCCCTTTGCTCATCGCTATTCGGGGCGACTACTTCGGCCGCAAAGCATTCGCCACCATCTTCGGCTTCTCCACGCTGCCTATGAGCGTGGTCCTTGTCGCCGGCCCCGTGCTCACTGGATACCTGTTCGACAGGTTGGGCAGCTACACCGTCCCCCTGCTGGGCTTGTGCGTCCTTGGGCTCGTCGGCGTGGTCCTGATCCTCCTAGTCCCACGCGCCACGGTCCCGGCGGCGGCGGCGAGCGAACAGCGACAGTAGGGGAGCGGCCTCACGAATCTGACCGCGGCGAGCCCCCGGTCGTCGCCACCGGCGCATCGCTCTCCACCCACCCGTCCTTCAGCCGCACGATGCGGCCCGTCTGCTCCGCCACCAGGCTGTCGTGGGTAACGATGAGGAACGTCTGGCCGAGCGAGCGGTTCAGGTCGCGCATCAGCCGCACGATAGCCACCGCCGTCTCCGTGTCCACCTCCCCCGTCGGCTCGTCGGCCAGCACCACGGCCGGCCGGTTCACGAGCGCGCGGGCAATGGCAACCCGCTGCTGCTCGCCGCCCGATAGCTCGGACGGCCGATGCCCAAGCCGCTGCCCCATCTCCACCGCTTCCAGCATGGCCGAGGCGGTCCGACGAGCCTCCGCGCGGGATAGCCGGGCGTACTTGAGCGGGAGCATCACGTTCTCCAGAGCCGTCAGCGCCGGGACCAGGTTGAAGTGCTGGAAGATGAATCCCACCATGTCCCGGCGAATCTTCGGCAGCTCTCGCTCCGGGGTCTCGCTGACGACAACGCCGTCGAGGATGACTTCACCGCTGGTGGGCCGGTCCAAGCACCCAATCAGGTTCAGCAGGGTGGACTTCCCGGAGCCGGAGCGGCCCATGACGGCAGTGAATTCCCCCCGCTCGAAGCCCAGCGTTACGCCGTCAAGGGCACGGACCTCGTGCCCGCCAAGGCGGTAGCGTCGCACCAGGTCCCTGGTCTCCACGATTGGCATGCTACTCCGACCTCAGGGCCTCGACGGGGTTTCGCCGCGCCGCGGCCAGCGCCGGAAAGAGGCCCGCCGCTGCTCCCAGGACCGTGCTGAAGGCGATGACGAACAGCCCCAGGCGGAGCGTCACGATCATGATCACCACACCCTGGTCCGCTACGAATCGGTTGATCGCGAGCGTCAGCAGAGTCCCCGCCGCCAACCCCACCACGCCCCCTACGAATCCGATGATTGTGGCTTCCCGCAGGAACTCACGCATGATGTCCCCGTTGGTAGCCCCCACCGCCTTCTTGATCCCGATCTCCCGAGTGCGCTCTGAAACAGCCACCACCATCGTGTTGAGTATGGACAGCCCGCCCACGACCATCGCGATGACGGCGCTGCTGATGATGATTACGTTGAAGATGATCAAGCTCTGGCTAAACTGTCGCTCGATCTCACGGGGCGCCAGAGCCCGGACCCCCTTGACCTCTCGATTGATGGCCGCCGCCACCGCATCGGCGCGTTCCAGCGGGTCGGGGTACACCTCGATCTCGGTAGCCAGGGCGCTCGGGTCCGCGCTGAAGGATGACGGCAGCATCTCCGCCAGGAATTCCTGGCCGTCGGCGAGAGGGACGAACGCCACGTTGTCGCGCGCCGTCAGGGTGCGCTCCATGATCCCCACGATCTCCAGGCCCCGTCCCCTCACCGTCAGGACGTCGCCCAGGCCGACACCCTTGTACTTGGCCAGATCGACCCCGACGAGCGCCACGCCCCGCTCGCCCGGGGTGAAGAGGCGCCCCGACGACAGGACAACCGGGTACCGGTCCTCCTCGTAGTCGAACCGACGCGCGTCCACGCCGATAACCAGGGGCGGGAAGCCGAAGCTGGCCGCGGGGACCTCGCCGGCGTCTTCCTGGTAGAGCGTGTACACCGTGGGAAACGCAGCCGCGACGTCCGGGATCCCCCGCACGTCGTCAGCGATCTCCGCGGAGAGCACCGCCCCCAGAAATTGGCCGGGGATCGTGGTCCCGGCCTGCACCACCACGCGGGTGCTGTAGTACTTGAGAGCGCCATCGACCAGCAGATTGATCTTCTCCGACATGGCCCCCATGACCGTCAGGGCCAGCGTCCCCACCACGATTCCCAGGATGGTAAGGGTGGTGCGCAGCTTCCTGCGCCAGAAGTTGTGCCAAGTCTCGATCATTCCGCGCCGCCCCCGGCGGAGCTCGCCTCGAGCTCGGGAAACTGCATGGGCGCGTAGCCCGTGAGCTCGACGAATCCCACGCCCCCTCCGCCTCCGACGACCTCGACGGGTCCTTCCCAGTAGAAGTTCCCGGTGGTCGCCTCGGCCTCGAACTCAGCGGCCTCGACAACGGGCGACAGCGTGAGGTCCAAGCCGCGGGCCGGCAGGCGCACGATCCAGCCGACCGGGTAGGCGGCGCCCCTCGCTGGGCTCGTCCACGAGCCGCTCGCAGCCACGGAGAAATCGCGGCCGGAGAGCCCGGTCGCCACACCGTCTGGCGACACCATCGTCCCGTACCGAACGATTTCCCGCCCTTCGGCGTCCCTCATGACCGTGAGCATCACGTCGACTCCATCGTCCATCTGGAGCGCGAACCAGTCCCACCCGATGGCCTGAGCCTCGAAGTCCCCCCACTGGTGGTCGAACCACGCAATCCCAGTCACCGGCTCCGGACGCTCGCCGAGCGTTACGCTGCCGGTCGCGACCATGCGGGTCCGCGAGTAGTAGTACGATGCCCCCGCCTCGCCGAAGTCCACCAGTCCCGAGCCGTCGTGGAGAACCGCCGGCTTGAGTGACGTGAGCTCCAGGTCGAAAGCGAACCCCTCGACGCCAGCGGCCAGCCGGTCGCGACCCCCGCCGCCGGACATCGTCCAGCCGTCGAGGTCGAACGCGAAGCCGCCTGCCCCCGTGGCGGGCTTCCCCAGCGTCCCCCGCTGGTCGAAGAGGAACGACCCGGCGGTCGCGTCCGTGACCCCCACGTGGGCCACGTCCGCGAACAGCCCGCCCTGGGCGGCGATCTGGAATACGGCGTAGTGGAAGCTGAAGCTCCGGCCGTCGGCGGTCGCCAGGTGGCCGTTATAGTACCACCACTCGGTATTGGACGCGGGGTGCGGGGCGTCGTCTCGCGGGAGGGACACGCGAACGGCGGGCGGGGCCGGCGTGGGGGTGGGAGTGGCGGTCGGAACGGGTGTGGGAATGGGCGCGGGGCCCGCGCAGGCGGCAGTGGCCAAGCAGGCAACCGTGTAGAGCAGCGGACGGACGAATGAGGAGCGAACGCGCATGGTCACCGACCCCGGGAGAGCTTGCCGCCGTGATCGGACGGCTCCTCCATCCTAACCCGAAGTCCATCCGCGCACCAAGGGCCGAGGGGGGGAGGGAGCGTAGCGCACGGATGGCGGGCAGCGGGATGCGGTGGGACGTCAGTGGAGATCGGGAAACCTGGGCTATCGACCGTCGGATGGCATCAAGGGGGTCAGCGAACAGCTACTTCGCCGATACGCTGGCAGATGGACGCAGTCCACTGCGTGCACCTGAGTTGCAGGGCCTCACCTCGGGCCCGGTCAGAATCCCCCACGTGCACAAACTTGACCGTAGATGTCTTCTCCCGCGGCCAAGGCAAGCCGCACGCCCGTGGACTCCATAAGTGAGCGGTCAATGAAGGTCCACACCACCTCGGGCATGCCAGGGCACGTTATGGCCATCCGGACGTCTCCGACCGGCATGGCCGCAGCCTCGGCCGCGGAGAATCCGTTACTGACGTGAATCAGGGCGAGTCCTCCGTAGATGACGGCCGAAAGGATGAGCAGCTTGCGCCAAGGGTGCCTGACCAAACCCCGTACGGTTCGTTTCATTCTCCACCAACGCCAGCGGAGGCCGAGCGAGGACCCTCGCAAGCCACCTCTTTGGAGTTCGGAATAGCGGTGGGCCACCCTGATGTCTTGGCTTGCGCTCTGCGCCGCCCGGAACGCGGATCCTTTCTCCTCCGGTGGTGGACTCGTATGAGCGTTGCTGGTGGTGGGTCGCCCCTTCTCCTTCATACCGAAATGGTCGTGTTCGTCGGCAACGACAGGCGAGTACCACTTTTGGCAGATAGTGCACCAACGAAGGCCGTCCTTGTCCGCGAGGTTCCTCCGCCTCTCGTCTGCCCGTCGCGGCATCTCTCTTCCTCCTGCCGATCCCACTGGGCTGCCTAGAACAGACGAAAGTCCACCGCGCGGTCCGCCTCTGCTCAGCCGTGAGGCGCCAGCTTCGAGCGGATGCCCTTGTACGCTGCGAGAGCAGCGAATCTACGGGACGGAGCGGGAGGCTGCGGAGGCGCCCGGCTTACTTCTTCTTCCTCCGACGAGGCCATAGGGCGCCCAGGAACGGGGAGCCGCCGCCCCCCAGGAATCCGGAGTCGTACCACCCTCCGCTTCTCAGGAAATCATACACCGCCTGTCCCTCCCACGCGCCGAACCAGTGCGCGATGACGACGGGCCAAGCCGTCAAGCCGTTCCACATCCCCCAGAGCAGGTCTTGCCACCACATGGCGGTGCCCTCCTTCGGGCTGAACTGCGTGGCGTCCGGCGCGCGCTGGGCTCGCTCCGGCCCAGGTAGTCGTGGAGACCTTGATGCCGCCAGAGGGCGTTGGAGGGAGGGGGCGGGTCGGTCAACGTGGGCGCGGCCGGGTTGGTGGAGATGAAGGGACTCGAACCCTTGACCCCCTGCATGCCATGCAGGTGCTCTCCCAGCTGAGCTACATCCCCGCCGCAGCTAAACTATACCAGAGCGTAGCTGGCGCGACAAGGTCGAGGAAGGCGTCCGGAGCCCGCAGCCGCCTTGACCCCACCATTGCCCGGTGCTACGCTCGAACGGACATTTGAGCCCCTCGGAGGCGGCCTTGGTCCAGGAGCTGGTCGAGCGCATGCGGGCGGGGGACCAGCGGTCGCTGGCCCGGCTCTTGACCCTGGTGGAGCGCAGCCCCGACGACGCCGTCGGCGTCCTGGAGGCTGTGCACGCGCACACGGGCCACGCCACTATCGTCGGCATCACGGGCCCGCCGGGGGCGGGCAAGAGCACCCTGGTGGACAAGCTCACCTCCGCTTACCGAAACCAGGGCTCCACCGTTGGAATCGTAGCGGTCGACCCCACCAGTCCCTTCTCCGGGGGCGCCTTCCTGGGCGACCGGATACGGATGCAACGCCACTACCTGGACTCGGGGGTCTTCATCCGCAGCGTCGCCACGCGCGGCGGCACGGGCGGGCTACCGCGGATGACCCGGAGCGCCATCCGAGTGCTGGACGCATCGGGGAAGGATGTCATCATCCTGGAGACCGTGGGCGTCGGCCAGACGGAGCTCGAGGTCATGAGCGTCGCGGACACCGTTGTCGTGACCCTGGTGCCTGAGGCGGGCGACGCGATCCAGACGCTCAAAGCGGGGCTGCTGGAGATCGCGGACATATTCGTCGTCAACAAGTCAGACCGAGCGGGGGCCAGTCAATTCGCGGCCTACTTGGATGCGATGCTCAACCTGGCCGAAAGCCCGTCCTGGTGGCGCCCGCCGGTAATCCAGACGCAGGCCGACACCGGCGATGGGATCCCACTGCTGCACGAGACGATCGGGGAGCATCGCCGAGCCCTGGACACGTCGGAGCAGATGCCCGAGCGACTACGCCAGCGAGGCCGCCACGAGTTCTTCAAGACCGTGGAAGAGGCCGTCGGAGACCTGATTCTCCGCCTGGAGCAGCAGGACAGCGCAACAGCCGCCGCAGTGGCGGAGGTGGAGCGGGGCGAGCAGAACCCATTCGTCGCGGCCCACCGCCTCCTCGGGAGCGGAGCGCTCTTGCGGGAGTGGCTGGAGACCCTTGGCGGACGCACCTAGGACTCAGGGCGTGACGAACCCGCGTTGACAGTCATCTTGCCCCAAGCTACAATAGGGCCGTCTTTGTATTAGGTATACGGGGGTATTTGTAGACCGATGTTGCGGATGCGACTGACACGCGTTGGAAAGAAGAAGCAGCCGAGCTACCGCATCGTCATCATGGATTCCCGGTCGCCCCGCGATGGCGCGTACCTGGACCGGGTAGGATTCTACAACCCTCGCACGGATCCCCCGACCGTCGAGCTCGATACCGAGAAGGCGTCGGTGTGGATCCAGCGCGGTGTACAGCCGTCCGACCCGGTTCGGGCCATGCTGCAGAAGGCCGGCGTGCTAGAGAGGGCCGAGAAGCATGCGGGAACTGATTGAGTACGTGGCGAAGGCCCTCTCCCACAACCCAGACGTCGTTCGGGTGACCGAGGTCGAGCAAGAAGGTAGCTTCATCATCCAGCTCGAGGTCGACCCGGAGGACAAAGGCCGCATCATTGGGAAGCAGGGTCGCGTGGCCGAGGCGATGAGGGTCATTCTCCGCGTGGCTGCGGTGAAGCACGGCACCCGCGTCACCCTGCAGATCCTCTAGGCCTTCACGCCTCCACACCGCCCCATGACACCTCCGTCCGAGCCCGTGCCCGCCCACCAACAACCCCCCGAGCGCCTGGTAGTCGGCCGAATAACCGGCGTCTGGGGCCTCAAGGGCCACGTCAAGGTCGAGAGCCTGACCCACAACTCCACCCGCTTTCACCAGGGCGCCAGCTTCCTCATCGGCTCCGACGAGCATCTGTGCGAGGACGCGCGTCTCCAGGGCCGCTCGCTCGTGGTCAAGCTCCAGGGCGTGGAAACGCGAGAGGACGCTGCCGAGCTTCGCGGCGCCATTCTGGAAATACCCACGAGTGACGCCCCGCCTCTGCCCGAGGGCACGTACTACCACCACCAGGTCCTGGGGCTGGAAGTGTGGACCTCCGAGGGGCGACCCCTGGGCCACGTGGTCGAGATCCTGGAAACCGGCGGCAACGACGTGTACGTGGTGCACGGTCCCGATGGCGAAACACTGGTCCCGGCCATCGCGGACGTGGTGGTCTCCGTGGACATGCAAGCCGGCCGAATCACTATCGAGCCCATGCCCGGCCTCCTCCCCTGAGCCGCCCAGGCCCACGCCCCCCACGCGCCAATTGCGCGAGCGGGCGGTCACTGTGTAGAATGGGGCCAATCCAATAGGAGTGAGCGCTATGAGCGGACATTCCAAGTGGTCCACGATCAAGCACCAGAAGGGTGCGGCGGACGCAAAGCGCAGCAAGCTCTTCACCAAGCTGGCCCGGGAAATAACCGTGGCGGCCAGGGCGGGCGGCGCGGACCCAGCCATGAACGCCCGACTTCGCCTGGCGGTGGATCGAGCGAGGCATGACAATATGCCCCTCGACAACGTCGATCGGGCAATCAAGCGCGCGACCGGGCAGGGCGGCGAGGCCCAGGTGGATCTTGAAGAGGTAGTCTACGAGGGATTCGGGCCCGCCGGCTCCGCCGTCCTGGTAGTCGCCCTCACCGACAACCGAAACCGCGCAGCCTCGGAGGTGCGCAACACCTTCGATCGAAATGCCGGCAAGATGGCCCAGGTCGGCTCCGTGGGTTACCTCTTCGAGCAGAAGGGGCTCATCACCCTCGAACTCGACCCCGACAAGGCGGATGAGGTCGCCCTCCTCGCCATCGACCAGGGCGCGGAAGATTTCTCGGTCGACGGGACCCTCCTGGAGATCGTCGCCGCGGTCGACAACTTCGAGGGCCTGAGGCAGTGGCTGGAATCCGAGGGCCACACCATCGGCTCCGCCGACATCGCGATGGTCCCCAAGACCCTGGTTGCCCTGGAATCGCGCCACGCCGAGCAGGCCTTGCGCCTTCTGGACCGGCTTGAGGACCTGGACGATGTCCAGAAGGTCTTCACCAACGCGGACTTCCCCGCCGAGGTTCTCGAGAAGCTCGGGGACGCGGCCTGAGCCTACCGATGGCCCGACGCATCCTCGGCGTGGACCCCGGAACGATCCGCATGGGCTACGGCCTCCTGGAGGTCCACGGTCGCGACGCTCGCTACTTGGACGCGGGCGCCCTCACGGCGCGGGCTTCTCTTCCGCTCGGCGAACGCCTCTCCCATCTCCACCAGGAGCTGCTGCGACTTGTGGAGACGTGGGCGCCCGAGCTGATGGCCATCGAGGACCCGTTCGTGCCCGTGGAAGACCTCAGCGGCGGGGGCTACCACACCAGCGTCCGCTCGGCCATCGCAGTGGGGCAAGCGCAGGCAGTGGCGCTGATGGCTGCCGCGGCCAAAGGCCTGCCGGTCTTTCGCTACCCCCCGGCGCGGGTGAAGAGCGTCGTGACCGGATACGGTCGTGGGAGCAAGGCGCAGGTGGCGGAGGTGGTGCGGATCATCCTGGGTCTCTCCGAGGCCCCCAAGCCCGCCGACGCCACGGACGCGCTCGCCGTGGCCCTCTGCCACCTCCAGGCGGAGCAGATTCGAGCGCTCGGATAGCGAGCCGAGGGGCCGCGCGGACTGTCGGCCGGTCCGATGCAGCATCGCCGGAACACGGGTCGGGGACCTCAGGAGCAGCAATGATCACAGGGATTCGCGGAAACGTGGACGCCATCGGACCTGACTGGGTCTCGGTGGCCGTGGGCGGCGTGAGCGTGCGGGTACACGTGCCCGCGGCGGCGCTCGCGGAGGTGGGCGGCGCTGGCGCGCAGGTCCGCCTCCACACCCACCTGATCGCCCGCGACGACGCCCTCATGCTCTACGGGTTCACCTCGGCGGAGGCCCTTAGGCTGTTTGAGATGCTTATCGCCGTGAGCGGGATCGGGCCGCGCCTGGCCCTCGCCGTGCTCTCCGGCCTCCGGCCGGACGCCCTCGCACACGCGATCGTCACCGAGGACGCGGATGCCCTCGCGCAGGTCTCCGGCGTAGGGAAGCGCACGGCGGGCAGGATCGTGCTGGACCTGAAGGGCCGGCTGGAGAAGGAGTGGAGCCTGACGACCGTACAGCCCGGAGGCGTCGCCGCCGACGATGTCCTTGGGGCTCTAGCGGCCCTTGGCTACTCAGCGGCGGAGGCTCGCCAGGCCGTCCTGTCGCTACCCCCGGACGCCGATGTCTCGCTGGAGGAGCAGGTACGCCTGGCCCTGCAGCGCCTATCGTCCCGGTAGGCGCTGCAGGGAAACCTACGTAGAGCCCTTTTCGTCTCTCTCGGCCCCCCCATCGTCGCGAGGCGGCGACGTGTTGTGGTGGTTCATCGCCCGCTCCAGGCCATCAACCACTACGGACTCCGCGGCCGCGACGACCCTCGGCCAGATCCCGGTGAGCGCTTCTTCTTCCCCTGGTGTGAGGTCGCCGAGCAGGTAGGGAATGGGATCGACGAAGGGGGGAGGCCGGCCGACGCCGATGCGCAGCCTGGAGAACTCTGTCGTGCCGAGGGCTTCGATGATCGAACCGACGCCGTTGTGGCCTCCTGGTCCCCCCGCGGCCCGCAGCCGGATCGTGCCCAGCGGCAAATCCATCTCGTCGTAGACCACCAGGATCTGGCTCGGGGGAATGCCGAGGCGCTGCACCAGGTAGTGGACGGCCTCTCCGCTGACGTTCATGTAGGTGCGGGGCTGGGCCAGGGCCACCGGACGCCCCTGGTAGTCGCCGATGCCCAAACGAACCTGACGACGACGGTCCAGCGCAAGCCCCCACCGCGACGCCATCTGCTCGATCGCCCGAGCCCCCAGGTTGTGCCTGGTGCGGGCGTACTTGCTCCCGGGGTTTCCCAGTCCAACGATGACGATCATGGTCGGTCGAGCACGGGCTTGAGGAATGCCATGACCCGATGGTCCGGCACCCAGGGGAGCCCGTCAAGGTCCGTGCCCCTCACGATACTGAGGAAGAGGCCCGCGGGCTCCACGATGATCGCGACCTCCTGCTGGACCAACTCCTGCCCTCTCTTCCGTCCGCGAACCCCGTGCGCGGGACAGCCCGGCCCGCCGCTGCGCTCCCACGCCCTGACGCTGGCTTCGATCGCCGCGCGCCAGCGGGCCTAGGGGCTCCTTGGCTCCGGCTGGCCCCCCGAAAGCAGCTCGTCAAGGCCCGCCTCGTCGATGATGGCAATGCCGTAACGCTCCGCGTGCTTGACTTTGCTCGCGCCCGGGCTCGCTCCCGCGACGAGGTATTTCGTCCGCCGGCTGACCGAGTCGGTCACGCTCCCACCCAGGGCCTTGACCCTGTCCGCTGCCTCGGAGCGGCTCATGGCGCTGAGCGTGCCGGTGATGCAGAGACTGACCCCAGCCAGGGGCAGGCCCAACGCCGAGGGAGATGGCGCGTCGGCCTCCATGCGGACCCCAGCCCGGCGCAGCTTCTCGATGAGTCCTTGGTTCTGTGGATGGCCGAGGAAGGTAGTCACGCTCTCCGCGATGCGCGGCCCCACGCCATCGACCTCGGTGAGCTCCTCCACGGTAGCCGCCATGAGCAGGCCCATGGTCGGAAAGCGGGCGGCCAGGACCTCGGCAGTCTCCGATCCAACGTGGAGGATTCCCAGGGCGCTCAGGAGCCGGCTGAGGGGACGGCGCTTACTCTCCAGGATGTTGGCCACGATCTTCGTGGCCAGGGTCTCCCCCATGCGATCCAGTGGCACCAGATCCTCCACGCGCATGGCATAGAGGTCCGCCACGTCGTGGATCACCTCCTCCTCCAGCAGGATGCGACACCACCGCTCGCCGAGGCCCTCGATGTCCATGGCCCCTCGAGATGTGAAGAGGCGGACGCGCTCCAAGAGCTGGGCGGGGCAGGAGGCGTTGGTGCAGAGGTACGCCGCCTCGTCGGCCTGGCGCACGACTGTCCCCTCGCACACCGGGCATGCCCGAGGCATCTCGAACGGCGCGGACCCCTCTCGACGCCCTTCCAGAACCACCCGGACCACCTGCGGGATCACCTCACCCGCCCGCTGGACCACCACCTGGTCGCCAACGCGGATGTCCATCTCGGCAATGTGGTCGGCGTTGTGGAGAGTGGCGTTCCGGACGGTCACTCCCCCGACCTGAACAGGCTCCAGGACTGCGTAAGGATTGAGCCTGCCCGTCCGCCCAACGTTGATGCCGATCTCCACCACCCTGGTCACCGCCTGGTGGGCGGGCCACTTGTACGCGATGGCCCAACGCGGCACCCGCCCCGCCACTCCCAGCTCGTCCCAGTGAGCCCAGCCGTTGACCTTGATGACCACGCCATCGGTGTCGTAGTCGAGCGCCTCGCGGCCCCCCAGCCACTCATCGTAGTAGCCGATGGCGCCCTCGGGGCGTTCGAAGCGGCGGGAGTTGGGGTTCGTGGTGAACCCGAGGCCATCCAGCCAAGACAGGATCTCCGACTGCGTCCCTGGAGGCGTACCGCCCTCGATCTGGCCGATGCCATAGACAAAGATTTCCAGGGGTCGCGCCGCGGTGGCGGCCGGGTCGAGCTGGCGGACGGCGCCGGCAGCCGTATTACGGGGGTTGGCGTAGAGAGGGAGTCCATCGGCGGCGCGGGACTCGTTGAGCCGCAGTAGGGCCGCCCGGCCGATATAGACCTCGCCGCGCACCTCCAACAGGGCAGGAGGCGCGTCGCCAAGGAGCCTTCGGGGGATGCTGCTAAGTGTGCGTAGATTGTTGGTCACGTCCTCCCCCCGCAGGCCGTCGCCGCGAGTCGCGCCCCGGACCAACGCCCCGTCGCGATAGGTGAGCGAGACGGCCAGACCGTCGATCTTGAGCTCACAGATCACATCGAACTCCTGGCCGTCCAGCAGGCGTCCGGTCCGCTCGACCCAAGACCGATACTCCTCGGCGTCGAAAGCGTTCGCCAGGCTGTACATCGGCGCCAGGTGCGGCGCCTCCGGGAAACGCGCCGCCGGCGGCGCGCCGACTCGCTGCGTGGGCGAATCCGTCGTCACCAGGTCCGGACGCCGCTCCTCAAGGGCCTGAAGCTCCCGCACCAGGCTGTCATACGCTGCATCGGCGATGGACGGATCGTCGAGCACATGGTACCGGTGGTTGTGCTCTTCGATCTCACTACGGAGCTCCGCCGCGCGGCGTTCGTCCTCGGTGTGCGCAGTCACCATCCCCTCCTTGACGGCCGGACTACCCGGAGGCCCGTCGTTGCCGCCGTGAGCGTACCACCCGCTATCGACGTGGCGTCAAGCATGCCTCCATGGGAGTAGGCGATCCGCCCCGCGAATGCCCGGCAAGATTCTCCCCAATTGGGCCTCCGCGGCCGTGGACGCTCCGCGGGTCGGTCAGATATACTGTCGAGCGGCCCCTTGGCGCCCCCGAATCGGGGCGACACCGCGTTCCCAAAGCCCGCCTATCGGGGGAGGAGCTTGGCTGATATTCGCCCGTTCCAGGGGCTGCGCTATGGCCCGGGGGTGGGAGCCGACATTGGCGCCCTCCTCTGTCCCCCCTATGACATCATATCCCCTGCGGACCAGGAACACCTTCATAGCAAGAGCCCCCTCAATGCCGTGCGCCTGGAGGCCCCCCGGCCCTCCGCCCGGGGCGAGGATGACGGCGGCCCCTACGTCCGCTCCGCTCGGCAGCTCGACGACTGGCTCCGCGAGGGCGTACTCATCTCCGAAAGCGAGAGCGCCTACTACCTCACGGAGGAGGCGTTTCCCGAAGAAGTCCAGGGCGGCGCACGGGTGGGCCTCTACGCCCGCGTCCGGTTGGAGGAGTACGAGCGCGGGGTCGTGCTGCCCCACGAGCACACTCGCGCGGGGCCGAAGGAGGACCGGCTGCGGTTGATGCAGGCCACACAGGCCAACCTGAGCCCCCTCATGTCCCTCTACCGCGACGACGGAACACTTGGACCCCTGCTGGCCACGTGGCGAGCCGAACGGCCCCCCGATTATGCCGCGACGATGGACGATGGCACCCGGCACCGTGTCTGGGTTCTGCTGGATCCGGCCCTCCACGGAAAGATCCACGACCTGTTCGCGGATCGGCCCATCTACATGGCCGATGGGCACCACCGGTACGAGACGGCCCTGTCGTACCGCAACGAGCGCCGGGAGCAGCCCGGCGACCACGGTCCCGACGACGCCTCCGAGTTCGTGATGATGTCCCTCGTGGACATCGCGGACCCTGGGCTCCTCCTCTTGGCGTTCCATCGCCTGGTGTCGGGGCTCTCCCGGGACGGGCTCGACGCTCTGCGCGACCGCGTCGGCAAGCTCTTCACGGTGGAGCCAAGGCCGGGCGTCCCTCTGTCGGCAGTGGGACTTTCCGACCTCCTAGCTGAAGTAGTGTCCAGGCGCTCGGAGGCGCCCACGCTCGGCATGCTGGACGTGGCGGAGGGACGCTTCTCGCTGCTCACTCTGCGCTCCGATCTCGAAGCGTCTGAGCTCTCCCCGGCCCCCACGCCAGATCTGACGCGATGCGAGCCCTGGCTGCTTCACCACGAGGCGCTGGACTCGGTGATGGCCAGCGAGCCAGCCAGCCACGTTGAGTTCGTGCACGACCTGGACGCAGTGGCCTCCGCCAGCGCCGACGGGCAGTGTCAGGCCGTGTTCCTGGTCCCCCCGATGGACCTGGACCTCTTCGAGGCGCTGGTGCGCCAGGGGCAGCGGCTTCCCCCCAAGAGCACCTATTTTGCCCCCAAGCTGCCGACGGGCCTGGTGATGAACCCGCTGTGGGGATCGGTCTAGCGGCAGCGCATCGGCATGCCGGCAGCCCCGTGCGATGCTCGTCACCGACGCCGGCGCCTCGGGTCGGCGCAGGTTCCCCGCTCATCCTACGCTGGACCCAGGACGAGCGGGCGGTCACGTCCGAGGGTCGACCGGCTTGCCACGGACGCAAGCGCAAGGGCCTGATGCCCAGACGACCACGCTGGGGCCGTTGCGGGAAGCGGGGAGCGTCAGGGCCAGAGCCCCTCACTCATGGTCCGGGCGAGTGGGTGGGGAAGACTGCGGAATGACCGGCCAATAGACACAAACGAGGTTGGTGATGATGCTGGTGCGGGATATCTTTGAGGCAAAATAGGGCAAGGGCGGAGATCTGGTGGCCCTCTTCAAGGAGGCCAACGAGACTTGGGCTGGAGTGTACGCGGCGCGCATCCTCACAGACGCCAGCGGCAGATTCTTCACCGTGGTCACGGAGCAGGAGGTGGCAAACCTGGCCGAGTGGGAACAGCAGGCTGGCAGAATCTTCGCCATGCCCCAGTTCGGTGCGTGGTTCGAGCGGATGGTGGCCCTGGTGGAGTCGGGGCGGCGGGAATTCTACAACATCGAGTAGCCGGAGAGGCCGTGGCCCAGCCCTGCGCGGCCCGCGCCGCGCGTTTGCGTCGGATGCGCGCGCACGGCTACAATGTCGCCATTCGGCCCCATACTGAGGACACGCGCGGACATGGTGTTCAGCGACCAGGACATTCGCAAGGCAATCGAGGCCGGGCGCATCGTCATCGACCCGTATGACGACTCGTGCGTCCAGCCCGCGAGCGTCGACCTCCACCTGGGCGGCAAGTTCCGGGTGTTCCAGAACCACCGCTTCCAGGCCATCGACCCCACGCAGGAGATGGAGGGCCTCACGGAAGAGTACACCGTGGACCCGCTCACCCCCTTCATCCTCCACCAGGGTGAGTTCGCCCTCGGCATGACCGAGGAAGAGATAACCTTGCCGGACGACATTGTGGGCCGTCTGGACGGCAAGAGCTCGCTGGGGCGGCTGGGTCTGGTGGTCCACTCGACGGCGGGGTTCGTGGACCCGGGGTGGCGGGGAAGACTGACCCTGGAGCTGAGCAACTTGGCCAACCTGCCAATCAACCTGACGCAGGGAATGAAGGTCTCCCAGATATCGTTCATGCAGCTCTCCAGCCCAGCGGAGCGCCCGTATGGGGCACGGGCTCTGCGCAGCAAGTACCAGGGGCAGATGGGGCCTGCGGCAAGCCGCTTCTACGAGAACTACCATCGGTCGTCCACCTCCCGAGCGGACGGCCGAAGGGCCTCCCCTCCCACCGCGGAGGTCCTCCGCCAGTGGCTGGCGGACAGCCGATACCAGGGGAGCGTCGCGCTCCTAGCCTCGGCGCTCGGCGTGAGGCAAAAGACCGTGGAGGGCTGGGTGTACGGTCGGACCGCGCCCTCGTCCAGGCATTGGGCCAGACTATACCAGGAAACCGGGCTCCCGGACTTCGCGCGTCACCAGCAGGAGCTCCAAGAGGGTCCAGAGCTGTGACCCCCGCACCGTAAGAGGCCCCATGGAGCACATGCAGCGGGCCGTCCAACTGGCTGGCGGCGCCCTCGGCGCAACCAGCCCCAACCCCGCCGTCGGAGCCGTCCTGGTGCGGGACGGTCGGATCGTCGGGGAGGGGTACACGCGGCCCCCCGGCGGGCCTCACGCGGAGGCGGTGGCCCTGGCCGAAGCGGGGGAGCTCGCCCACGGCGCTACGCTTTATGTCACCCTGGAGCCGTGCGCCCACCATGGGCAAACCCCGCCGTGCACGGACGCCATCATCCGCGCCGGGGTCGCAGAGGTACGCGCCGCCCTTCGTGACCCCAACCCCGCGGTCCGCGGCGGAGGCATGGAGGCGCTGGAAGCCGCCGGTGTCCGGGTCGCCCTGGGCGAGGGCGCGGACGAGGCGCGATCCGTGCTGGAAGGCTACCTCCACTGGATCGCTACCGGCCTACCGCTGGTGGTCGCGAAATTCGCCATGAGTCTGGACGGAAAGATCGCCACGGCCGCCGGCGAGTCCCAGTGGATCACCGGGGAGGAGGCACGCCGTCGCGCCCACGAGCTCCGCGCCGCCGCGGACGCTGTCATGGTGGGCGTCGGCACTGCGCTTCAGGACGATCCGCGGCTCACGACTCGGGACGCATCGGGGAGGCCGGCGGACAGGCAGCCTCTGCGGGTCGTCGTGGATAGCGGGGGGCGCGTTCCGCCGTCCGCCCAGGTGTTCGCGGCGCACGGCAGCGTGATGATAGCCGTGGCCGACGCGACGCCCACGAGGGAGCAGGCTCTGCGAGAGGCCGGCGCGGATGTCTTTCGTCTCCCCGCGCAGGACGGGCGGGTCGATGTCCGAGCCCTGCTTGGCGCGCTAGGCGAGCGAGGGGTCACGAGCCTCCTGGTCGAGGGCGGGGGCGACCTCCTGGCCTCTCTGTTCGAGGGCCGGATGGTCGACCGCGTGGAGGCGTTTGTGGCGCCGATGATCATCGGCGGGCGGGACGCCCGAACGCCGGTGGAGGGCGAAG
This sequence comes from uncultured Dehalococcoidia bacterium, assembly GCA_964436745.1. GTDB lineage: Bacteria > Chloroflexota > Dehalococcoidia > Lucifugimonadales > UBA1127 > CAYTEC01. Next base: position 13,951 of record CAYTEC010000011.1, on the reverse strand, counting down.
GCGTGCCACGCTTGGCGGAGGCCCTGCGGCTCAACCGCGTCACGGTGGAGCGGCTGGGAGAAGACATACACATCATCGGCTATCCTCAGGACGGAGGGTAAGAGTGTTCACGGGCATCGTTGAGGAGATGGGCACGGTCGCCGCTCTGGGCGGCGGCGGCATTCGGATGGGGGCGGCACTGGTCCTGGAGGGGACCGGACTGGGCGACAGCATCTCCGTGAACGGAGCATGCCTCACGGTGACGGCACTCGACGAGGGCGCCTTCGAGGTGGAGGTCACCCCGGAGACCTTCCGAAAGACCAACCTTGGGGACCTCGCTTTGGGAGATCGGATCAACCTGGAACGGCCTCTGGCGTACGGCGGGAGGCTGGGAGGCCACCTGGTGCAGGGCCACGTGGACGGCACGGGCCGCGTCGTCTCGATGACCCCGGAGGGCAACAGCGTAATCGCCGCGTTCGAGGCCCCGGACGACATCATGCGTTATGTGGTCGTCAAGGGCTTCATCGCGGTGGACGGGGCAAGCCTGACCGTCGTATCGAAGGAGCGTACCGTTTTCACCGTCGCCGTGATACCATATACGCGCCTACTGACCGTCCTCGGTAGTCGTCGCCCGGGCGACCGGGTGAACATCGAGGTCGATATTCTAGCCAAGTACGTCGAGGGGCTCCTCGGACGCGAGCCGGAGGGCCAGCCGTCGGCTCAGTAGCAAGCAGCGACGCCCCTCAGCGGGAGGTGGGGATGCCCATCGCCGAGATCGAAGAGGCCATCGAGGATATACGCGCCGGCAAGATGGTCGTCATCGTCGACGACGCCGATCGGGAAAACGAAGGCGACGTGGTGGTGGCGGCGGAGAAGATCACGCCCGAGCACATCAACTTCATGGCGCGCCAGGCGGGCGGGATCATCTGCCTATCCATCCTCGGAGAGCGGCTGGACGAGTTGAAGCTGCCCCTGATGGTGCAGGAGAACACGGCCAGGCACGCCACTGCCTTCACGGTTTCCGTTGACGTGAAGCGCGGCGCCAGCACCGGCACTTCCGCGTTCGACCGAGCGGCCACGGTGAAGGCGCTTCTCGATCCGGACACGATCCCCGACGACCTGGCTCGTCCCGGCCACATCTTCCCCCTGCGCTACACCAACGGCGGGGTGCTTGTGCGCGCCGGCCACACCGAGGCTGTGGTGGACCTGGCGCGGATGGCGGGGCTGTACCCCGCGGGCGTCATCTGCGAGGTGATGGCCGAAGACGGGACGATGGCCCGGATGCCGGCGCTGGAGCGATTCTCGCAGGAGCACGGCATCCGCGTCGTCACCATAGCTGACATCATCGCGCACCGACGCCGCCACGAGCACCTGGTCCACCAGGTGGCCCATGCTCGGCTGCCCACCCGCTTCGGCGAGTTCACCTCCGTGGCATATCGGAGCTTGGTGGACACCGCCGAGCACATCGCCCTCGTGATGGGGGACGTGCAGTCGGACGAGTCCGTCCTGGTGCGAGTGCACAGCGAGTGCCTCACGGGGGACGTTTTCGGGAGCCTCAGGTGCGACTGCGGCAACCAGATCGAGATGGCCCTACAAGCGATAGCCGACGAGGGCCGTGGGGTCTTCGTGTACATGCGCCAGGAAGGCCGAGGAATCGGGCTCCACAACAAGATCCGGGCCTACGCCCTGCAGGACGACGGATTGGACACGGTGGAAGCGAACTTGCAGCTTGGGTTCGCACCGGACCTGCGCTGGTACGGTATCGGCGCGCAGATCCTGGTGGACCTTGGGGTCCGAAAGATGCGGCTGCTCACCAACAACCCCAAGAAGGTTGTGGGCCTTGACGCCTTCGGGCTAGACCTGGTGGAGCAGGTGCCGATCATATCGACTCCCACCGCCGAAAATCGCCGGTACCTGGAGACGAAACGGACAAAGCTGGGTCACATGCTTGACGACGTCGTCCGGACTAGCGACGCGTAGCTTCGGCCCGCTCGTTGCGCTGGGCCGACCGGCCCCACACAACTGGAGGCGACGCTGGTCACAGACATCGAGGGCCTACCTGAGGGCCGAGACCTCCGAGTGGCCGTGGCAGTATCTAGGTTCAACGCCTTCGCGACCGAGCGGCTGCTTCAGGGCGCACGGGAGGCCCTGACACGGTGCGGCGTCGCCGATGGCGATGTGACCGTGGTCCGCGTGCCCGGCGCCTTCGAGCTCCCCATTGCCGCCGCGCGCCTCGCCGAGTCCGGCAGCTACGACGCCATCGTCTGCCTGGGCGCGGTCGTCAAGGGAGAGACCGCCCACTTCGAGTACATCTCCTCCGCCGCCACCTCTGGGATCGAGGCCGTTGCCCGTGAGAGTGGCGTGCCGGTGGGCTTCGGCGTGCTGACGTGCTACACCCCGCAGCAAGCGATGGACCGCGCCGGAGGAGCCGTTGGCAACCGTGGCTATGACGTGACGGTAGCCGCGCTAGAGATGGCCGACCTGCTGCGAAGGATCCGTGACAACGCATAGGGGCGCCGCCCGGGAGAAAGCGCCGTGAATTACTGGATGGTGACAATAGCGCCCGCGAACTTCCGCGTGACGCGGGATCAGGGGTTCAAGGTCCAAGGCTTCGGCCAGCGTCAGCGCAGGAAGACGGAGAGGATGAGCCCGGGGGACAGGCTCATGTTCTACGTCAAGGACGACCAGGTCTTCCCGTTGGCCGCCACGATCACCTCCAAGGCGTTCGAGGACCGCACACCCCTGTGGCACGCCGAGGCCGCGGACGAGCTCTTCATGTACCGCGTCCAGATGCGGGCGGACGCAGCCCCGCCGGAGGACCAGTACATCAACGCCCCGGACATCGCTCCGCGCCTGGAGTACTTGAGGCGCTGGCCACCGGAGCTCTGGCGGCTGGCCTTCCAGGGCGAGCTCCACCTGCTGCCGCGACGCGACTTCGAGCTCCTAGAGACCGAGATGCGCCGCGTGCTGCGCCGCCGAGACGGCCGTCGCGACGACAGGCGGGATGGGGAGTCTAGCGAGGCGCCTGTGGGAGCGGACGTACCAGGCACGGCCGTGGACGGCTCCCTGGAGGCCGAGCCCGCGGTCTAGCAGCGGAGACGCGCCAACCTGCGGGCAATCGAGCGGGGAGCGCGCTCACTCCGGGGAAGCGTGGGCGCGCGCGGCTGGGAACGGCGTGCCTCTCCCACCGACGTGCCAGCGCTAGACGGCGACAGGCCTGAGCGTCAACCGCTCTCCCCTTCTCTCCAGCACGCCGGCCCGATTGTCACACCCGTGGGCGAAGAAGATCAGCCAGCCCTCCCTCTCGGCCCTGCCCAGGATGTGCCGCTTGCGCTCAAGGGTTTCCTCCGGGAACTGGTCCGTGGCGCTGATGTAGGGCAACCCCAGATGGTAGGCGGTGGGCACCAGATCCCCAAGGAACGCCATCTTGCTGGACCCATTCTTGACGTACACCACTTGGTGCCCCTGGCTGTGGCCGCCGGTGTTCTTGAGCCACACGCCGGGGATCAGCTCCTGGTCGCCGTCGACGATGTCCACCTGCCCATTCTCCCAAAGTGGCAGATAGTCGTCCTCGATGAACGCAGCGCTGGCGCGCTCGCTTGGGGCGGCGGCGTGCTCCCAGGCGTCCGACTGGATGAGGTATCGCGCCTTGGGAAACGTCGGGACCGTCTCGCCCTTTCGGTTGCGCCGAGTCGCTCCCCCCGCGTGGTCGAAGTGGAGGTGGGTCAGCACCACGTACTTGATGTCCGCCGGTTTCAAGCCCACGTCCCGCAGGCTGCGGCGAAGCCGGTTGGCCTTGAGCCCAAACCGGTCCACCTGCGCCTCGTCGAGCTTGCCGCCCGCCCCTGTGTCCACGAGGATATTGCCGGCGTCCGAGCGGATGAGGAAGACGTTGAGGCCAAGAGGAATGCGGTTCCGCTTGTCCGGCCTGGTCAGCTCGCCCCACTGATCGCGGGGCACCTGGCCGAACATCGTGCCGCCGTCAAGTTTCATGGTCCCGTCGCTGAGGAGGTGAACCTGGGGCGCCCTGACGCGCATGGCATGAACTCCCTTGCGACAGCATGGAAACGAATAGTCGTCGCGATATCTCTGATGCAAGTCAGCGGGGCGCTGCGCGGCTCCTCTTGACCGACGCCGGCGCCCGCTCACGCATCGCGCCGACCGGCTCCACGGCGTCGGATCGGGTGGATACGCGACCCCTCGGAAGAGTCTCCACCCACCGTCACGGCGACCGCCGGTAGAACCCACAGAGATCTTAGAAGCACCCCGCCCCGGTGTCAAGATAACGGTCGCCCGGATGCCGAGCCTGACGACTGGTTCGCCCTATATTCGGTTCAAAGTGCACGACACGCGAGGTTTACGGATACTCATACGGTGGGTTTCGACACCATGGGCCAGCCCCGCTAGCGTTGGCGTTTCACAACCGGATGGCGCTTCTTGGGGCGCGCCGAGGCGGTGAATACTGCGACCGAGCATCGCCTCCCGGAGAGGGTGGCGACCTCAATGAACGTGGTGGGCGAGACCCCGATGCTGATCCGCAGAAGTGGGTCTCCCGGCGCGGCTACACCGCGCCGGGAGACCGCTACTAGCTCCGAGCCTCCACGATTTCGATGCTCTCGATGAAGATCCGCTCGGTCGGCTGGGATGCCTCGCCGCTGGCGCTGGTCCCTACCGGCGTGTTGGCGATCCCATCAAGGGTGTCCAGACCCTCGGTGATCAGCCCGAAGATCGTGTAGTTCTTTGGCAGCGACGCCAGCTCATGGACCAGGAAGAACTGGCTGCCGTTGGTGTTGGGCCCGGAGTTCGCCATCGCCAGGGTGCCGCGCACGTAGTCGCGGCTCACCGGCTCGTCCTTGAACCGATAGCCTGGGTCGCCTCGCCCGGTGCCGGTGGGGTCCCCGCCTTGCACCATGAACCCCTTGATGATCCGGTGGAACACCACGTCGTCGTAGTAGCCTTCCCGGGCCAAGAAGACGAAATTGTTCACAGTGATTGGAACCTCGTCCGCGAAGAGCTTGACCGTCATCTCGCCTCGGTTTGTGGTGAAGACAGCCTGATACGTCTTCGCTGTGTCGATGGACATTTCCGGGGGCGCGGGGTACTGCTTTGCCACGGTGCCTCCTTGCGATTCGGGTGCTGCGGATTGCGGCTCGGGCGCTGCGGTCTGGGCCACGTTGGTCGTGAGTGTGGAGTCGGAGCCGCAACCCACGGAGATGGCCAGCAGCGCCATGCCAAGAGCCATCGCGGCCCCCAGGCGCATGCCAGACCTCCGGGACGCGCCGCCCCCAATGTCGCCGATAGATGCTAGTCTGCCGTTCACGGTGCCATATCCCCCCTTGTCGTACCTGATTGAGCTAGGCCATTGTGCGCAGCCTCGATTGTGGGGTGAAGACCCACTATCTACACGCCGGTGCCCCGGTAGCGATACTGGATGGCCTCTGCCAGGTGCACCACGCCGATGGCCTCCCCCTCCGCCAGATCAGCGATGGTGCGGGCCAGCTTCAGCGTGCGATGGTACGCCCGCGCCGACAGGTGCATCTGCTCCATTGCAGCGCGCGCGAGCCCCTGGGCCGCCTCGTCCAGCTTGCAGTGGCTCCAAACCTCCGCCGGTCCCATCTCCGCATTCGCCTGCAGGCGGGTCCCGGCGAACCGCCGCCGCTGGTGTTCCCTAGCCGTTTCCACACGCTCGCGGACCGCGCCCGAGCCCTCGCCGGAAACGTCAGCGGTCAGTTTCTCGTACTCGACGCGGGGCACTTCCACGAAGATGTCCATCCGGTCGAGCAGCGGTCCGGAGATCCGCTTCTGGTACCGGGTCACGGCGCCAGGGCTGCACGTACACGGCTTCACCGGATCGCCGTGATTGCCGCAGAAGCACGGATTCATTGCCGCCACCATCGTGAAGTTGGCAGGGAAGGTCACGCTGCCCTGGGCGCGGCTGATGGTGACGACCTTATCCTCGATGGGTTGTCGTAATACCTCCAGAACGCTTTGGCCGAACTCCGGAAGCTCGTCCAAGAACAGGACGCCGCGATGCGCCAGGGTCACCTCCCCCGGCCGCGGCCAGGTTCCTCCGCCCACCAGCCCCGCGTTCGACGTGGTGTAGTGGGGCGACCGGAAGGGCCGCCGAGCCATGAGAGGGGACTCGCTCGGGAGGAGGCCGGCGATGCTGTAGACCTTGGTGGCCTCCAGGGCCTCTTCCGATGTCATCCTAGGCAGGATGGAGGGGAGGGTGCGCGCGAGAAGTGTCTTGCCGCTGCCCGGCGGACCCGTCATCAGCAGGTTGTGGCCACCGGCGGCGGCAACTTCGAGAGCCCTCTTGGCATGCTCCTGCCCCCTGATGTGCGCCAGGTCCGGGCCGTCCGGAGCATCCTCGTGTTCGAGACTGACCATGCTCTCCGGCGCCCTGGGGGCTATCATCGTCTCGCCCCGGAGGTGGCTGAGGATCCGGGCCAGCGATCCGGTTGGGATAACCTCGACCCCCTCCACCAGCGCCGCCTCCCTGGCGTCCGCCTCCGGGACCACGGCCCGTATCAGCCCCTCGTCGCGCGCCACCGCGACCATCGGCAGCACCCCGTTCGTGTGGCGCACGCCACCGTCCAGGGAGAGCTCGCCAAGGAACACGGTGTCCTGTGGGAGCGCGGCGATCTGGCGGGTGCTCAAGAGCACGCCGAGAGCGATGGGAAGGTCGTACGCCGGGCCCTCTTTCTTGAGGTCCGCGGGCGCCAGGTTCACCGTGATGCGACGCATCGGGAACTCGCAGCCCGAGTTGCGGATGGCGGCGCGCACCCGCTCCCGCGCCTCCTGAACCGCCTTGTCGGCGAGGCCGACGATGGTGAAGGCGGGCAGGCCGGGGGCCACGTCCACCTCCACGATCCGCCCTTCAAGTCCAAGGAGGGCACACGTCAGCGCTTTGGCGAGCATCGGCGGCAATCCTACTCCGGAGCAAGCTGAGCCCATGATACAGGTGGCTTCGGGGGGCGTCAAAGAGGCTTCGCCTCCCTGGCTCTGAGAGGGTCGCCGGGGCGAGGGGCCTCCCCGCGCGTCACTGGGCGTGCCCTCGGGATCAACGTCCAAGGAAGGGTTCTGTATGGGAACCGGGGCCGGAAGCTACGCCGGTCGCACGCGCAGTCGAGCCGCGGCTTGGTATCCCAGGGAGACTTCCCCGCCTTCCGTTCGCAGGACCATCACTCCCCGGTATTGGCCCGCCTCCACCACGGTGATGCGCGCGTCCGGCATCACGCCGTGGTCAACCAGGAACTCCAGCAGGTCCGGGTTTTCCTCTGGGACTCGATCGACTATGCACTCCGCCCCTGCCGTGGCATCGGAGAGTGGCGACGCACGCCCAGCCTGAGGGGTTGGACCGCTCCCAGGGATGGGCCGGCCGAAGGGACACCTCGTAGGCCTCCCCAACCGGTCGCGGATCAGCTCTTCCAGATCATGCGAGATCGCGTGCTCGAGCCGGTGCGCCTCGACGTGAGCCTTGTGCAGAGGCAACCCCAGAAGGTCGACGACCATGCACTCAGCCAGCCGGTGCCGTCGGACCACCGCCTCCGCCGCACTCTGGCCCTTCGTCGTAAACTGGATGTCTTTGCTGGACGGGATCACGATCAGGCCTTCGCGGGCCATCCTCCGCAGCATCCCCAGAACGGAGGGAAGCGAGGTCCCAAGCCCCTCCGTGGCCGGCAGGCTGCGGATGTAGTCCGCCAGGTGGCCCGGCGTGGCGCGCTCCCCCTCTTCCTTGAGCACGTAGAGGGAGAGAAGATAGTTCTCCGCGGCGTGGGAGAGGCGCTCCGCGCGACCCCCCTCGTCCGTGACCTGTCGCAGCCCCGGTCTGGCCACCGCAACCCTCGATTCCGTCTAGTCCGTGCCGGCCCTGCCTGATGTCTTCAGAGCGTAGCCGGAACGCCTATTCCCGTCAACGCGATTTCTCCCTCCACCCAAGTCCTTCGAGGCTTGTAGGCCCTCCAAGCCTCTGTTATCGTTGCGCCGTGGCGCTGAGATGACGTGGGCGGGGATGGCATTCTCCGCAGGCAAGCCCGCCGGCCAGGCTCGGGACTCGACCCGTCCAGGCACAGCGGAAAAGGAGGTCAACCGTGACACAACCCTCATTGCCGCTGGCCCCGTACCGAGTGGTGGACCTGACGGTGGAGGCTGGGCAGCTCTGCGGCCGGCTTCTCGGCGACATGGGCGCCGATGTCGTCAAGGTGGAACCGCCGGAGGGAGACCCGCTGCGACGACGCGGCCCCTTCTGGGACGAAGACGCCCACCCGGACCGGAGCCAGTCGTTCTGGTTCTACAACTCGAACAAGCGGGGCGTCACGCTCCGCCTGGAGACCGCCGACGGCCAGGACCTGCTCCGCCGCCTGGTCCTCTCCGCTGACGCGGTCGTCGAATCGTACGCACCGGGCTTCCTGGATGAGCTCGGACTGGGCTACGAGGACCTTCGCGCTATCAAGCCGGACCTGGTCATGACGTCCATCACCGGCTGGGGAAGCACCGGCCCCTACGCCGATTACGAGATGCCGGACATCGTGGGGCAGGCGATGGGCGGGCTGATGTACCCCACGGGCGACGCGGACCGCGCCCCGCTCCGAATCTCGTTCCCGCAGACCTACGGCTACGCTGGCTCCTATGCCTCCGTGGGAACGATGCTGGCGCTCTACCACCGCGGGGTCACTGGCGTAGGCCAGCACGTGGACGTCTCCACGCAGCAGGCAATCATCTGGTCGCTGATGAATGCCACGGTGACCTGGGACCTCTACCAGGAGAACACGAATCGCGGCGGCGATTCCATGACCATCGGCTCCACCGGGGTCAGCATCCGCCGCAATTGGCCCTGCGAGGACGGTTATGTCACCTTCATCATCATGGGCGGCGGCGCCGGCGCGGGCGTCGCTCGCGCAATCGAGGCGCTAGTGGTCTGGATGGACGAGGAGGGCATGGCCCCGGACTACCTCAAGGTCTACGACTTCGCCACTTTGGATGTCTGGTCCATCGCCCAAGAGGAGATGGATCTGCTCACGGAGCCGATGGCGGAGTTCTTCATGTCGCACACCAAACAGGAGCTCCTGGATGGGGCCATGGAGCGCCGGGTCATCCTCTACCCCATAAGCACCCCGGGCGACCTGGCCCAGAACCCGCATCTGGCGGACCGGGAGTTCTACCAGCCGGTCCACCACCCAGAGCTGGGGACTTCGGTTCTCTACCCGCTGCCGATCCCCCGCTTCTCGGCGACCCCGGTCAGCGTGCGGAGACGCGCGCCGACGCTTGGGGAGCACAACGCAGAGGTCTACTGCGACGAGCTAGGGCTCAGCCGCCAAGAGCTGGGCTATCTACGGTCCATGGGGGTGGTGTAGCCATGAGCGCCAAGATCCTCGAAGGCATCAAGGTCGCCGACTTCACCTGGATCGGCGTTGGTCCGGTGACGATCCGCGCGCTGGCCGACCACGGCGCCACCGTGGTCCACATCGAGAGCGAGACGCGCCCCGACGCCCTGCGGTTCGGACCCCCGTTCAAGGACCGAGAGACAGGGATCAACACCAGCGCCTTCTTCGCCAACTTCAACGCCTCCAAACTGGGAGTCTCGCTCAACATCGCCACGCCGCAGGGTGTGGAGGTTGCCAAGCGTATCATCGACTGGGCGGACATCGTCGCCGAGAGCTTCGTGCCCGGAAAGATGGCGGCCCGCGGCCTCGACTACGAGAGCGTGCGGCAGTGGAAGCCTGACGTCATCTACTACAGCACGTGCCAGCTTGGGCAGACGGGGCGCTGGGCGTCCCAGCCTGGGTTCGGAACCCAGCTGGCGGCCTGGTCCGGGTTCTACCACCTGGCCGCATGGCCGGACCGCTGGCCCACGGGACCCTACGGAGCGTACACGGACTTCGTGACGCCGCCCATCGGAATGCTCGGAATCCTGGCCGCCCTGGACCACCGACGGCGGACGGGGGAGGGCCAGCACGTGGACCTGTCGCAGCTCGAGGCCGCAGTCCACTTTCTCGGCCCGGTCGTGATGGACAGCGTCAACACCGGGCACGTGGCGGGGGCTGAGGGCAACCGCGACCCCAACGCCGCGCCCCACGGCGTCTACCCATGCATCCAGCAGCCGGACGTGGAACGGTGGATCGCCATCGCCGTGTCCACTGACGAGCAGTGGGAGGCGCTCCTGTGGGAGATGGGAGATCCAGACTGGGCCGGGGCCCCGGAGTTCGCCACGTTCCTGGCCCGCAAGGCCAACGAGGACGAGCTGGACCGGCGCATGGCGGAGTGGACCCAGGGCTTCCACGCCCACGAGCTCATGGCGCGGCTGCAGAACGCGGGTGTGCCCGCGGGGGTGGTGCAGGCGATCTCGGACCTCTACTCCGACCCACAGCTCCGACACCGCGAGGCCTTTCCGCGGGCGGTCCACGCGACCATCGGCGAGCACGCCTACGACGGCGTCCCCTACGTGCTCTCCGAGACGCCCGCTGAGGTGTCCGCCGGCCCGGCCATGGGACAGCACAACGAAATGGTGTACAAGGAGTTCCTGGGAATGTCGGAGGAAGAGTACCAATCGCTGCAGGACGCGGGGGTGTTCACGTAGCTGAGCGGCGGGAAGACGGCAGGGCAATAGTCGAAACGGGCGCTTCAGCGGCCCACCAGTCCGGCGCCGTGCTGTGGATGGCGCGAAGCGTCCGCGAATTGACACCGATTTCAGCGCGTAGGTATAATCCACAGTGCACGGGGGGATATAGCTCAAATGGGAGAGCGCGGCGTTCGCAACGCCGAGGTTGGGGGTTCGAGCCCCCCTATCTCCACCACGCCCCTGTAGCTCAGAGGATAGAGCGCCTCCGTCCTAAGGAGGGCGTCGGGGGTTCGAGTCCCTCCAGGGGCGCACCATCATAGGAGCGTAGCTCAGCCAGGCCAGAGCAGCGGTCTCCAAAACCGCCGGTCAGGGGTTCAAATCCTCTCGCTCCTGCCAATGTGACGGCTATCTGAGAAAGGGACCCTCCGGGGGGTCCCTTTCTTGCGGCTGGTGACAATCTGGTGACACTCGGCTTCAGACACGAGCCTCGGTAGCTCTGCGCAGCGCGGTCGCCACGGCCTCCGAGGCCCGGTCCTGCTCCCCCTTCACTGAGTGCGTGTACAGGCTGCCCGTAATCCCGATCGTCGAGTGCCCAAGCCTGCCTGAGACGATCCTCAAAGGGACATCCTCAGCGAACAGCAGCGTAGCGTGGGTGTGGCGCAGGCTGCTGAGTCGGTCCTCGAAGACCCCGGCCAAGCACCGCGCTCCAACCCGCCGAATATCCCTGGGGGGTGGCGGCGACGGAAAGGTCCGTCAGGCGCTCGGGGGCCGCTGGACAGGATAGCACCGACCAGATATGCTATCTAGTGGAGCTAGGAACCGCCTCGTGCCCTCAACGCGGCGGCTCGCTCGCGCGGATTCCCTCGCTCACGCGAGCCGGAAACCCCGGTGCACGATGCCCAGGTGGTGGAATTGGTAGACACGCGGTCTTGAGGGGGCCGTGGGATTTTCCTGTGTGGGTTCGAGTCCCGCCCTGGGCACCACCCCTCGCCGACTTTCGTTCCGCCGCCGATGGCAGGCATTCAGCCCAGTACCCGCTCCGTTCCGTGGCCGTGAGGCGCCGATCTGCCAACCTGCTGATATCCGGTCTCTCTGGCCGCAGCGGGTCGCGCCGCATTCACGCCAGCTCCGGCATGTCCCAATGACCCAGCACTGCCTTTTCCGGCACGCCGAAGAACGCGGCCACCTGCCACGGCTCACGGAATCGCATCGTCTCGGCCTCGCGCTCGTCCACCAGGAGCGCCCACGCGAACCCCTCGGCCTCAAGCTCCGCCTCGGTGTCCACCTCCCCGTGCCGCGCACGCCACTGGCCGTCGCCCCCGTGGAGCATCTGGTGGCCGATGGCGTGGGCCGCGAGCCACCGCAGCCACTCCTCCGGCGCCCCATCGTCCGGTGCGGCCTGCCCCCCGAGTTCGTTCCAACGGGCTTCGGACCAACCACCCACATCCACGCCCGCCACGCCAGCGGCCGCCTCCACGTCCACGGGCCCCCGAGGGTCGATGCGACGGCGCAGCGCTGCGCCCTCCCGCGTGGCTCGCTCCATCATGCCTCCAGGGTCGGCCGCGTTCAGTGCCGCGCTGTCGTCGCCTGTCCATCGGCCTGAGCGACGGCAGTCTGGCTACGCTCGGGTCGGCGATACGGGCTCGGGGCTGGCAGCGGCCCTGCGACCGCTCTCCGGCAGCAGCAACCCTCCGACGAGCAGGCTCCACGAGAGCACCGCAAACAGGAGAAGCCCTGGAACGTAGGAGCCGAAGATGTCGCGGCCCGCGCCGACCAGCAGCGGGGTAAAGAACGCGCCCAGGCTGCCCAGTGACATGAGCACGCTCCACATGATGGCGACCTGCTGTTCGGAGACGCCTGGGATTTCCATGGGGACCGTCATGAGCACGGGGACGTAGAACCAGGAGCCGAACGCCAGGAGCACCATCGCCAGGTACAGAACCGGGGTCCCGGTTCCGAGGACGGAGAGCACCCCAGCCAACCCCACAATGACCCCCGGCGCCACGAGAAACGGCTTCCGCTTTGCGACTCGGAGGGTCAACGCCCCCGCCAGCACCAGCATGACCACCCCCGCACCGGGCAGGACACCCACGATCATGCCGGCCTTCGCGAGAGGCATGTCCAAGGCCTCGTGATAGTAGGTGGGCAGCCACGCCATCAGCGCGGCGAACTGGGCGTAAGGCCCGATGTCCGATAGCACCAGAAGGAGCGTGACGCGCGAGCGCGCGACCTTCCAGATCTCGCGGTAGGGGAGGCGCGACTCTATCGGCGCGGCAGACCCGTCTGAAGAGCCGAGCGCCAGCCACGCCACCGCACCCGTCAGCATCACCGCCCCGTAGCCGGTCAGCATCCATCTCCACCCCACGGCTTCGGATATCGGCGCCGCCGTGAACGTCGACACGCTGATGCCCACGGTCAGCGCGCCCAGGAGGAGGCTGTTGACGAGGGGCAGCTCCTTTGGAGGGAACCATCGCATCAGCACCGGCGCAACCGCGGGGAGCAAGAGCGCGAAGCTCACGCCGAACAGTACGCGAAGCGCCAGGAGCGTCGCGAAGTCGTCGGCGAACACGGAGAGGGCGGGGATGCTGGCCAGGAACCACGCGCCGATAATCACGCGGTTCGGCCCCAGGCGAGCCACCAGGATCCCCCCCGGAATGGCGAGGAGTGCGTTGGCCAGGGCCACAGAACTCACCAGCAGGCTCGCGGTGCTGCTATTGATTCCATAGTCGTCGATGATGAGGGGGAACACTGGCGTCACCGCGAGGAACGAAAGGCCGCCTGAGAAGAACAGGGACAGCACGAGCCCCGCGATGACGAAGCGATACCGGCTTGGGCGGAGTGCCATGAGGATGTCCTGCTCGACGGAATACGACAGCATACCATACAACAGTCACCAGAGCCGCGCCACCACACGCCGATGCGAGCGGCCCGGCGCACGCCCTCCCCCGTTGACACCGTAGCTCAGTGCGCGGTAGTCTGGCATTGGTGGACGCGTGCCCTACCCCAAAGGGACGCGTTTCGGCCACGTGCCAGGCGACGTAGCCAAGTGGTAAAGGCGGAGGTCTGCAAAACCTCTATTCGGCGGTTCGATTCCGCCCGTCGCCTCCAGGATCCCACGTGCCCTCGATTCGCCCCCGGTTCGCCACCTCCGTGCCGTGTGCGCCCCACGCTTCCCCGCGCCCCGCCCCGTAACCCCCGTGGCCGAGGTGTCGTCGAACCCCCTGACGGCCCAGCCGGGGCCGACGCTCGATGCCAGGACGTCGTTGCCGTGCCGCGGGGCGGGCGATAGAATGGAGTCGATCCACGGGGCCAGCGCCGAGGTGGCGGAAGGGTAGACGCGGCGGACTTAAAATCCGCTGCTGGCAACAGCGTGTGGGTTCGAGTCCCTCCCTCGGCACCGTATCTGACGCA
>CAYTEC010000010.1:42516-44376 GCA_964436745.1 uncultured Dehalococcoidia bacterium | reverse complement strand
TTCCTGTCCAGGTCTAACATTACTCCTGGACTAGTTTTCGGGGGGCAGGCCACAAGGACCACCCCAAGCACGGCGACACCCGACACCGTCAGACCGGGGACCGGCGTCGGCGTGTAGTCCAGGGTGACAAGCCCATGCGTCAGGCTCACGCCGGTGATCACGGCCCCGGTCGCGTCGCGGAACTCCACATTCGATAAGGTCAGCGCGGTGCTCTGACCATCCTGCCCCACGGATTTGACCTTGAGGCGGGCCAGCACGTGGGTACCATTGTGCGCACCCGCCCCGCTGGCCACCCCGCCGATGGTCACGACCCCGGGGGTATCGTAGTCGATTTCCGGGGCGCCGTACGGGGAGTCCCCAGCGGTCGCGCCGACGATGTGGACGACCGCCTGGTCATAGGTGATCGTGCCCCTCCACGACTTCACCCTTTCGTTGTCGCTTTGAACCCCCGAGATCGTCGCTTCGAGGCTGGTAGTAATGACGAGCGTGAGGGAAGTGAAGATAATTGCGGCGATCAGTACCGCGACGGTTCCCCGCTCGCCGGCAACGAACCGGCGGGCGAGGGCTCGAGAGGCACGAAGCACCGGGGTAGTCACCGGTCGCTCGTGCAGCTCTCCTCCGTGAAAGGGGCTGGGGATCGCTCGGTTCGGCTGGCGCGGGCGAGGACTTGCGCTGCTGCTGGAAAGTGGCTCCCCGGTGAGTCCTTCAGTGGAAGGAGAACCTCAGACCTGGCGGTTCATCCTTCACGGTTGTGAAGGACCCGCTCTACCGATGGGCTACTCGGAACCGCTTGGCAGCGTGCCAAGGCGCCTTCGGAGGTCCTGGTTGGCTTTGCCCCGCTTTAGATTCCGCTCCCGGCGCAAGGCCGCATTTCGGTCCTCGAAGGGCTCGGAGTCGACGAGCTTCCAAGGCCCGCGCCCTCTGATCCAGCCGCCCTCGCCGTCCTGGTGCTGGAGTACCCGCCTGTTCAGATCGGTGGTGAAGCCGATGTAGAGTCGGCCTTCAGAATTCGCGAGAACGTACACGAAGTACATTACGCTGCCTCGTGAGGCGAAAGTGGCTCCCCGGTGAGGATTCGAACCTCAGACCTAGCGGTTAACAGCCGCCCGCTCTACCGCTGAGCTACCGGGGACCGCGTGAGGATTGTACCATGTCCCCCGCCCGTTGGCGGGTCCAGGAGCTTCAAGAACACCGTCGATACCTAGCGGTAATCCTTCCCAGGAAGGACCCGCTCTACCGCTGAGCTACCGGGGACCGTGGAGTCGGGTCGCGGTACGCCGTGAATGATAGCATGCGCCACGGCCGGGGCACAACGAGACCGTTCGTGCGCGGCGGAGGCTCCGCCACGGTCCAGGCGCGTGCCCCCCGTGCTATACTCCGTGGGTCGGGCGGACGGTCCGGCGACTTCAACGTCGGGGTGCTCGGTGATCTTCGTCAGCCTCATGACCCTCAAACCCCATCTCTCGCGGCCACAGATCGATGACGCCGCGCAGCGCCGCGCTCGATGGAAATACCCGGAGGGGATCACGCTCATCGCGGAGTACTGGTTACAGGGGACGCCCCAGATCGTCAGCATCGTCGAGGCGCAGGCGATCGGCCCGGTGATGCAGGCCACCTACCCGTGGGCCGATGTCTACGACATTCAGACACACCCTGCCCTGTCGGCGGAGGACGGCCTTCGGGTCCTGCAGCAGGCGGGGGTGATCCGACGCCGCGGGCGGAGGCCCCGGGCGCTTGTGGAAGCGATGCGTGCGCGGGGCGAGGTGCCCTAGGCGTTCTCCCAGGCAGGACCACCGCTCTTCCGCTGCGCCTGTCCTTGCTGTTCCCCCACTCGGAAGTTTCTTCCGTGGGTTTCCAGAG
>CAYTEC010000010.1:0-42416 GCA_964436745.1 uncultured Dehalococcoidia bacterium | reverse complement strand
GTTCGCGGTGGCCTCTTTCGCATTCAGAGCGGCGTCGCCGCCAGCGATCAGTTCACCAGATAGAGTGTGGGGTAGATGAACACCCACGCCACGTCCACGAAGTGCCAGTACTTGACCGTTCCCTCCACGCCCCAGGAGCTCCCCGTGGTGAAGCGCCCCTTGCGGCCCAGGAAGTACACGAAGCCCAGCGCCATGACGCCGGTCAGCACGTGGAACGCGTGGATGCCGGTCGTCGTGAACAAGATGGTCCCGTACCCCGTGTGAGGCGGGAAGTGGTGGAAGGCTTGCTGCCACTCGTAGCCTACGCCGACTAAGAACAGGAGCCCCAACCCTATGGTCGCCAGCATGTTGCGAGAGAAGCCCCCCTGGTTGCCGTGGGCCGCGGAGGCCTCCGCTCGGAACGCCGTGAGGCTGCTCAGGAGGAGGATGACGGTCAACCCCAAGCCAAGGAGCTGGCTCACCTCTTCGGGCCGGTCGACCCCCTGGAGGTAGTAGCGGCTGGTCAGCAGCGCGCCAAACAGGAACGTCTCGGAGAGGATGAAGAGCCAGAGCCCCCATCGGTTGATGGCCGCGCGGGTGGCGGCCTGATGTCCCATAGTCCCGGCGCTCACCGCCATCTACTCCTCCTCCCGCCACAGGTGGGTGATGTGCATGAAGTAGTGCAGAATGACCGCCGTCTTGGCGATGGCGAACGCCACCATGTACGGCGTCGATCCGCTGTCCATGACCACCGGCACGATGTACTCGACGACGGTCAGCACGGTCAGAATCGCGATGGCCAAGATGCCCCTGCGGAGCGCGGTGCTCAGACCCCCGCCGTGCATCGCCCACCTCCGGTCGCGGACTCGGGCTGAGAAGGCCTGCCCGGGTGAATCATCGCTGCTCCTCCTCGCCCGAGCCCCCCGCGGCACCGACCACGGCGTGGACCGATCCGGGTACCCCATAGTCGTACGGCGCTCCGGTTACGCGAGGCTCCTGGACGAAGTTCTCCAGCGGCGGCGGCGAGCTGGTCTGCCACTCCAGGGTGCGGGCCTTCCAGGGATTGCTGGACGCCACGGGCCCCCGGGCCCAGGACAGCGCCAGATTGACGACGAACACTCCGAAGCTCGCGGCCAGGGCGAACGATGCCACGCTGGCCAGGAGATTCATGTCGGCCAACTCGGGGAGGTAGTCGGCGACGCGCCGGTTCATTCCGTGGACCCCCAGCCAGAACATGGGGACGAAGGTGGCGGTGTACGCGACGAACATCGTATAGAAATGGACCTTGCCCAGCGTCTCGTTGTACATCCTGCCCGTGATCTTGGGGAACCAGAAGTAGACCGCCGCCATCAGCGCGAATATCTCGCCCCCCATGATTGTGTAGTGGAAGTGCGCGACGATGAAATAGGTGTCCTGCAGGTGGATGTCCGTCGGCACGTCGGCCAGGAAGATACCGGTGATTCCCCCGACGACGAAGTTCGCCAGGAACCCCAGGCCGAACAGCATGGGCGTCGTCAGCCAGAGTCGTCCCAGCCAGATGGTGCCGAGGCCTGCCAGGAAGACTATTCCCGTGGGGATGGAGATGATCTCCGTCATCACCATGAACGGGAGGTGGAGGTAGTCGCTCATTCCGCTGGTGAACAGGTGGTGCGCCCACACGATGGAGCTCAGGCCCACGATGGCAATGAACGAGCCCACCACCCACTTGTACGCGAACAGCGGCTTGCGGGAAAAGTGGGTAATCACCTCCAGCGCCGCGCCGAACGCGGGGAGGATCATGATGTACACGGCGGGGTGGGAGTAGAACCAGAAGATGTGCTCGTACAGGATCGCCGTTCCGCCCTCGGCAGGGTTGTAGAAGGACATGCCCGCCACGCGGTCCAGGATCACCGTCAGGAGACCGAAGGCCACGAACTGCGTGGCGGTCAGGCTAATCAGGGCGGCCGCGAAGATGCTCCAGACGAAGATGGGCATCCGGGTCCAGGTCATCCCCGGCGCCCGCATGAGGACGATGGTGGCCACGAAGTTGATGCCGCCCAGAATCGACGAGATGCCGAACGTCAGGAATGCGATGAGGAAGAGGAGCTGGCCGGAGGCGTTGACCACGCTCAGGGGCGGGTAGGCCGTCCACCCCGAGTCGAACCCGCCCATCAGCGGCGTCGCCAGCAGCAGCACCGCCACCGGCGGCACGACCCAGTAGCTGAGGGCGTTGATCCGCGGGAACGCCACGTCGTCCGCGCCGATCATGAGCGGCACCAGGATGTTGGCGAACCCGCCCATCATGATGGCCACCGCCACCGCAACCATCATAATCCCGTGGAGACTCATGGTGGTGTTGAAGTTGTTGGCGTCCAGGATCGTCTGCCCTGGGTCCATCAACTCGATGCGCAACAGGACCGCGGCCAGCCCTGCCAGGAGGAAGATGACCACGAAGCTGACGATGTACTGGACACCGATCACCTTGTGGTCGGTGCAGAAGCGGAAGTAGCGCTCCCAGCCACCCGCCGCCGCCTCGTGATGCCCCCGCGGCGCCTTCCCGACCCATTCGCGGGCCCACGTGCCCCAAACCCCCACGCCAAGGAGCCACCCAATGAGGCCGAAGAGGTAGCCCAAGGCGAAGACCGGCTCGGTGGACCAGGTGTCCTCCATGCCGGAGACGGCTCGGATTCCCGCCGCCAGCGCGCTCCCAACGGCGAACCCGATGCCCCCCAGGAGCACGCCCCTCAGCAAGGGCAGGAATGCCATTCGCGTCCTCCTATGGGTTCGCGGTCTTCTCCGCGACCCACGCGTCGAACTCGTCGGGCTCCACCACGCGGACGGGCATCTTCATGAGAGCGTGTGCGGTGCCGCACAGCTCCGCGCAGACCAGCGTGAACCCGGAGTCCAAGTCCTGGCCGCCCGCAAGCGTGGGGTTGGCGTAGGTGGTGGTCACGCGACCGGGCACGGCGTCAATCTTGATTCGGAACGCGGGCACCCAGAAGGCGTGGACCACGTCGGTCGATGTCACCTCGAACCGGACGCGCCGGTCCTTGGGCAGCATCAGCTCGTTCGCGGGCCCGAAGATCGTGATGTTGTGCTCGGGGTAGGTGACCTTCCAGAACCACCGGCTCCCCTCGGCTCGGACCACCAGGTCCTCGTTCTCCGCCTTTGCCCGGAGCTCCAGCAGCCCGGTCGTGCCCGGGAAGATAATCACCAGCACCGTCAGGGCGGTGGTGACGACGAGCCAGGTGGCGATGACCGGCCCACTGCCGCGGATGGGCGGCCCGTCCTCCCCCGGCTCGCCGCGCCTACGGAAGCGGAAGACGCTGTAGGCCACGGTCGCGACGACGAAGGCGAAGACCGGTACCGCCATGACCGTCAGGACCTTGAACGCATGGTCCACAATCTCCCCCTCCTCCGCAGCCACCAGAGGTAAGGGGTTGTAGGAGAACACGATGACTTCGCCCACCAGCGTGAACAAGGCCCAGAGAATGGCAGCGTACAGCAGGTGCTGCTTCAGTTCGCGCCTCCCCTCCCAAATGGCGCCCGTCACAATGTGACGTACGGGGCGTCCATTCACTGCGATGGCCGGGACTGGACCCATGGGCCACGACTTACCTAGACATGATGGCGAGTCCAAATCGTCGTGTATAGGTGCAAAAGAACCAAATTTTCGCTCAAACGCTCGTACTGGCCTGGGATCGGCCGGTGGGAGGGTTCGTCGATCTGTGCGAGGGGGCGGGTGGGGTCAGATGAGGTGGTGCTCAGAGGCGTACACCACGGCCTGAAGCCGGTTCGCTACGCCGAGCCTGGAGATGACACGGGAGATGTGGTTGCGGGCCGTGACGGGCTGGACTGACAGGGCGTCCGCGATCTGTCCGGTAGACATCCCCGCGGCAAGGAGGCCGAGCACCTGCGACTCGCGTCGCGATAGCCGCGGCGGGGGGACGGATGGGGCGGCATCCGCCGTTGGTTGGCCGTTGCCGTCGGTCATGAACTCCCGGAGCGCCGAGCTGACCCGCTGGGCGAACTCCTCCACCTGGCGGCGGCGCGTGACGTCGCGGAACAGGTGCAGGATCTGGAACTCCTGCTCCTTGCCCTTGGGCACCACGATGCTCACGTTGAGCCATCGCCGCTCGCCGTTGGGAAGAGCGCACTGGACGTCAAAGTCCCCCGTTGGCTGTCCGCGGGAGGTGTTGGTGAAGACGGGGCAGCGGCTGCGACAGTACAGGTGGTTGAACGCGTCGCGACCGGCGATGACGTCGTAGCAGTGCTTGCCGACAACGTCTTCCGAGCGGTGCCCGAGCAGCCGCTCCGCGCTGGGCCCCCACCCCACGATGCGCTGAGATTGGTCCACGCTGAACACGCCGTCCAGCGTGACGAAGTCACGCCACACCAGGTCGCCCCGAGCCGCCCCGTTCTTGCCTTCCTTCACGCTGCACCACCTTGCCGCTCAATGCGCTGGGGCAGGGTCGAATCGCCCCGCCACTGGCTATTCTAGCACACTCAGGAGCTTGCTACGGACTGTGATCAGGTTCTCTCGGGGCAGGTGGACCGAGCTTTCACGAATCCTTCACATCTCCCCGTTCAGGGTTCACGGTGACTGCACGGCCGCGGCCTACCATGACGCCGTGAAGACGCCGTGAACAGTGATGGACGCGCCATGACGGGTGAGCGGGGGCTCCCGACCGTGCTGCTCGTCGAGAACGATCCCAGCGTCACCAGGATGCGCAGGATCGCCCCTGGCGCCGCGTGGTTCGGGATCACCCAGGTGGACAGCGGCGCGGAGGCCCTCCAGGCGCTCGACCGAGGCCCCGCTGATGCGGTGGTGCTCGATCCCGGGCTTCCCGACGGTCAGGGCGGCACGGTCCTCCGGAGGCTGCGGTGCGCGGGCGAGAATGTTCCGGTGCCCACCTGGGTCGCCTTCTCGGTCATGGACCGGGCAGAGGTGAACAGGACGTACGGTGACCTGGGGGATCGGTTCTTGCGGACGCCGTTCGACCCCTGGCAGCTGGTGAAGCCGCTGGAGAGTCTGCTGAAGGAGGTCAATGGGGCAAGTGGTCGGCGGGAAGCCACCAAACTGGAAGAGGAGGCGGGTCATGTACTGGCTCAAGAGCTGCACCAGGTGCGGGGGAGACCTATCCGAGGGCACGGATCGGTATGCTAAGTACGTCTCGTGCATCCAGTGCGGCTACTACCTGTCGTCGGACGAAGAAGAGGCACTGCGGGCCGGGGTCCGCATGAGCCTCGAGCCCGTGGCGGGTGTGGGGGCCGAGCGCGAGCTGACGGCCGCCGCCAACTGACCCGGGAGCTCTGACGCCCGCCAAGCAGGACGGGCCTTACGCCCAAGGTGGCGTGAGGCCCGTTCGCTGTCGTCCTACCCCGTCACCCATCGCCGAGGGTGCGAAGCGCGCTTCCGATCCGCGGTACCGGCCCGCCTCATGCTGCTTGCGGATTTTCGCGTACGCCCGATGGACCTCGTCCGCCGATGCCTCCTGCTCCGGCTTCGTCACTTCGCCCGCTCCCTCGCCGGACGCGATGGAGACCAACACCCGCCTCATGATCTTGCCGCTCCTGGTCTTTGGCAGGCTGCTCACGAACAGGATGCTCTCCGGGGTGGCCACGGGGCCGATGGTCCCCCGGCCGTGCTGCCGGAGCTCCTCGGCCAGGGGCGTCCGACACCGTTTGGCCATCCATAGGGATGGCGAGCATCACCACCCCGACGCCCTTGATCGTGTCCTCCCTACCGACCACGCCCACCACCGCGGCCCTGGTGCGCCCGGTGTGGATCGGTATGCGTGCCCGCGACCGTGGACGTCCACCGACGACTGGATGGGCAGGGCGCGGTCGGAGTCGATGGGGGACACCCGCCGCTGGATCATCGTTCGAGACGTGGCGAACCCCTAGCGCTCCGCGGCGGGGCCACGGGGAGAACTTGGGTGGGGGGGTAGTAGTCCTTCCCCGACAAGGGCTCTGAGGCCGCTGCGGCGGCGTGCCTCAGAGCGACTTCCGGGGCGGATCGCGAGGCTCTCCAGATCGGTCATCGCCGTTAAGGCTTGCCGCGCCTTAGGACTGAGCTCCCGCCTCTTCCTTCGGTCGGATGATCAGGACTGGGACGCCCGCGTGGCGCACGACCCGGTCGGCCACGCTCCCGAGGACCCACCGGCCGATTCCGGACCGGCCGTGGGTGGTCATGGCCACCATCGCGCCTGGGGACTCCTGGGCCAGGTCCAGGATGGCAGCCGCGGCGTTCCCATGCAGGAGGCGCTCCTCCACTGAGGACAACCCCTCCGCCCGCAGTCGCTCGGCAGCGGCCTTCAGGTACTCTGTCGCGGCTGCATCCACGAGCACGCTCGTGTCCAAGCCCTGGGGCGTGGAGTACTCGTACAAGTAGCCTCCAAACCGGTAGTAATCGGCCACCGTCGGGGTCACCCTGACCAGGGTCACCCCAAGGCCCAGCGCCCGGGCGATGGGGCCCACGTGCGCCAGCGCCTGCTCCGCCATGGGGGACTCGCCCAGGGGGACGATGATCCGACAGATCGCGCCGGGTACTTCGACCTCTTCCCTTGGGCGAATGATCAGCAGGGGGTTGTTCGTTGCGTGGAGGACCTTGTCGGCGACGCTGCCCAAGAACCAGCAGCCCACGCCGGAGCGGCCGTGGGTGGACATGGCGACGAGCGCCTCCGGGTCCGCCTCCGCATCGCTGATGATCTGCTCCGCGGCGCTCCCCTCGTGGGCCTCGCATGTGGTCGTCACGCCGGCGCTCCGCAACCCGGCGGCGACCTCCTCCAGGTAGTCGCGGGCGGTGTTGCGGAAGTTGGCGGTCAGCCGGTCCAAGTAGAGGCCGTGCTCTGGGTCGGTCATGTCGGGCCTGACCGTGTCGAAGGCCCGCAGCAAGCGGACCTCCGCGCCGAGTCCACGGGCCAGGAGCTTCACGTAAGGCACCACCTGCTCGGCGAGCTGGGATCCGTCCAGCGGGACGATGATTCGCTTGTGCATGGAACTCTCCTCTCTCCTCTGGGGCGTCCGCCACCCGGGAGCTAGTAGCGCCACCACCAGTCTCGGTCGGCCATCGGCATCTCCAGCAGGATCAGGTCCTGGTAGTTTCCCCACATGTCGCGCACCCGGTCCGTCAGCGTGGCCACCTCGCGGAAGCCAAGGCTTATGGCAGCCATGATGGCCGCCTCCTCGCGCTGGGCCGCCTCCTCGCGCTGGGCCACCAGCTCGAAGATGACCTTGGTAAGTCCCAGGCCGTCGGATATATCCAGGAGCTCCTGAATCAGCCGCCTTCCCAGACCCCGCTCGCGGTACTCTGGGTCGACCACGATGCGCAGCTCGCCGATGTGCCCGCGCGCCGCGGATCGGCTCCGGTGGAGCGTGGCGTCCGCGACGATCTCGTCACCCACCACCGCCACCACCGGATAGACGCGGTCTAAGTCGATGTTGGAGGTCCAGTCCAGGATGACAGACGGGGCGGTGACGTTCTCTTTCAGGTAGTACCGGTCCTCCTCCGGGACGCGCTCGAAGAATTGGCGCAGCCTGACCTTGTCGTCGTCCTGGAGCAGCCTCAGTTCAACGGTGCTTCCGTCACGCAGCATCAGGGTCTTTGGGTAGGATTCGAGGTCCACGCTCGTCAATTTGTATTCCTCCTCCCGCAGTCGCGGTGGTGAGATCGGTGGGCACGGCCCGTGACGCGTGATCCGCTGCGGCGTCGGCCTTCCCTCCGCTACCAGCCTAGTCCGACGCCGTAGGGGGGGCGTGGGCTGGGCGGATGCCGTCGTGAAAGAACCGTGTCGTCTTCGTCGGAGCGCAGGGGGAGGGCTGGCCAGTCCTGCGCGCTGGCGATGCCGGAGCCCCATAGAAAGGTTCCCCTCGAAGGGCGGTGGGCGTATGGTGGTGGGGCGCGGCGGCGCGATCCGCGGAGGAGAGTGGACCGGTGAAGGCATCGTTCCGGCTGGGGCGACTTTTCGGGATCGAGATCGGGGTCCACTTCACGTGGCTCATCGCCTTCGGCCTGATTTCGTGGTCGCTGGCGCAGGGTTTCTTCCCCCACTACTTCCCTGGATGGAGCGGGCCCACGTACTGGGCGACTGGGATACTGGCGGCCCTGCTGCTCTTCGTATCGGTGCTGGTGCACGAGATGGCCCACTCCCTGGTGGCGGTGGCGAAGGGTTTGCCGGCGCGCGGCATTACCCTCTTCATCTTCGGCGGGGTGAGCAACATCGGGGCGGAGGCCGTGCGGGCGCGGGACGAGCTCCAGGTGGCTGCGGTGGGGCCTCTGACCAGCCTGGGACTCGCGGCGCTGTTCTGGGGGCTGTTGCAGGTGGCCCCTGGCGAGGGCCGGCCCTTGAACGGGGTCCTTGGCTACCTGGCGCTGGTGAACGGGCTCCTCGCCGGATTCAACATGCTCCCGGGGATTCCGTTGGACGGGGGTCGCGTGCTTCGCTCCATCCTGTGGGGCGCCACCGGCAGCCTCAGCCGGGCGACCAACGTGGCCGCGAGCGTGGGACAGGGCCTGGGCTGGGCGATGGTCGGTCTCGGCGTGTTCCTGTTTCTGAGCGGTGAGCGCCTGAGCGGGATCTGGGTCGCGGTCCTCGGCTGGTTCCTCGGCTCCTCCGCCGGCGCCTTCCGACGTGAGACCGCCATGGTCGATGCCTTTCGGGAGGTGTCCGTGCGACAGGTCATGGACTCCCAGCCCGCCGTGATCGACCCCGACGCATCGGTCGACACACTGGTCCGGGAGTGGGTCTTCGGAAGCCACCGTCGTGCCGTGCCCGTATGTCGGGGGACCCAGCTTCTGGGGATAGTTACGGTGGCCGACGCGTGGGCGGTGCCCCAGGACCGATGGCCGACAACCCGGGTGGCGGAGGTCATGGTCCGCGAGCCGATCCACTCGGTGTCGCCGGGCGCCGATCTGTCGGAGACGCTTCGGCTGCTGGCCGAGCACGAGCTGAATCAGGTGGTGGTGTTGCGGAATGGCGAGTTGGTGGGCATGGTTAGCCGCGCCGACATCATGCGCTATCTCCAGTCCCGCCAGGAGATGGGCATGCGGCCCCCCGGTCGCGAGCGGTAGGCGCGTCGGCGCTACGTCTCGCTCAGCCGGAGGATCAGGCTGTTGTACGCCTCCAGCGACGCGGGGTGCACCAGGCCTCCCTGCCCCACGAGCCGTGTGAGGTCGCCGGCGAGGAACGTGGCCGCGGCCCGGTCTAGGTCCCGGCTCGCCTGCTCCCGGACCACGTCGATGTGGGGGTAGCGGGCTGCCTTGTCAGGGTCGAGCTTGTCCGCTATGAAGATCAACCGTCCGATGGGACCGCACGGCTCCACCCCGGTGGTGTGCCAGCGGACCGCCTCGAGCACATCCTCGTCCTCGATCCCCATCTCGTGCCGAAGGCGGGCGGCGGCCACGGGGCCGTGCAGGAGCATTGGCAGGCGCGCCTCCACGGCGTTCACGCCGATCCCGTATCGCTTCGCCGATTCAAGGAGCGTGGCGGCCGACGAGGCCCGGTCGATGTCGTGGGCGGCGGCGGCGAGGTCCACGCGCGCAAGGTCCAGCCCCAGCGGCCCGGCCAGATCCGTGGCTATCCGCCGCACCTGCTGCACGTGCTCGTACAGGGGACCCGGTAGGCCCCGCAGGGCGTCCTCCACGATGCGCGGGAGCGTGGTCACGGCCTTACCTGATTTCTGCGGTGGAGCGTATAGCCCGGCCCGAAATGCCAAGAACGTTCGGGTCACCGCGTGGCGCGCCGCCTACTCGATGGCTACCCCTCGCGGCCGAGGGGGCGGCCGCCGATGACATGCACGTGCAGGTGGTCCACGGTCTGACCTGCGTGGTTCCCCTGGTTCATCGCCAGCCGGTAGCCCGACGTGGCGATCCCCTCCCGGCGCGCCATCTCCCGGCCCACCGTGAAGAGATGCCCCACCAGGGCCTCGGAACTTGCGTCAAGGTCGTCGGCGAGCACGAAGTGCCGGGTCGGGATCACCAGGAGGTGGACCGGTGCGCGCGGGGCGATGTCGCGGATGGCGAACGCCAGGTCGTCGTGGTAGAGGATATCGCTTGGGATTTCGCCGCGGTAGATGCGGCAGAAGAGGCAGTCCTGGGTCATGCCGAGTCTCGATCCTCGCCTGTGGCGATCACGGCACGGGCGACGCGGTCCGCCGGGTTGACCGACCTTGGAGGCGCTACCGGACCGTGACTGACAGGCACGTTTCCGTGCGAATGATCCCACTGATGGTGTGGACGCTCTGGGTGACGACGTCGCCGATGGAGTTGAGGTCCTCCGCGGTGAGCACCGCGATCAGGTCGTAGCGGCCCGTGACCGCGTCTACCGCCTCCATGCCCCGCACGGCTTCCAGCGCCCGGAGCACATCCTTGGTCTTCCCGACGGCGGTCTCGATCAGGACGTAGGCTTTGGTCGTCATCCTCCGCTCCTTTCGACCGGTGCGGTCGCGCCGGGGTGTCGTGGGCGCATGGCGGGTGGGGTCGGGCCAGTGTGAGCCCGGGGGGATTGGACTCATTCTAGGGTTCCCGTCCGCGCCCTGTCAACGAGGTCCACGCCCGCGCTCCCCCAAGGTGGCGAGTGGCCATGCATGTGAACGAGGGGTTCAGTGCTGGGGCATGGGCAAGGCAATAGGAAGGTTGGTGCGGCTGGTCAGCCGGTATCTGAAGCTCTGAGTCTCCCCTATGTAGAGCCGGGCCCAGCGGCCCGGCGTCGCCTCTCTTGCGAAGATGTAGTTGCCTGGCAAGTCGGTCCAGGTGGTGTCGATCGGGTGGATTCCGTACGGATATTGCAGGCCCGAGGCGCCAATCCATCGAGTTGTGTCCAGGATCGGCAAACCTCCGATGAGGAGTCAACCACATGGCGCCCGCTGGGGCATCGGTAGAGAGGGTGGTCGTGCGCAGGGGAAACACGAAACATGCAAGACGCTCGGTTTGACACCCCCGCCGAGCCAACCTAGAATGGGTAAGAGGGGTAGTCGCCGAGCCTCAACCGACCCGCAGGGGGAGTGTTTGTCCGATCAACCGCAACCGTTGACGCTTTCAGATGGGGTCACAAGCTACCTGGAGTCGCTGAAGTCGGGTCGCACGGAGGCCCAGCAGCAGCTTGTGAAGTTCGTCCGATGGTTCGGGCAGGACCGGACTCTGAGCGCCATCGCACCTGTGGACATCGAGGACTTCTCCACCCAGACTGGCTCCGGCGTCGATGGAAACGGCCCCCAGCTCAAACCCGTTCGCGATTTTCTGTCGTACGCCAAGAAGCGCGGCATCCTCGAACAAAACTTGGCATCGCACGTCAAGGTGCGTCGGGGCCTCCGCAAGTCGACGTCTCGGGCCGCCAGAGGCGGGGCCATGGCCAGCGCCCCAGCGCGGCTTACGCAGGAGGGCTACGACCAACTCCGAGAGCGCTTGGAATGGCTACAGGAAGAGATGATTCGTGCCGCGGCTGAGGTCCGGCGGGCCGCCGCCGACAAGGACGTGCGCGAGAACGCTCCGCTGGAAGCCGCCCGAGAGTACCTTGGTCAGCTTGACTTCCGACGGCGCGAGGCCGAGGCGGTGATGGAGTCGGCCCAGGTTATCGAGGGCGGAGCGGCGGATGACGACTCGGTTCGCCAGGGTGGAAGGGTGACCCTGGAGGACCTTTCGACCGGCGCCAGTCAGACGTGGATGCTGGTTGACCCCCGCGAGGCCGCGCCCCTCGACGGCCGTCTCTCCACGAGTTCCCCGGTGGGCCAGGCGGTCCTTGGCCGTTTCCCTGGTGACGAGGTAGAGGTCGCCGCGCCGCGAGGCATGGTCCGATACCGGATCGGCCGCGCCGAGTAGCCACCGCAATCAACCGTCGCTAGTCCCCTCGGCGGCCTTGCGCTCTCCCCACCATCGCCGCAGGCGTTCTCCCACGCCACGCTCGAACCCCTCTTCCGTGGGCTCGTAGTACCGTCGCCCGCGGAGCCGTTCCGGCAGGTTCTCCATCGCCGCGAAATGTCCGGGATAGTCGTGGGCGTACCGGTAGCCGCGTCCGTACCCCTCGCTTCGCATGAGCCCCGTCACCGGGTTGCGCAGGTGCGTCGGCACCGGATCGTTCCGAGTGCGTCCCACGTCCTCCCGCGCTCGATTCAAAGCCTGGTAGGCCGAGTTCGACTTCGGGGCTGTCGCCAGGTAGATGGTGGCCTCGGCCAGCGGGATCGCCCCCTCTGGAAGCCCGACGAAGTGGACCGCTTGCTGCGCCGCGACCGCCACGGGCAGCGCCTGTGGGTCCGCCATGCCGATGTCCTCGGCCGCCAGGATGACGATGCGCCGCGCGATGAATAGCGGGTCCTCCCCTGCCTCCAGCATCCGCACCATCCAATAGATCGCGGCGTCCGGGTCCGAGCCGCGGACCGACTTGATGAACGCGGAGATTGTGTCGTAGTGCATGTCCCTGCCCTTGTCGTAGAGAAGGGAGCGTTGCTGAAGCACGTCCTCCACCGTGGCAAGGCTGATGCGGCGCGCGCCCTGGTCGTCGGGAGCGGTCGCCGATGCCGCCATCTCCAGCGCGTTCAGTGCTGCCCGGGCGTCTCCGCCGGCCATCGTCGACAGGTGGTCCAGGGCCTCCGGCGCCATGACCGCGCCAAGCTGCCCAAGCCCCCGCTCGCTGTCCGACAGCGCTCGCTCCACGATGGCTCGGATCTCGGGCTCGCCAAGCTGCTGGAGTGTGTAGACGCGGCTGCGCGAGAGCAGGGGAGCGACGACCTCGAACGATGGGTTCTCCGTGGTGGCGCCGATGAGCGTGACTACCCCCGCCTCCACGTGCGGAAGAATCACGTCCTGCTGCGCCTTGTTGAACCGATGAATCTCGTCCACGAATAGGATGGTGCGTTCCTGGAGGTGCGATCGCCGGTCCCGCGCTTCCTTGATCACGCGGCGGAGGTCCGCGACCCCGGCGGTGACGGCCGAAACCGGTTCGAAGTGGGAGCTGGTCTGCGCGGCAATCAGGAATGCGAGAGTGGTCTTCCCCGAGCCGGGAGGGCCCCAGAGGATCAGCGAGGGGATCTGGTCGGCCTCTATCGCCAGGCGGAGCGCCCGGCCAGGCCCTGTGATGTGGTCCTGTCCCACGAACTCGTCGAAGGCCCGGGGGCGCATCCGGGCCGCCAGCGGCGCCTCCGCCTCCTCCCGGAGACGACCGGCGTGCTCGAACAGATCCACCGCCGCGCTCCCTTCCGCCGATCGCTTGCGATTCCCCTCGCTACGCCGCCTGGCGCAAAGGCCGCCCCGCCGCCTCCAAGATGATCCGGGCCACAGCCTCGGGGTGGAAGGAAGGCGCCTCGTGGCCCGCGTCAAGCTCCACGACGGTGGCTCCCGGCAGGTCGGCGGCCATGCGGCGCTGACGACCTGGGGTCAAGAACCGGTCTTGGAGCAGGACGGTGTACGTGACGGGGCATGGGGGCCACAGGGCCTCCGGGTTCGGCAGGGCGTCCAGGGGCAGCAGGGGAATGGGGGCGAGGCGACCCATGACGTGGCTCGCCAACGGGTAGCTCACGTCGTTGCACAGCAGCTTGAGCGCGAACTCTCGGTGGAGCTTGACCGTGCCGGACGGTCTCTTTCCGGGCAGTACGCGGTGGAGTTGCAGGAGCGCGCGAGTGGCCACCGGCAGCATCTCCGTGACCGTGTGGAACATGTCGGGTACAACGGCGCCCACAAGAACCAGTGCCTGTGGCGGCGCCGGCAGGCGTCGCGCGACCTCCAACGCCAGGAGGCCGGCAAGCGAGTGGGCGACGACGACGGGCCGGTCGAGCCGGGCTGCCGCGACCTGCCGTAGGATGTCGTCGGCCCAGAAGTCGAGCGTGACCTGCTTGGGCGCCGCGTCGCGAGGAAAATCCGGGGCCAGGACCGAGCCCGGCTGGTACATGGGGTGGAAGTTGGGGCTCTCACGCCGCAGGGCGTCCTCGATGAGGCCCTTGGCCCGATCCCAGCTCCAGGCCCCGTGACCCGGCGCGGGGATCAGCAGGTAGTCGGTCATTGGTGGCCACTCCTTGCCGATTCTGCGTCCGTGAAAATCCTCCGCGGCTCCGCGGCCCTACTCTACCACCACGGCCGTGCCGTAGGCGAGCATCTCGGACGCTCCCTGAAGCACGGAGGAGGTGGTGAAGCGCAGACCCACGACGGCGTTGGCGCTGGCTGCTTCGGCCTCCTGCTCCATCCGCCTGAGAGTCTCTTGGCGCGCCTCTGCCAGGAGGCGGGTGTACTCCGGGATCTCCCCGCCGCCGACGTTCCGTAGGGCGGCGATGATG
This sequence comes from uncultured Dehalococcoidia bacterium, assembly GCA_964436745.1. Lineage (GTDB taxonomy): Bacteria > Chloroflexota > Dehalococcoidia > Lucifugimonadales > UBA1127 > CAYTEC01. The sequence continues at coordinate 28,196 of CAYTEC010000010.1, read as the reverse complement.
TCTCGCCCGATGGCTCTGGCCCGCACCGCGTTTCCCATCACCAGCCCGCGGACCTCGACGATGCGCTTGCCCTCTATCGCGTCGGTCGTCGTGACGATCATGGCTTGCCTCCGGTTCGCTTGGCTATCCCTTCGACGTCACCGGCTCTGGAGAAGGAAGTGGAAGACTCTAGGTTGGATCATTGCTGTAGGGATAAGGGAGAGTCATCCCGAATCGCTCGTGGAGCAATCGCATGTCCCTCCTGTCGGTCTCATCAGGCTCATAACCCGCGTTTCCAGATTGATCAGTAGCGCGGACAGCCTGTTCTTCCGGTGTCAGGCATCGTATCTCCCGACCGTTGACCGACCCGGCGCCCAGCAACCCAGGTGCAGAGAACATCCATTCACCATCACCATTGATCTCCTGAACCGCGCTGCCGTCTTTTCGGAAACGGACGGGATGAAAGTCAATCCGGCGGTCGACCGCATCGTGGACCACGAATCCTTGGGGCAGCTCATCGGTCATCATGGCGAAGCCCAGGCCGCGAGTAACTCGTATGGCTGCCCCAATGTCGTCTGCCTGAATGATCACATCCAAGTCATCGTGAGGACGTGTCTCCTTCCCCAGCAGGGCATCTATCCCCCAACCGCCGTATACCCACACGTCGACGCCAGCCAATTCAAGAGCATCAACCACCTCGACCACATCTGCCGCTCGCATCACGTGGCAGCACCCCCCTCACGCGACACCGCAGAATACTTCGCCACGGCCATCGGTAGCCCTATCCCGCGGACCCCAGCGCCGCGCGGACGGCGTCGAGCAGCCTCTGCTCCTCCTCCGGGGCCACCGTGCGGGGGTCCAGGAGCACCCGGTCCTCGTGGACGCGCGCGACCACCGGCGGATCGCCCAGGCGCAGGCGGCGAGCGAGCCCAGCGGCGCCGCCGGGCGCTCCGGCCCCGTCCAGGCTCAGGAGGTGCGTTGGCAGCGTCTCGCCCGGTAGGCTCCCGCCGCCGACCGTGGAGCGACCGGGGAGCGTCGTCGCGCCGCGCCCCACGGCGACTCGCCACGACTCCGCGCGCCGGCCAAGGTCTTCCTCCGTGCTTGCGATCATCAGCCACACCGGGACCTTGTCCGTTGCTTCCCCCCGGACGTAGTGCAGGAGCGTGGCCGATAGCCCCGCCATGCTCAGCCGGTCCAGCCGCAGAGCCCTGGCCATTGGGTGGCGGGCCAGCCGGCTCACAAGCTCCCCTCTGCCGACGGCGATGCCCGCCTGGGGACCCCCCAGCAGCTTGTCGCCCGAGAAGAGCGCCAGGTCGGCCCCGGCCTCGACGCTCTCTCGGGGCGTGGGCTCGTGGGCCAGACCATAGGACGCCGTGTCGAGCAGGCACCCGCTTCCCAGATCGTGGAGGAGCGGGAGGCCGTGGCGGTGGGCCAGGTCGGCCAGCTCCGAGGTTTCCGCCGCGTGGGTAAAGCCGATTACTTTGAAGTTGGCGGCGTGGACCTTCAGCACGGCGGCGGTCTGGGGCGTGACCGCGTCCTCATAGTCGCGGAGGTAGGTGCGGTTGGTGGTCCCTACCTCCACAAGCGTGGCCCCCGATTGGCGAAGGACGTCCGGGATGCGGAACCCGCCGCCGATCTCCACCGCCTCGCCGCGAGACACGATGACCTCCCGGTCAGAGGCCAGGCATGCCAGCGTCAGCAGGAGCGCACCCGCGTTGTTGTTCACCGCCAGGCCCGCGCCCGCGCCGGTGAGCTGTCGCAGCAGGTCCTGTATGTGTTCCTGGCGCGGCCCGCGCTCTCCCTCCGCCAGGTCATACTCCAGGTCAGAGTAACCCTCCGCGACGTTGCGGATCGCCTGGAGGGCGTCGGCGCTCAGCGGCGCCCGGCCCAGGTTGGTGTGGATGATGACGCCCGTTGCGTTGATTACCGACCGCGGGTGGGGGCGCCACAGCTCCGTCGCGCGCTCCGCCACATCGGCGGCTAGGTCCTCCGAGGACGGGGCGTCCCCGCCCGCGCGGATGGCGGCTCGGGCCCAATCGAGCTGGCGTCGCACCAGGTCGGCCACGGCGTCGTGTGGGAACGATTCGAGCAGCGAAGTCACCCGCGGGTGGCCAAGCAGCCGGTCCACGCTGGGGAGGGCGCGCAGGTCTGGGCTTGGCGGGGGCCCCTTCGGAGTCGTCATATCTGCGGGAATTGTATCACAGGCTGGGGCACACACCGGGGGCAAGGGAGGCTGGCGACGTGGGTTGACGGGGCTCGGAGCCTGTTGGACGCGCCGTCACTCAGCGGCCGGCGGTGTCCCGTCGCGCTCGTCCAGGCGCTGCCGCAGGGCCTCCAACTCCCGCTTCAGCTCCCGCTGCTTGCGGGACATGAAGAAGGAGTAGCCGAAGAACGCCGCCCAGGTGATCGAGTAGGCGGCGAATAGGAACTGGAGGAACGGCTTGGTGTCGCTCTCCTGGGCCGGAGCGGCCCCCAAGAGGACGACCGCGACGGCGGGGAGGAGCAGGAGCGGAAACGCGCTTCGCAGGTTACGCATGAGAGTGCCAGAGCCTTTCCACCGCCTCCTCGTCCCGGCGAAGGGAGTACCGTTCGAGGAACAGGTAGGTGAACAAGAAAGTGAAGGTGAGAAGGGCGACCCTGAATGCGATCGCCATCGGCTCTTCAAGCGCCCCTTCCTCCGCCAGCGGCCCGACGAACGCCCCCGGGTGCACGTCACGCCACCACTTGGCGGCCATGTACACGATGGGCGCGTCTATGCCACCCAGGATCCCGAGCACGGCGGCGTACCGGGCGCCCTGAGCCCCCTTCGGGGCGTAGGCCCGCAGCATCAGGTACGCCACGTAGATCATCCACAGGACCAGAGTCAGGGTGAGCTGGGGCGACCAGGTCCACCAGAGCTCCAACGCCGGACGGTTCCAGAGGATACCGGTCACCAGCGCCAGCGTCGTGAAGAGCGTCCCCACCTCGGCGGCGGCGTACGCCAGGTTGTCCCACCGCTCGGTCTTCCGCCACAGGTACCCGATGCTTCCCACGGTCACGAAGGCGAACGCCGCCAGTCCGATCATGGCGATGGGCACGTGGAAGTAGAAGATCCGCTGGGAGACCCCCAGACTGGCCTCCGTCGGTACCCAGAGGAAGACCATCCAGAGCGTGAGCGCCATCAGGACCCCGCTCGCGCCCAGGAGGGCGAGCCTCAAGTTCATCGTCGCCGCCTCCCCGAATGACCCGTCGTCGCCTAATCGCCCAGGACGAACTCGAAGGTGGCCGCCGCCGCCACCACGAACACCGCGTCGAAGGCCGCCGTCAACTCGACCCAGCGCCGGAAATCGCCATACGGCTCGCCCGCCAGGATCGCCCTCGTCGCCTCGACGGCGGCTATGATAACAGGAACCACGATGGGAAAGAAGAGCACGGGCAGCATGATCTCTCGGGCGCGCGTGTTCACTGCCATCGCGGAGAAGATGGTCCCAACGGCGGAGAACCCCAGGGTGGCGACCACGGCCACCAGCCACAGCCACGGCAGGAACAGAGGGAGGTTGAACAGCACCCCGAAGATGGGCAGCATCACGAGCTCGACCGCCAGGATGAACAGGAAGCTCGCCAGCATCTTGCCCAGGTATAGCTGCTCCCGTCCCACCGGGCAGAGCATCAGCCCTTCGATGCCGCCGCGCTCCTTCTCCAGCGCGAAGGCGCGGTTGAGCCCCAGCGTTCCCGCGAACGTGAACGCGATCCAAAGCACTCCCGGCGCGACTATCGCCACGGTCGTCGCGCTCGGCTCGAAGACGAAGTTAAAGACTACGGTGACAAGGAACGCGAAGACCAGGACCGGAGTCACGACCTCCTTGGTCCTTGCCTCCAGCAGTAGGTCCTTCCACAGAACCGCTCCGATAGGCCTCAGGTAGGCCCTCACGTCCCACCCCCGGTCAGGGTGCGGTACGTCTCCTCGAATGTGGCCGCGTCCACCTCCGCGCGGCTGCGCTCGTAGGCAATACGGCCCCGGGCCAGGACCGCCACCGTGTCGGCCAGCGCCAGGCCACGCTCCACGCTGTGCGTGGTGACGATCGTGGTCCCGCCCTCGGCACGGTGGGTCGCCAGCAGCCCCTCCAGCAGCGACAGCGCCTCCCGGTCCAGCCCGGTCTCGGGCTCGTCCAGCAGGAGCACGGACGGCTGGTGGAGGAGGGCGCGCGCCAGCGAGACGCGCTTCTGCATGCCGTGTGAGAGGTTGCGAGTGCGGACGTGCAGGTAGGAGTCGATCCCCAGTGCGGCCGATAGCGACTCGATGCGCGCGGCGGGGTCCGGCAGCCGGAACATCCGGGCGTAGAAGCGGAGGTTCTCTTGGGGGGTCAGGTCATCGTACAGGAACGTCTGGTGGGTCACGACCCCCAGGAGACGGCGCACGCGCCGCCCGTCTCGGCGCGGGTCCAACCCTCCGATGCGAATCCGCCCATCGGTGGGCTGCGCCAGCGTCGCCAGGAGCCGGATCAGCGTGCTCTTTCCGGAGCCGTTCGGTCCGAAGAGGGCGAGCGTGGTGCCCCAGCCGACGGCCTGGTCCAACCCCTCCAGGACCGACTTTCCACCGAAGCGTTTGGTGAGGCCCACGGCCTCGATGGCGTTGGTCAATGCTCGCTCCCCGGGGCGCTGAAGGACCGCGCGCGGCCAGCTCGGGCGAATGGCGCGCTCGGACCCATGATAGCTTTGCGTGAAACCCTGGGCAAGGCTGCCGGACCGGCGCTCCACGGCGCCGCGCGGCCGGTGAGGACTTGCGGCCAGATGTGATCGTGGTATACTTCACGTTTGGCTTCTGGCCAAGAATCTCGTATGGGGGGCGGTGATTGAATGCACTTGGAAGACACCTGATCCTCGAGCTGAAGGGCTGTCGGCCCGATCTTCTGGATGATCTTGACTACATCCAGGAGACCATGCTCTTTGCCGCTGAGTCCACCGGGGCGACCATCATCGGCGAGACCTTCCACAAGTTCGCGCCTCAGGGCGTAACTGGGGTCGTCGCCATCGCCGAGTCCCACCTCTGCATCCACACCTGGCCCGAGTACGGGTACGCCGCCGCCGATATCTTCACCTGCGGCGAGGGGTTCGACCCCCAGGATGCAGCCGACGTTCTCGTCGAGAGGCTGGAGGCTAGCGACCCGGCTCGGACGGAGCTCATCCGAGGGGTCCTCGAAGGGGTCCTCGAACAGCCGGCGAGGGCGACGTAGAGAAACACAGGTGTCTATGTTAGGTGGCGCCACAACCTGGCATCTAGAGAGGATCACCCCGGACCTGGCCCAGTGGTCGAGCGTCCGGAACGTCCTCTACGCTGGCCGCAGCCAGTACCAGGAGGTGGAGGTCCTAGAGACGGCGAGCTTCGGCCGGTGCCTCGTGCTGGACGGCAAGACGCAGTCCTCCGAGGCCGACGAGTTCGTCTACCATGAGAGCCTGGTTCACCCGGCCCTCGTGGTGCACCCGCGCCCGCAATCGGTGTGCATCGCCGGCGGTGGCGAGGGTGCGACGGCGCGCGAGGTGCTCCGCCACGATACGGTGAGTCGTGCCGTCATGGTGGACCTGGACCGCGAAGTGGTCGATCTGTGCCGCGAGTTCCTACCCGACCATCACCAGGGCGCCTTTGACGACCCGCGCTTCGACCTACGGATCGGCGACGCGGGCGCTTTCTTTCGCGAGTCCTCTGAGCGGTTCGACGTCATTGTGCTGGACCTGCCCGACCCCACCGAGGGAGGCCCCGTCGGCCTCTTGTACACAGGTGACTTTTACACGCTGCTCCGGTCCCGTCTGAGCTCGGACGGCGTGCTCGTCACGCAAGCGGGCCCCGCCAGCCTGCTGAACCACCACGAGGTCTTCACAGCCATCCACAACACGTTGAGCCAGGTCTTCCCCGTGGTGGCCTCCTACAGCGTGCCGATACAGTCGTTCGGCGAGCAGTGGGGCTTCACCGTCGCGTCCCTCGGGCCGGACCCCGCCGCTCTCTCTCCCGACGATGTGGACGGCCGGCTGTCGGAGCGGGGCGTCGAGGGCCTCCGCGCGTACGACGGTGTGAGCCACGGGGCGCTCTTCGCGCTGCCACGGTACCTCAGGAAGGCCATCGCCGAAGAGACCCGGACCATCACCCCGGAGAATCCTCTGTTCATCTTCTAGGTTTCTTCAGCTGGCACCCCGCTCCGGTCCGCCCCCCCATCGCTCGCCGCTCTGCTCCACGCCCCCCAGGCACCCCCGCGGGGGCCTCGCATCGTGGCTCCAGTCCAGGTGTGCTACAATTGCCGCGTTCGTGTCCCATCCTGAACGCCGGGAATGCAGCTTGTCGGACCGGATCTTCATCGGCGTCGCCTGGCCCTACGCCAACGGCCCCATCCACCTGGGTGGAATCGCGGGCTGCTACCTCCCCGCCGATATCTTCGCCCGCTTCCACCGCATGAGGGGCAATCAGGTGCTGATGGTGTCTGGAACGGACCAGCACGGCACCCCAGTCACGATCCGCGCGGAGCAGGAAGGCCTGAGCCCTCAGGTGGTCGTCGAGAAGTACCACCAGGAGGACCTGACGGTCTGGGAGCGGCTTGGGATCACCTTCGACCGCTACACGTCCACAGGCACCGATAACCATCGGGCGGTGGTCCACGATATCTTTCTCCGGCTGCTGGACCGAGACCTCATATACAAGCAGCCCGGCCTGTACGCCTACTGCGACTTCGACCGGCGCTTCCTCCCGGACCGATACGTGGAGGGGACGTGCCCCCATTGCGGCAGCGACAGGGCACGGGGCGACCAGTGCGAGACCTGCGGGAAACCACTGGACCCGCAAGACCTCATCAACTGGCGATGCCGGACCTGTGGGAACCCCCCGGTGATGAAGGAGTCCGAGCACTTCTTCCTCCGGCTTAGCGCCCTCCAGTCGCATTTGGAGCAGTGGAGCACGAGCGTGGGGGCGGACCGGTGGCGGCCGAACGTGTACGGCTTTACCAAGGGCTGGCTGGCGGAGGGGATGCGGGACCGGGCCATAACTCGGGATATCGATTGGGGCGTGTCGGTCCCGGTGCCGGGGTACGATGAGAAGCGGGTCTACGTTTGGTTCGAGGCGGTATGCGGCTACCTCTCCGCGGCTGTGGAGTGGGCGGCGGCCCGCGGCGAGCCCGATGCGTGGCGCGCCTTCTGGCAGGACCCGGCGTGCCGGGCGTTCTACTTCATCGGCAAGGACAACATTGCGTTCCACACCATCATGTGGCCCGCCATTATCATGGGCTACGGCGCCTATGACCCCGCCACTGGTGGGGGCGAGTACAATCTCCCCTACGACGTTCCCGCCAACGAGTTCCTCTCCCTGGAAGGCCAGAAGTTCTCCACGTCCCAGAACTGGGCCGTGTGGGCTCCGGACTACCTGGACCGGTTCGATCCAGATCCTCTTCGCTACTACCTCTCGGCCAACATGCCCGAGTACGGCGACGCGGACTTCTCCTGGCGCGAGTTCCTGCGCCGGAACAACGACGAGCTGGTGGCGACGTACGGCAATCTGGTGCACCGCGTCCTGACCCTCACCCATCGCAACTTCGATGGGCGAGTCCCCGAGTCCGGGCCGCTCGACGACGTTGACACCGCCATACGACGCCGGGCGGACGCCGCCCTCGACGATGTGGCCGCCAGCCTGGAGGGACGCCGGTTCCGCGAGGCAATCGGCAGGGGCGCGATGGCGCTGGCGACGGAGGCGAACCGGTACGTGGACCTCAAGGCGCCCTGGCGCACCGCCAAGGAGGACCGAGAGGCCACCGCGACCACGCTGGTCACCGCCCTCTACGTGCTGTCGGCACTGAAGACCGTCATGTACCCGTTCCTTCCTTTCAGCAGCGAGAAGCTCCATCGGATGCTCGGCTTCGACGGGCGAGCGGAGGAGCGAGGCTGGACCATCGAGCCGCCGCCGGCCGGGCAGAGCCTGGAGCGGCCGCAGCCCCTGTTCACCAAGCTGGATGATGGCATGGTAGAGGAAGAGACCGACCGGCTCAGCCGGCAGCGAGCGAGCGCGTAGCGAGGCAGCATGGCTCGTCAGGGAACAGAGGCAGCCGAGACCATCTTGGGCTTCTACGAGCCCATCCGGGAAGAGTTGAGCCGGGTCGGCGAGAGCGTGGCCAGCGTCGTCAGCTCCGCCCCCCGCGAGATGCGCGAGCCCCTAGCGCACGCCATCGTGGGCAGCGGGAAGCGGGTGCGGCCCGCCATCACGATCCTCGCTTCCAGGCTCCGCTCCACCGCGTCTGAGTCCCCGATACAGATGGGCGCCGCCATCGAGCTCCTCCACCTGGCGACCCTCATCCACGACGACACGGTGGACAATGCCGACGTGCGGCGCGGCCGGGCCACACTGAGCAGCATCTGGGGGCCGGAAGTCGCCATCCTCGTCGGAGACTACCTGTTCGCCAGCTCCGCCACCTCCGTGTGCGAGACCGGGAGTATCCGCGTCATCCGCCGCTTCGTCGCCCAGACCATCACGGAGCTGGCCACCGGCGAGCTGGACGAGCGGATGGCCGCGTATGACGCCGCCCAGACGCGCCAGCAATACCTGGAGCGGATCTACAACAAGACGGCGTCCCTCTTCACGACGGCCGCCGAGTGCGGCGCGGTTCTGAGTGGAGCCCCGGAGGAGGAGGTCCAGCGGCTGAAGGCCTACGGGCTGAACTTGGGCATGGCGTTCCAGGTGGTGGACGACATCCTCGACTACGAGGGGTCGGCGCAGGAGGTGGGCAAGCCGGTGGGCGCCGACCTGGCCCAGGGGGTCCTGACCCTCCCCGCCCTGCTGCTTATCGAGCGCCACCCGGAGGGCAACCCAGTCGTCGATCTCTGCCGGACTCGGGACGCGGACGCCCACCTGGAGCGGGCGCTGGACATGGTCCGCGGCTCGGGGATCATCGCGGAGGCGTACGAGGTGGCGGACGAGTACCGCCGCAATGCCGTCGACGCCCTAGCCGGCTTCCCGGACTCCCGCTACCGGAGAGCTCTGTTGGAGATCGCCGATTACGTGGTGGGCCGGACCAAGTGACGGTCTTCGCATCGATTGGCGGCCTGATGTATCTAAAGTATGAAGAAGCGGAAGGACCGCGTTGAAGCGGCGCCGCAAATCGACTGGAGGAGTTGAGGGCAAATGACGACCGGCGAGATCACTGTCTACGGTACAACCTCGTGCCCCGATTGCTGGCGCTCCAAGCGATATTTGGAGAGCCAGAACGTTCCCTACTCCTGGGTGAACATCAGCGAGCAGCCGGACGCGGCGCAGACGGTGATGCGCATCAACGGCGGGGCACGCTCCGTGCCGACCATCGTCTTCCCCGACGGGTCGGTCCTGGTGGAGCCGGGCGACCGCGAGCTCGGGGCGAAGCTGGGCCTCCGCTAGAGGGACCTTGGGGGAAGCGTGGCGGCGGGTGGTTGGATCGCGCCGGACGGGTCGATAGGCTCGGTTGAGATCGAGTCCGGACACCGCCACTGCTATGTGCCGGACTCGCGCATCGGTCTTGACTTCGAGTACTCCTTCACCGAGGTCTATTCTACACGTCTGAAGGGTTTCCCGTGTTCGGGCGTGTCTTGGGTGTGAAATGGCGCGATGGGTCAGGCGGGGCGGCCGGACCGGAGGATGCGTACTTCAGCGATCTCCTCGCGGGTTTCCTCAATGGGACGAATTCGGTGACGGAAGCCATGGTAACCGCGAATGTTGACTTGGTGGTGTACATGTCCGGCGAGGGCTGGGTCATCTGTGACGTTTGGGCAGGGACGGTCACTCCCCTGCTAACGGACTGCTATTACGCGGTGGCCGAAGCCCTGCTCGCGATGCCCCTTCTCGACGAATAGCGCGGCTCGGCTACGGGACCGGGCAGGTCGCGAGTTGCCTGCGGGGTCATCTGTGCGTGGTGCGGGAGGCGCCCTGCCCACACGACTCCGCAGAGAGGGGAGCGTGGCAACCCGCCCCCAGAGTGGGTGCGGGGCACGCCCTGCACCTTACGCCTCCCACACGACGCGGCCCCCGACGACAGTGACAAGCGTCCGCAGCCCCAGCAGCGCCTCGGGCTCGCAAGCGGTGGGGTCGCGGTCCAACACGACCAGGTCAGCCGCCATTCCCGTCCTCAGCCACCCCAGCCACCCGTCGATGCCGGCCGCGCAAGCCCCCCCGACGGTGTGGTGGCCCAGCGAGGTTGCTGCGGACACCGCCTCCCCCGGGTTCAGGGGCGCGCCGGACACGGAGCGCCGTGTGACCGCCCCATAGAGATCCGCCGCCGGATCCGGCAACTCCACCGGGGCGTCGGAGCCGAAGGCGATTCGTACGCCAGCCCGCTCCAGCGCGCCTAGCCGGTAGAGCCACGGCTGGCTTTCCGGTGGCGCCTCGGCCCGGTACCGGTCCCCGCTGAAATGGACGAACCCTGGGTTCGTCACCACCGTCGCCCCCGATTGCGCCACGAGCGCCAGCACGTCTGGCGGGCACTCGGAGGCGTGCTCGATCCGGTGTCGGGGCGCGCCCTGGGCCGGCGGATTCGCGCCGAGGACCCGTGCCGCCGCCGCCACCGCCTCCTCCTCCACCGCGTGGATCGCCACTGAGAACCCCCGGTCCATCGCGGACCGGACCATGCGCACCAGCTCGTCCTCAGGGGGTGTCATGGCGCCCGTCGTGAGGGTGAGCATCGCTTTGGCGTGGCCCAGGAGCATCTCGCCCTCACGATGGCCCTGGGCCATGCCGCGCTCGGTGAATCCCAAGAGCCGCTCGATGCCCGGCATCACCACCAGCCGCGGCGAGATAAGCCGGCCGAGCCCTTGAAGGAGATGCCATCGGTCGTGGTCGTTCGTGGGGGTGGCGTCTTGGACGGTCGTGATGCCGTGCGAGCGGAGCCAGAGGTCTGCGAGCCGCACCCCCTCCTCCAACTCGTCCCGTCCCAGCGGAGGCACGCTCGCTTCTAGCTCTTCGTCCATCTCCAAAAGCAGCCCCGTCGGTTCGCCGCTGGCGTCGCGCTCGATGACGCCTGCGGCCGGGTCGGGCGTGCCTGCGCCGATGCCCGCCGCCCGCAGCGCCGACGAGTTAAGCACGGTCGCGTGGCCCGAGCGGTGCTTGAGTCGGACGGGGTGGTTCGGCGCGGCCTCGTCCAGGTCGTGACGGCTGGGATGCCGGCCCTCGGCCAGCGATGTTTCGTCGTACCCCCAAGCCCGCACCCACGTCCCGGCGGCGACGGACGATGCTCGCTCTCGGATCGTCCGCTTCAGGTGGTCGAACGACAGGACGGCCGCGGGCGAGCAGTCGACGCTGACCAGCCGGGAGGCGAGGGCGAGCAGGTGTAGGTGGGCGTCGTGGAAGCCGGGGAGGATAGCGGCTTCGGCGCAATCGACGACCCGCGTGGCCGGACCTCGCAGCCCCAGGATCTCCCGCGTCTCGCCGGTCGCGACGATCAGGCCATCGGCGACGGCGACCGCCGCGGCCCGGGGCCGGTCCGGGTCGAGGGTGACGACGGTGGCGTTGGTGAGAATCAGGCCGGGAGGCTGCATCCCGCTCCTCTTGATGCGGACCCTCGCATGATATCATGGCCGGCAGGGTGTGCCCTGCGCCCACTACGTGGGCGGGTTGTCAGCCGGAATCGTTCGATCGGGGTGCCGCCCGCGTTGGCAGTCCACGGTTGGACAGGTCACCACGATCGAGGTGTCGGCCCGGGCAAAGGCTGCCCGCGGCCGGTGGGGTCCGTCGACAAAGAAGAGCCGAGGAGTGACGAGCGTGCGGGCCATCGTTTTCGACTGGGACCAGACGCTCTGGGACTCGTGGGATTTGCACCACGGCGCGATTGCCCATGCGGCCCGCAGCCTGGGCCTGCCCGAGCCCTCAGCCGATGCAATCGCGGGCGACATCGGCGCGTCGCTGGAGGAGTATCTGAACCGGACGTTCCCGGATCCCCAGGCCGCCCGAGAGCATTACCTGGCGTTCTACGGTGAGCGCCGGACAGCGTTGGGGCGGCTCTTCCCGGGCGTCCGGGAGGTGCTGGAGGCCTTGAGGGACCGCGGGCACCAGCTTGCCGTGCTCTCCAACAAGGAGCGGGCCGCGGGCGAGTGGGAGATGGACGCGGCCGGTCTCGGTGGCCTGTTCGCGGTCGCCGCGTTCCGCGAGGACCTGCCCACGCTCAAGCCCGAGCCGGAGGGTCTGTGGCACGTCCTGGCGCGACTTGGCGTGGCTACGGGCGATGCCCTGTACATCGGTGACAGCCGCGTCGACGTGCTGTGCGCTCGTCGGGCGGGGGTTGCCTCGGCGGCGGCGCTCTGGGGCGCTCGGAACGCGGAGGGCCTGCTGGGGGCGGGGCCGGACCTGGTGTGGCGCGAACCGAGCGACGCCCTGGGGGGCCTCAGCGTGGGGCGGGGGTAGCGGCTGAGCGAGGGATCGGGAGCGTGCGTGGGGCGGTGGCCCCTCGGTCCCTTATCAGCCGTCAGCGAACGGCTCCCCCACCCGCTACGGCCCAAGGACCTTGGCCGCGGCCGCCTGCTCGTCGGCCAAGTAGGAGCTGCGGACCCGCGGCCCCGAGGCCACGTGCGCGAACCCCATCTCTTCGCTCATGCGACGCAGCGCGTCGAACTCCTCCGGGTGATAGAACCGCTGGAGGGGGAAGTGGACGCGCGACGGCCGCAGGTATTGTCCGATGGTGAGAAGCTGGCAACCCGAGTCCAAGAGGTCCCGCATCGTCGCGTGGACCTCCTCCTCGATCTCGCCGAGCCCCACCATCATGCCCGACTTGGTGGGGATATGTGGAGCCATCTCTCGGGCGCGGGCAAGCAGGCGCAGCGAGCGGCGATAGTCGCCCTTGGGACGCACGCGGTGAAAGACCCGCTCCACGGTCTCGATGTTGTGGTTGAGCACGTCCGGGCCGCCGTCCAGGACCGCTCGGAGGGCGTCGTCGCCTCGCAGGTCGGGGATCAGCACCTCGACCTTGCAAGAGGGTTGGGCGTCGCGGATCGCGCGGATGCATCCCGCGAACACGGACGCACCGCCGTCGTCGAGGTCGTCGCGGGTCACGGAGGTAATGACGCAGTACTGGAGCCCCAGCCGGCGGACGGTCTCCGCCAGTCGCAAGGGCTCACCGAGGTCCACGGGGCCGGGGCGGCCGGTCTTGACGGCGCAGTAGTGGCACCGCCACGTGCACGTGTCCCCAAGGATCATGAAGCTGGCGGTCTGCCGTTCCCAGCACTCCCCGATGTTGGGGCAGTGGGCCTCCTCGCAGACCGTGTGGAGCCCGCCCTCGCGCACCAGCGTCCGGAGGGCAAGGTAGTTCGGCCCGCCCGGGGCCTTGACCTTGAACCACTCCGGCAGCCTCCGCTCTACTGCCATTGGCTGCCTGCCTCCTAAGAGCGCGAGTCGCCTACTGAGGCTGCCACGCCGCCAGCATGCCGACGACGGTCCCGACCGCGTCCGCCAGCGGCGTCCTGGCAGCCTCGCCGGCGTCGCGGCGCTTGACCTCCGCCTCGCCGTCGCGGAGCGTGCGGGGGCTGACCACCACGCGCACGGGGAAGCCGAACAGGTCGGCGTCGTTGAGCTTCACACCCGCCGACTCGTTGCGGTCATCGTACAGGACCTCGACACCGGCCTTCTCGAGGGCCGCGTGCAGGTCGTCGGCCGCTGCCTGCACCTCGGGGTTCTCGACGTTCAGAGCGGCCAGGTGCACCTGGAAGGGCGCGAGGGCAGGGGGGAGGCGCATCCCGCGGTCGTCGTGGTTATGCTCGATGGCCGCCGCCAGGAGCCGGCCCACGCCGATGCCGTAGCAGCCCATGATCATCGGCTGGTGGTGGCCTTCGTGGTCCAGGAAGGTTGCCCCGAGCGCGTTCGAGAAGTGGGTGCCGACCTTGAAGACGTGGCCCAGCTCGATACCCCGCTCGGCTACCAGGACCGTTCCGCAGCGAGCGCATGCATGTCCGTCCTGGGCGAGGGCTATGTCCGCCACCTGGTCCGGGTTGAAGTCCCGAGGGCAGTTGACGTTGAGCAGGTGGTAGTCTCGCCGGTTGGCCCCGGCAACGAAGTTGGCGCCCACCCGCACCGACTCGTCCGCCACGGTCCGCATCCCCTCCAGGCCCACGTTCGAGGCGGACCCGGCCACGAGCCCGGCCGCGGCCGCCTCCTCGTCCGTCGCCAGCCGAAGGTCGTGGCAGCCGAGCGCCCGCCTGAGCTTGATCTCGTTCACTTCCAGGTCGCCCCGCACCGTGACGAAGACGGGCTCGCCGTCCGCGACGTAGAAGACAGCCTTCAGCGTCTTCTCAGGGGGCACACCCAGGAACTCAGTGAGCTCCGCGATTGTCTTGATCCCCGGCGTGTGGACATCCTCGACCGGCAGCGGGTCCTCCTGGGGCGCATCCGGGCGGGCGAATTCGGCGCGCTCCGCATTGGCGGCGTAGCCGCAGCTTGGGCACTGGAGGAAGGTGTCCTCGCCGACGGGCGTCGGCAGGATGAACTCCTGGGAGTCCTTGCCGCCGATGGCGCCGCTGTCGGCTTCCACCATGACGGCGGGCAGTCCGCAGATGGAGAAGATCCGCTGGTACGCCTCCGCCATCCGCTGGTACGAGACATCCAGGGCATCCTCGTCGGCGTCGAAGCTGTACGCGTCCTTCATGTCGAACTCGCGGACGCGGATGAGCCCGGCCCGAGGTCGGGGCTCGTCGCGGAACTTGGTCTGGATCTGGTAGAGGAGGAGCGGGAGATCCCGGTAGCTCTGGACCATCTGCCGCACCAGCAAGGTGACGACTTCCTCGTGCGTGGGCGCCATGACCATCGGCCGGTCGCGACGGTCGTTCAGTCGAATCAGGTCCGGGCCGAAGGCCTCGTCTCGGCCTGACTGCCGCCACAGCTCCAGGGGCTGGAGCGCGGCTAGCCGCACCTCCTGGCCGTCGGCGGCGTCCATCTCCCGCCTAATGATTGCCTGGATCTTGGCGAGGCTCCGTTGAGCGAGGGGCGCGTATGAGTAGACGCCCGAGGCCACCTGGTGAACCATCCCCGCCCGGAGCATCAGGCGGTGGCTCGGCACCTCCGCCTCCGAGGGGTCGCCGCGCAGTGTCCGGGCCAGGAACTTGCTGAGGCGCACGCCAGGTTTCCTCCATGTTTCGAGTTGCACGGTCTAGGGTACCAGAAATCCCCGCAGCCGCACCAGCGACCGAGCTTCTTCGGACGCACGGGGGACATCGGTTGGCGTCAAGGGTCAGCGCGCCGAGGGCGAAGGAGGCCGGCCCAAGTCGGTGGTTTTTCGGACGCGGACGGCCTGTCATTTCGGGCGGGGTTGTGCTATAAGTCCCTGGGCAAGCCCGTCAGAGCCCCACAAGGAGGCGCATCAGTGTCTGAAACCCTACGTCGTCGTGACATCGCCGCTCGGGTGTCGTCCAAACTGGGTACAAGCAGGGCGGTCGCGGACGCGGCCCTCGGCGCGGTGCTCCAGAGCATCCAAGAGGCGCTGGCTGACGGCGACCGGGTGGTGCTGACGGGGTTTGGCGCTTTCGAGGTCCGGCGAGTCAAGGCGCGTCGCTTGCGCTCGGTGCAGCGGGGCGGGGGCGAAATCACGGTGGCTGCCCATGATCGGGTCGCGTTCGTGCCTGGAGCGGAGCTCCGGGGGGCCGTGTAGCGGAGGCGTGGGCTTAGTATAGTGTCCCACCGGCGGGCTTGCGGCAACTGGCTTCGCACACGTTCGCACTGAAACCAGTTTGTTGTCGAGCCATTTGGTGTACACTGCACGAAGCAGCTACCCCCTGGTTATTACCGTGCCTTTCTGGACGTTGGTACCGCAGAATGGGCAAGAGCTCGAGAAAATCCCTGCATTCATGCATCGGGGGCAAAAGACGCCACCACAACTGCCACACTTCACCATAGCGTCGCCCGACCTCAGGCTACCCTTGCAATTGGGGCACTGCTTGGCCATCACAAGCCTGCCGCTGGGCAAGTATTACGGCTCGCATAATACAAGTGGGTGGCGCAACATGTCAACAATTCTCCGCCTACGACAGGCTCGTATAGTGTCTTACCAATGGGCTTACGACAACTCGCTTCGCATACGCTGGCCGTGAAACCCGCCCGTTCCCAAGCTATCGGACGTGCGCTACACTAGACGCTTGCCGCCGCCGACTCTCGGCGCTCCGCGATCACCTGCTCGACCTCTTCCATGAGGGCGGTGAGCATGTCCGCGGCGACCACCACCCGCGCCTTCTGCCCCCTGCGAAAAATAATGGCGCGCCCGTTCCCCGCGGCGATCCCCACGTCGGCGTCCTTCGCTTCGCCCGGGCCGTTCACTTCGCACCCCATCACGGCCACCTTGACCGGCTCGTCCAGATTTCTCACCAGCTCGTCGACCTCGTTGGCGAGCTTGACCACGTCGACATCGGCGCGGCCGCAAGAGGGGCAGGCCACCAGGGTCACGCCCTTCTCGCGCAGGTTGAGCGACTTGAGGATGTCGTAGCCGGCCCGGACCTCCTCCAGCGAGTCACCGCTGAGGGAGACGCGGATCGTGTCGCCGATGCCCTCGTACAGCAGGTAGCCGAGCCCCACGGCGCTGCGCACGGACCCTGCTTGCACCGTTCCCGCCTCCGTGACGCCCAGGTGGAGGGGGTAGGGGACCATCGTCGCAAGCCGACGGTAGGCCTCGATCGTCGTCGGCACGTCGAACGCCTTGAGGGAGATCTTGATCAGGTCGAAGTCCAGCTCCTCCAGCAGCGAGATCTCCCACAGCGCGGTGGCGACCATGTGATCGACGATGCTGTACTCCCCCGGCTGGGCCTCCCCCGCTTTCGGCAGGCGGTTCACCATGTCGTAGAGGCGGGAGAAGCCGCCGATGCGGCCTATGCCGCCGACCGGGGGCAAGCTCCCGAAGTTGACGCCGATACGGATGGGGACCTGGCGCTCCTTAGCGGCCCGCACCACCTCGCGAACCCGCTCCGGGTCGCGGATGTTGCCGGGGTTCAGTCGGAGGCAATCGACGCCCTGTTCTAGCGCCTCAAGGGCGAGCTTGTAGTGGAAATGGATGTCCGCAATGAGAGGGATGCGGGTCCGGCGCTTGATCTCGCCGAGCGCCTTGGCGGCCTCCATGTCTGGGACCGCGCTGCGGATGATGTCGCATCCCGCGTCCTGCAGGCCATTGATCTGGTCGACCGTGGCGGCCACGTTGCGGGTATCGGTCTTGGTCATCGACTGGACAGTGATCTCCGCGTCGCCGCCGACCTTGACGTCGCCCACATACACCGGCTTGGTGACCCTTCGGGTCTTCATCTTGTCGCCTCCGCCGCCCTTCTATCCGCGTGAAATGTGTAGTGAAGCCCGATAGGAAACGGTACTGGGTAGGGGTTCACCGCACAAGCGAGTCCCCCCCGCGCCCTTGCAGCCTACTCTAGCAAACTCTCGCCGCGCAGCACGCGCACCACGTCGAAGTAGGTGACGACGATGACAAGTCCCAGGATGGTCATCAGCCCCATCAGGTGGACCATCGCCTCAACCCGTGGCGAGACACGCTTGCCCCGACGTAGCCACTCGATCAACACGAGCAGGATGCGGCCTCCGTCCAATCCGGGGACGGGCAGGATGTTGAGGATCGCGAGATTGAGACTCAGGAACGCAGCCCACACAATGGTTGGCGCCAAACCCGCCCGGAAGACCACCCCTGTGGCTCTGGCCATCTCGACAGCTCCCCCGACCTGCGGGCTTGTCGTACCCACGAACCAACCCGTGACCTCCTTGCGGATGAGGACCAGCATCTCTCCCATCCGCTGGAACCCCTTGGGCGCTGCCTCCCACACCGGGTAGGACCTGGAGACCATCTCTCCACCCACGGTTCGGATCTCGACTCCAGCGTTCCCCTCCCCCGGCGGCGGCTGCCAGCGCGGCACCAGCGTGATTGTGAGGCGCTCGCCTTCGGTCGTCGGCTCGGGGATCAGCCCCGGCTCGCCGCCGCCCCCAAGGGCGCCTGTGATGAGCCGCCTTGGCCGCACCAGATCCCACGTGTTGCTCTCGCCCAGCTTCAATCGGATCCGCTCGATGACTTCTGCAATGTTGGCGACGGGCCGCCCGTCTACCGCGGCGATGATGTCGCCCGCCCTCACCCCGGCCTCGTCGGCCGGCGAGCCGTCGGAGACCCTCGTGACCTGCACGTGTCCCACCAGGGTCTGTTGGGGCACCATGAAAGAGACAGTGAAGAGGACGACCGCCAGGACCAGGTTCATCAGCACGCCGGCCCCCAGCACGGCGAGCCGCGTCAGGGCCCCTCGCGAGGCGAGGCTCCGCGGCTCCGTCGGGTCCTCCTCTCCCAGCAGCCTGACGAAGCCGCCGATTGGGAGGGCATTGATCGAGTAGACGACCTCTCCGCGGGTGAACGACGCGATCCGGGGGGGGAACCCGATGCCGAACTCCAGCACACGGACGCCAAAGGCCCTGGCCGTGAGGAAGTGCCCCAGTTCGTGGATCACGACTAAGACCACCAGAAGTGCGAGGAAGCCTGGGATCGTGAACAACATCAGCTCCGCTTGGCCTCCCGTCGCACCGTCTCCCGAGCCCTGGCGTCCGCCGCGAAGAGCTGCTCAATGGTGGGGTTCGATCCAGAGTCGTCGCTGTCCAACGCGCGGGAGATGAGCTTGGGGATGTCCAGGAAGCCGATGCGCCGATCGAGGAAGAGCTCGACGGCGGCCTCGTCGGCGGCGCTCAGCACCGTGGGGGCGGCGCCCCCGGCCCTGGCGGCTTCCCTCCCCAGTTGGAAGCACGGGTACCGATCCGGGTCCATGGCTTCGAACGTGAGAGCGCCCACCGCCACGGGGTCGAGCCGAGGGAGCTCGCTGTTGGCTAGCCGCCGCGGGTAGAAGAGGGCGTGCTGGATGGGCAGACGCATGTCCGGCGGCCCGAGCTGCGCTTTCACGGAGCTGTCGTCGAACTCGACCATCGAATGGATGATGCTCTGGGGGTGGATGACCACGTCAAGCCGCTCCCACGGCATGTCGAAGAGCCAGCGGGCCTCAATCACTTCGAACACCTTGTTCATCATCGTCGCCGAGTCTATCGTGACTTTGCTTCCCATGCTCCACGTGGGGTGCTTCAGGGCGTCCTCCGGAGTCACGGAGGCCATCGCTTCCAGGGGCATGCCGCGGAACGCCCCGCCTGACGCGGTGATGATCAGCCTACGCACGCCCCGCACCGGGTCCTCGCCCCGCAGGCACTGCCAGATTGCGCTCGGCTCGCTGTCCACGGGGAGAAGCTGCCCACCGCTCCGCTTCACCTCCCGAGCGAGCAGATCGCCCGCCATGACGACGGGTTCCTTGTTCGCCAGCGCCACCTGCTTCCCCGCTCTCAGCGCCTCCAGGGTGGGTGTCAGGCCTACGTTGCCCACGAGCCCCTGCACGACCATCTCGACGGAGGGGTCGGTGGCGATCTCCGTGGGCCCTTCCGCCATCCGGCACCCGGGGGGCAGCGCCTCCGGGGGGAGGGGGGTCTTGCACCAGACGAGCGCCGGCCGCAGCTCCCAGGCCTGCTCCAGGAGGAGGTCCGTGTTGCTCCACGCGGACAGGCCGACCACGGAGAACTCTCCGGGGAAGGCGCGCACCACGCCCAGCGTCTGTCGTCCAATGGAGCCAGTGGACCCGAGGATGGCGATCCGCTTCATCGGTTCACCCACAATACGATATGATACATAACCACCAGTGTGAAGACAATGCTGTCCAGCCTGTCCAGCACCCCCCCGTGCCCGGGAATCAGGCGGCTGGCATCTCCCGCGTTGAGCGCCCGCTTCAACGCCGACTCGGCCAGGTCTCCGGCCTGCGCGACGATCCCCAGCACCAGTCCCAGCGCCAACGCCTGCCACCATGCGAGCGATGTCGCCAGCACGGCGCTCGCCAGGACCGAGACGCCCACCGCGCCCACGAGCCCCCCCGCTGCCCCTTCCCACGTCTTCTTGGGGCTGATGGTGGGGGCCATCCGATGCTTCCCCAGCGGCCGCCCGACGAGGTACGCGGCGGTGTCCGCGGCGAACGTCACCAGCAGCACCAGCAGCAGCCAATCGCGCCCGCCATCCTGCGCTCGAAGGAGGAGGGCGAAGCCGAGCGGGACGCCGATGTAGAGCGGGCCCGCCATGCTAGCGGCCCAAGCGGTCACGCCCCCCGTCCGCACGCCACGCGCCGCCTGCCAGGCGAGCGACGACAGAAGCCCAACGGCCAAGACGGCGAGGGCGTATCGCCCTTCGAACTGCCCGTTCAGCGCGAGGGCAAGCGTAAAGAGGAGCCCCAAGACGAGCGAGGGGGAGGTGTCCTTGGCTGCGAGAAGGCGGTGGAGCTCCACGTAGGCGGTCGCCGCCGCTACCGCCACAAGCGCGGCAAGCCAGGCTCCCCCCAGCCACACCGCGCCCGTGAGGATGGGGATGCCGACGGCTGCGCTGAGGAGGCGGGCCGCCAACCGCTGCCCCAGCTAGCCCGGCTCTGGGGAGCGGAGGCCCCCAAAGCGTCGTCGCCGGCCTCGGAAGGCGGCGATGGCGTCCGCCATGTCCCGCTCGCCGAAGTCGGGCCAGAGAACGTCCGTGACGTAGTACTCGCTGTAGGCGGCCTGCCAGAGCAGGAAGTTGCTCAACCGCATCTCGCTTGCCGTTCGGACGATCAGATCAGGGTCCGGCAGGTCCGTGGAGAAGAGGTAGCGGGAGAGCGTGGCCTCGTCCAGGTCCTCCGCGGGCACGCCGTCCGCGATGATGCGCCGGACCGCGTGGAGCAGCTCGTCCCGCCCGCCGTAGTCAAAGGCGACGCTCAGTACCAGGCCGGAGTTGTCACGGGTCAGTTCAAGAGCGTGGGAGATGGCGGAGCGCAGGTTCGGCGAAAGTCGGTCCATGCGGCCCAGGTGGTTGAGGCGGACCCCCTGTTGGTGGAGGGTCTCCGTTTCCCGGGCGATTACCGCTCCCAGGATTCCCATCAAGCCCTCGACCTCCAAGCTGGGGCGATTCCAGTTCTCGGTCGAGAACGCGTACAGGGTCAGGTAGCCGATGCCCAACTCCGCGGCATACTGGACCACGCGGCGAATGTTGGCGGTGCCCGCGTTGTGCCCCTCCAGCCGCGACTGACCGCGCTGCTCGGCCCAACGGCCGTTGCCGTCCATGATGATGGCGACGTGCGCGGGTGTCCCGGATTCGGGTGTCGGCTGGTCAAGTGTCGGGATGGGCTGAGTCCCCTTGGGACCTCGGTCGTTGGCCACGCCGCTAGACCTCCAGGACCTCGGCCTCCTTCGCCTCTCCCACCTTGTCGACCTGGGAAATGGCGGAGTCGGTCAGCTTCTGGAGGCTCTCCTGCGCGCGTCGGCTCTCGTCCTGCGACAGCTCCTTCGCCTTCTCCTGGCCGCGGAGCTTGTCGTTGATGTCCCTGCGCACGTTCCGCACGGCCACGCGGCCGTCCTCGACGCGCTTGCGCGATGCGCGGACCAGGTCCCTGCGCCGCTCCTCGGTGAGGGCCGGCAGAGCTATCCGGATGACGGTACCGTCGCTGCTGGGGGTCGCGCCCATGTCCGCCCTAAGGAGGGCCTTCTCCATGGCTGGGAGCGCTCCCCGGTCCCAGGGCTGGACCACCAGGAGCCGCGCTTCCGGGGCCGAGATGGAGGCGAGCTGGTTGAGGGGCATGGGCACGCCGTGGTAGTCCACGGTCAGGTTCTCGACAAGGGATGGGTTCGCCCGCCCCGTGCGGACCGTGCCCAGGTCCTTGCGCACGGCCTCCACGGCCTGCTGCATCCGGTGATCCGCGTCGCCGAGGAGGTCCTTGACGTCCGCCATGGTCTTCCCCCCTGCGTCCTAGATTGCGACTCGCTGTTCGGCCGCGTCGGTAACCAAGGTCCCCAGGGGCTCGCCCGAAAGGAGGCGCAGGAGGCTTCCGGGGATGAAAAGGTCAAAGACGATGATCGGCAGATGGTTGTCCATGCACAGTGAGAGGGCCGTGCTGTCCATGACCTCAAGCTGAAGGTTGAGCACTTCCAGGTACCCGAGCCTTTCGAACTTCCGGGCCTCCGAGTGCTTCCGCGGATCGGCGTCGTAGACCCCGTCTACGTTGTGCTTGGCCATCAGCAGGTTGGTGGCGCCGATCTCCACCGCGCGAAGAGCGGCAGCGGAGTCCGTGGTGATGAAGGGATTCCCGGTACCGCCGGCAAAGATGACGACTCGGCCCTTCTCCAGGTGCCGGATCGCCTTCCGGCGGATGTACGGCTCTGCAACGGCCTGTACGTTGATGGCGCTCTGGGTTCGGGTATCGACCCCCTGCTGCTCCAGAGCATCCTGCAGGGCCAGGGCGTTCATGATGGTGGCGAGCATCCCGGCGTAGTCAGCGGAGGCCCGCTCCATGCCGCGCTCCGCGGCCTCAGCCCCGCGCCACCAGTTCCCGCCGCCTACGACCAGGGCCAGCTCCACGCCGTTGCCACGAGCCTCTTTGATCTGGGACGCCACGTACCGGACTGCGTCTGGATCAATGCCGTGGTCCCGCTCCCCCTGGAGGGAGGCCCCGCTCAGCTTGAGCAGGACTCGTCGGTGCGTGATGCCGGACGCCATCCCCAGGTCCCTCTCACCCACCGAGGGCGAACCGGACGAATCGCCGGATCTGGATGTTCTCCCCCGTCCTGGCAATGGTTTCCGTCACCAGGTCCTGAACGGTCTTGGAGGGGTCCTTGATGAACGCCTGCTCTAGGAGCCGGGCGCTGCCGTCAGATGTCTCGTCCGCGAAGCTGTCGGGGTCCATGGCCGCGACCTGCATGGCGAGGTCGTGGGCCAGAGTACGGAAGTCCTCGGTGCGGGCTACGAAGTCGGTCTCGCAGTTCAGCTCCACCAGCACGCCGATGCGGCCGCCGCTGTGGATGTAGGACTCCACTACCCCCTGGTCGGCCGTCCGCCCGGCGCGCTTGGCCGCGGAGGCCAGGCCCTTCTCGCGGAGAATGGCCAGGGCGCCTTCAAGGCTGCCGTTGGCGTCCTGTAGGGCGCGCTTGCAGTCCATGATGCCCGCGCCCGTGGACTCTCGCAGTTCTCGAACTTGCTCGACGGTAATCTCCGGCATCGGTCCACCTTGTCTCAGCGAGGCTATGGTTCCACGGTCCCGCCGGGCACGGCTCGCATCCGACCCTCGACTGGGATTGTCGGGCTCGGATGCGGGCGCCCAGGGACAACCGGCGCGTCACGCCGGCCGCTAGTTGTCGGAATCGCCCTCGTCGTCGTCTTCAACGTCGTCGACGATGGGGGTGGGATCCTCGTCGGCCTCCAGCAGGTCTTCGTTGCCGGCGAGCAGGGATTCGGGCGCCAGGACGACACCCTCCTCCTTCATCTCCACCAACGCCTCCTCGGCCTCGGCGAGGGCCTTGCGGCGGTGGATGCCTTCCAGCACGGCGTCGGCGACGCGCCCGGCGACGAGCCGGATGGATCGGATGGCGTCGTCGTTGCCGGGGACCGGGTGGTCCACCAGGTTCGGATCACAGTCTGTGTCGACCAGGGCGAAGATGGGGATGCGCAACTTGCCGGCTTCCGCCACGGCGATCTTCTCCCGCCCAACGTCGATGACCAGAAGAGCGGTGGGCAGGCGCCGCATGTCCCTGACGCCGCCCAGGTACTTCTGGAGGCGGCGCAGCCTGTCGCCACGCTTGAGGGCTTCCTTCTTTGGGAGGCTGCGGAACTCGCCGCGGGCCTCGCTCTCCTCAAGAGAGCGCATGTACTCGATGCGGCGGCGGATCGTCTGCCAGTTGGTCATTGTGCCGCCGAGCCATCGCTGGTTGACGTAAAACATACCACAGCGGGCAGCCTCGGCTTCCACCGTTTCCTGGGCTTGCCGCTTGGTGCCGACGAACAGCATCGTCCCGCCCTGGGCCACCAGGTTAGTGATCTGCTGGCAGGCGCGCTCCAAGAGCGTCAGCGTCTGCTGGAGGTCGATGATGTGGATTCCGTTGCGCTGCGTGAAGATATATTGCTTCATCTTCGGCTGCCAGCGCCGGGTCTGGTGTCCGAAGTGGACCCCCGCCTCCAAGAGCGCCTTCATCGTCACCGGCTCTCGAATGGTGGGGTCTTGTCGCGGCTGCTCTACCGTCGCCTGCTCCATGGACCTCCCTTTCGCGGTTTCCCGAGCCGTGGCACGCGCGGCCAGAAAGAGCGATTCGCGCAATGCGCACTGAGTATATCATACGTGGTTCGCGACGGGCAATCGTTGCGCCCGTGCCCTCGCCCGCGGCAGGACATCCCCGACCGCTCCCCTCTACGCCCGGTTCCTGGCAAGGTCCTGGGCGAGCCGGACCAGCGAGCGCACGGGGAACCCGCGGGCGCCCTTCACGTCGGGGCCGCTGTCCTTGTCAGCCATCGATACTCCCGCGATGTCCAGGTGCACCCACGGCGTATCGCCCGCGAACTCGCCGATGAAGTGGGCGGCGGTGATGGCGCCCGCGCCCCGCCCACCCGTGTTCTTGAGGTCGGCGACCGTGCTCTTGTTGAGCTCTTTGTACTCATCGTCCATCGGGAGTTGCCACATCTTCTCGCCGGCGGCTTCGCCAGCGCGCATTACCCGGTTCACCAGCGGCTGATCGTTGCCGAACACACCGGCGCGCACGCTCCCCAGGCTGACGGACATCGCGCCCGTGAGGGTGGCCACATCCACCAGCCGGCGGAGCCCAAGGCTGCGGGCGTAGGTCACGGCGTCGGCCAGGGTGAGCCGACCCTCCGCGTCCGTGTTCTCCACCTCCACCGTCTTGCCGCTCATTGTCGTGAGGACGTCGCCGGGCTTTACCGCCGTGCCGCTGGGAAGGTTCTCCGTGGCGGCGGCGATGGCCGTGACGTTGATCCGAGGCCCAAGCTGCGCGATGGCCTTCATCGCCCCGATCACCGCTGCGCCCCCGGCCATGTCGCCCTTCATCCGCCCCATGCCCTCAGCGCCCTTCAGCGACAACCCGCCGGAGTCGAAGGTGACGCTCTTGCCGATGAGCCCCAGGTTGTTGTCGGGGTTGTCGGGGTCGCCGCGATAGCGGAGCACGATGAGTTTGGGGGGCTCAGCGCTGCCCCGAGCCACGCCTAGGAACGCGCCCATTCCCAACTCCTCGCACTGATCCCGGTCCAGCACTTCCGCTTCCAGACCGTGCTCTTCCGCCACCTGCTGGGCCGCCTCCGCCATGTCGGTGGGGGTCAGCCGGTTGGCGGGCTGGTTCACCAGATCGCGGGCCAGGGCGGCGCTTTCCGCCACGATGCGTCCCGACTCGATCCCACGTTGGAACACGGGCAGCTTCAACTCGTCTTGCTCGACGATCTCCAGGACCTTGAGCTCCTTCGAGTCGTCGTTGCTGGTCCGGTGCCGGCGGAACGTGTAGAGGCCCAGGATCGCGCCCTCGGCCATCGCCCGGGCCGCGGCCTCGCCCTCCTGCCCGCCGATGCCCGTGCCGTGGGCGATGGTGGCCGCGCGTTCGACGCCGGTCCGCCTCAGGTAGCGACACGACTCCGCCGTGACGTCCCGGATGATGTCCTCGTTGAAGTCCTGTGACTTGCCCAGTCCGACCACCAGCACACGCTTGGCGGGGAGCTTGCCCAGCGTGTGGATAAGGGCCATCTGCCCCTTCTTGCCGGTGATCTCGCCATCGGCGATGAGGCCGGAGATGGCGCCGTCCAGCGCGCTGTCCACTGCCCCGGTGGCCCCACCAGGCTGTCGCACCCCGTCGAACAGGTTGACTACTATGGCGTCGGCGTCCGACTGCGTGATGTCCCCGCCCACGACCCGGATTTCCATGTGTCCTCCTTCGGACCGACGGCTCGATGTGTCAGCCATATTGCCCGTTTGTGGCCCCGCCCGCAAGACTGTGGGGGCCGATTAGACGGCCTGGTGGGCCTACTATCGCTCCTCGCCGCCGCTGCGCGGTTCAGGATGTCGCCGTCCGTGGGTCCTTGCCGTCGATCCCTCCCTCGCCTCCCGCTCGAGCCGCCGTGCCAGCTTCCGCACCGTCGGCGCGATGTTGCTCGATGTGTCGATGACCAGATGGTCGCGGCGGATGAGCTCCACGTCCTCGCCATGCCGAGGTAGGTGTCCCAGTCGGCATCGGAGCGGTCCTCCGGGTCGCGGCCCCCACCGGCGCGACGGGCCAGCCGCTCACGGACCACCCCTTCCGGGGCCACCACGCTCACCACCGCGAGCACGGCCCCCCGCTCGGTCGCGAGCTTGTAGGGGCGCCGCCGCGCGGGCTCCGTCAGATTCGTCGCGTCGAAGAGGACCGGCAGACTCCGGTCGAGCAGCGCGCCAATGAGTCGGTGGATGGCCGGGAAGAGCCGTCTGTTCTCCGCCGCGACGTACGTCGGGCAAGGGAAGAGGACCCTTCGGAGGACGTCGGTCTCTAGGTGGATGAGGGGGAATTGGGCGGCCAGGGCGCGGGCCACGGTGGACTTCCCCGTTCCCGGCAGGCCGGTCATCACGACCAGGACCGGCCGGGCCGTCGGCTCGGGGAGGCGTGGGAGCGACGCCAGCAGCATCCCGGCGTCGCCGCCGAACCGGCCCGCGACGAGGCCGTTCACGCTCATCGCTCGGCCGCGCCTTCCTCGGCTTCGCGGGGCGGGTGGTTGGACAGGCTCACCACGAGCGGGCAGGGCGTGCCCTGCACACAGGCTGGGGACGGGTTGCTGGCAGCCCACGCTGCGCACTGGTTGGACAGGCTCACCACGAGCGGGCAGGGCGTGCCCTGCACCCAGGCTGGGGACGGGTTGCTGGCAGCCCACGCTGCGCATTGGTTCGACAGGCTCACCACGAACGGGAGGAGGCCCGCGACGAGGGGTCTCACGTCTAGGTCCCTAAATCAACGAATGCGACTGGCCGCCGTCCACGTTCAAGCACACCCCCGCCAGCAGGTCCGCCCGCTCCGAGCAGAGGAAAGCCACGGTCTCGCCGATGGGCTCCGGCCACCCGAATCGGCCCGTGGGGAGGTTGCGGGCGACGAACTCGTCGACCACCTCCGGGGTGTTGCCGGTGGCGAACCGGTCCCACCCGCCGCCGGGGAAGCGGATCGAGCCGGGGGCCACGCTGTTCACCATGACGTTGTCCTTCGCTAGGGCCAGCCCCAGGTGCTTGGTCAGGGCGATGACGGCGGCCTTGGCCGCCATGTACGTGGGGCCGCCCCCGTGCTCGCGGCCGAAGATGGAGGCGATGTTCACGATGCGCCCCCACCGCCGCTCCTTCATCCCAGGGACGACCAGCCGGGTCATCCTGATGGTGGAGAAGAGGTTGAGGTCAAGCGTGTCCTGCCAGTCCTCGTCGGTCGCCGCATCGAAGTCGCGGCCGCCACGGCTGCCGCCCACGTTGTTCACCAGGATGTCGACGGCGCCGAGCGCCCCCACGGCTTCATCGTGAAACCGACGGCCGTCATCGACCTGCGTGACGTCTGCCAGAACGCCGATCGACCGCGGGCTGAGGGCCTTCAGCTCCTGGACCGTCTGCTCCAGGCCATCGGCGCCTCGGGCGCAGACCGCGACGTGACACCCCTCGCGGGCAAGGGTGAGGGCCACTTGCCTGCCCAGGCCGCGGCTCCCGCCCGTCACCAGCGCCACCTTACCTGCAATTCCTAGGTCCACTGCGCTCCTCCTTGATGTGCCTTTTCCGGTGGCCGCCATTGTACCAGGCGCGACGAGGCGAGCGGGTGTCATACGGTGCGCCGGGACCCTCGCTCGTAGGCCGCGGCGCCGTCACCGCGGACCGGATCGGCGAGAGCGCCAGCACCGCCGCCCCGAGAAGGGCCGCGACCGCAGCCCCGACCAGCGCCACCCGCATCCCGACGGCCTCTGCCACGACCCCGGCGGCCATCGAGCCGAGGAGGGCCGCGCCGAGGCCGATCATTCGGAAGCTTGCGTTCACCCGGCCCAGCAGAGGGCCGGGCGTGATCGCCTGACGTAGGCTCACCTGGTTGATCTCGTGGACGATGGCCGCGCCGTCTCCGAGCTGATGGCCCGCCAGGAGCGCCCCTGCCACGACGAGCGGTCTGCGGGCCAGCGGGATCAGGAGCATCGCCACACCCTCCACGAAGGCCCCGTACGTGATGGCCCGCCCGATCCCCACGCGCCGCGTCACCCGTCCCGCCGCCATTGCCCCTACGACTGAGGCTGCGCCGCCGACCGCGAAGATGGTCCCCAGCATGCCCGGCTGGAAGCCCAGCTCCTCTATTCCGTACAGCAGAATCAGCGCGCCGACGGCCCCTCCTCCGAACGCCCTGGTGACCTGCCCCCAATGGTTGTACCAGACGCTATGTTAGTCCCGCCAGTACTGGA